>JAYTMU010000198.1:0-2735 GCA_043728195.1 Bdellovibrionales bacterium
TAGTCGCCTACAAAAAGTCTGAGCGTGCGCTTATGGATCTTGTTAATGTTCAAGGAACAGCAAATGTGATCGAGGCTTGCTATCAGCTGAAGGTTCCACAACTGTTACATCTTTCTTCTGTCGTGGCTATTGGTGCTGAATATGTTCCAAAAGTTATGACTGAAACGTCTAAGTATAACATTCGTCATTTGAACTTAGGTTATTTTGAAACTAAAAAAAACGCCGAAGATCTAGTTATAAACGCCGTACGTGACAACCGAATTAATGCAGTTTGCGTAAACCCAAGCACTATCTACGGAGCGGGTGATGCCAAAAAAGGAAGTCGCAAAACACAAGTCAAAGTCGCCAAGGGAACATTTCCATTTTATACCTCCGGCGGCGTGAATGTTGTAGCAGTTGAAGATGTTGTCGAGGGCATTTTATTGGCGCTAAAAAACGGAAAAAATGGGCAGCGCTACATTTTATCGTCTGAAAATATGCACATCAAACAGCTGTTCGCAAAAATTGCAGCGTGTGCGAATGTAAAACCGCCGCAACTACAAATTCCAAATTATGCATTACACGGCTTAGGTATTCTTGGCGACGCACTTAACTCGGTAGGTATTAAAGCCGGAATCAGCAGAGAAAACGCATACACGGCAAGCATGTTTCACTGGTTCGACTGCGCTAAAGCTAAAGTCGATTTGGGTTTTAAACCAAGATCGTCAGATATAGCTATTGAAAATAGTGTTCGCTGGATGAAAGACAACAACTACATCTAATGAAAAAAGTAATAATCGGATTTTTCATTTTAGCATTAACGCTTCTTTTAACCCTACTGGCCTGGCTGCCAGGCCCCAACGAGATAAAGGGCTGTGTGAAAACAAGTATGTTCAATATCGACTTATGCCCAGGTTCAAAAACCTATGTTCCGCTTTCGCAAATTTCAAAAAATCTGCAAAACGCCATATTAATTACTGAAGATTCTGGGTTTTATCAGCACAATGGTTTTGACCAGGATGGAATTCGAAAATGTTTCGAAAAAATTCGTGAAAAAAAACGAATCGTTTGTGGTGGCTCGACGATAACCCAACAGCTAGCTAAGAACGTCTTCTTATGGAAAGAAAAAAACTTTCTGCGCAAAGGCCTAGAAGCATTAATTACTTACCGAATTGAAAAAAACTTAAATAAAAAAGAAATTTTAGAGCGCTATTTGAATGTTATTCAATTTGGTAAAAATGTATACGGCGTTAAACAAGCCGCGCAGTTCTATTTTAAAAAAAGCGCTAGCGCCTTGACGGTCCATGAATCTGCATTTCTAGCTATGGTCTTACCAAATCCAGAAAAATACGCACAGTCATACTACCGCAAAGATCTAACTAAATTCGCCAGAAAGCGTCTAGCACAAATCATCGAAAACATGTACACGTACAATCGTATCAATTCAGATGATTACGTCATAGCTATGGACAGCATCGATCTATTTTTAAAAGCGGGCCAAAATGCAAGTATTATTCCAACGTCGGTAGACACGTTCACCGAGGCCGACTTAGAAGCATTAGATCAAGAGCTAAGCGAAGAATTAGAAGATTAAGCGACTAGTTTCTTCCGAAAAAGTCGGTATGCGATTATCGTGAATACGATAAAATAGGATAACAAGATAGAAAAGCTAACTAAACTTTGTATAGATAAACTTCGATAAATTAAATCCCGAGTTAAGTTCACCCCGTGCGTTAATGGCAACATGTTCGCAAAACCTTTTAAAAGAACTGGTAGATCCTGCGTCGAAAAATATGTACCACTAATTAACGACATGGGAATAATAATTCCAGAAGTTGAAAAGATGAATGAATCGTAATTTCTGGCGATAGATATCATCACCATACCAAAAGCTGAAAAGACTAAGCAGACTAAAAAAAGTACGGGCAAAGTAAAAAATATTTGATACTTAAATAAACCAAAC
The DNA here is from genome assembly GCA_043728195.1 of Bdellovibrionales bacterium. Classification (GTDB taxonomy): domain Bacteria; phylum Bdellovibrionota; class Bdellovibrionia; order Bdellovibrionales; family Bdellovibrionaceae; genus Pseudobdellovibrio. The sequence continues at coordinate 1,943 of JAYTMU010000198.1, forward strand.
AACAATGATATTGCAGCCACCCCACATACCGCCAGAAACCCTTTACTTGCAGCCCACAAAATTTCACCGAACAAAATTTGCAGCTCTGTTAGCGGTGTTAATAGCATCATCGAATATGTTCTTTGATGGGTCAGTTTGGTGTAGTTTGGATAGGTTCCTTCAAAATACGAAATCATCATGGCTGTCGATGCTAACAATCCCGGGTAATAAAAATCGATAAACGTAAGGCCTTCAATTTGTTCAACAAATTTTCCAAGTCCAAAGCCAATCGCAGTCAAATACATTAAGGGTTCTAACACTGTCCAAAACAACGACACTAAAAAGGTTTTTCTAAAAAATAAAAAATTTCGAAGCCAAACTTGAATCATGCATTGGCTCGAATCTGATACCCAGCCAATTTTAAAAAAACATCGTTCAGGTTTGCCACCCGAGTTAAATAATAGACATTTTGCATCTGTGAAATAAATTGTTGCCGTAACCCAGCTGTAGGAAAAAAAGCAAACAGCTTTTTTTCAAAATCTTGATATTCAATATTTTTTGATTCTAGCTGTGACTTCCAGTACTGAGCATCAGTGCCGACGCTAATTTCGACAACTTCGGCGCCAATATGTTTTTGAATTAAATTCTTCGGTGAATCACACTCTAAAACGCGACCTTGATCAATGATGGCTACCCGGTCACATAAGACTTCAGCCTCTTCCATGTAGTGAGTTGTTAGGATCATTGTTTTTTTCTGTACTTTTAAATTCTCGAAATAATTCCAAATCCAAAGACGCGCCTGCGGATCAAGCCC
>JAYTMU010000199.1:0-2322 GCA_043728195.1 Bdellovibrionales bacterium
TGTGTGGTTGTTTTGCAACAAATTGAAAAAAACGTGTCAGTAGTCTAAATTAGAATCTTTGCAATTTCTTGCCAGATAAAAAGAACAGATAGCCAAAAAGAAAAAAGGGCTTATTCAGCCCTTTTTTCAGTAGTAAAGATTTAATCCGATTTAGCTAGATTATAACTAAATCAAGATTAAAACTAGTGACCACGGTAGATGTCGTCTTCTTTAGGTGCAGTGAAACCAGCATTTAATAATGCTTCGTTTAATTTCTTCAACCAGTTAGGTACATGAGCGTTTTGGTTACAAGCAACTGGACGTTGGTTTTCACCTTCGTAGCAAGTTTCAACCTGTGGAACTGGTGCAGAAGGAGCACGTTTTTTGTAAGTAATAGTTTCACAACGGTTTCCGTTTTCGCCACGGTCACAAACTGTTACAGTTACGTATTCTGCTGATACGTTGATTGATGCTGCTGCTACGATAGCAAAGATGATTTTTTTCATTGTACTCTCCTTAGAGTTTTTTGTTTTTTTAAATACAAAAGCGGAACTGCTTTCATACTTTTAATTGTTTTTTTGTATTTCTGTTATGAACGCGCAACCAAAATCTTTCAAATCAAGAAACTCTAACAATTGAAGTTTTTAGGACATGTCCTTGTTTTTAACATTTAAAACTGGACAAGTGCCCGCATGTCCGCGGAATATGGCGCTTAATTTAATTTTAAAAAGGCAAAAAACACATCTTACAAAGTAAAAACTACAAATATTTGTCTGAAAGCTGCAGCAGAGCCATCAAGATTACTTTTCTACCGGGTGCGGAGGTGGTTACTGCGTGGAACGGGATATGTACAAATACCTATTTTTTTTAATGACCTACAGCCCTTTTTTACTAGCTAGCAAAAGCCAAGATTTCATCGAAGTGCGAAATTTCATTGAAAGTCAAAAAGCTGATTGAAGATTCAAAAATACCCCTGACAAGCCAATTTAGATTGGATGGTCCCGAACTATTACTCGTCGGAACGGAACAAAAATATCATGAGTGCCTACCTAATGTTTGCAAATTATACGAACGTAATTTCTTCAAGCAGTTTGGTGAAATTCGCTACGAGTCACAGACACGAAGCGGAAGCCAAATTCTCTTATGGAGAATCGCTTTTTTACAAAATTATTCGGAGTCATCTTTATAATCAAATACGGAGAGAAAAACGTTTGCTGTTTTTAATTCATTCCACATTAATTCATTCGCAATCAAAAATGACAATCTTAGGCTCCTGTCAACTTTTTGATCAGTATGATTAGGCCAAATACTCTGCGCAATCTTTGATTCTGATTACCGTGGCACATTCATAGCAAAACTTAGTTTCTATGAAGCTAAGCCTTGGTTTTTCGCTTGTAATTCTTTTCATAAACTTCGCTGCTTACGCGGATGTTAAACTATTTACTTTACGGCCTTCAAAAAGTCATCTTGAATATCTCATTCCGGTACGTGAAGGATATCGCTTTATCGATGAACTGAATTTATATAAGAATTCCATTCGCGATAACAGCGATCTTTCAAGTGCAGTCACGATCGAGCAACTTGAACAGTTCAAACTGGGTCAAGTTAGGGAATTAAATAATGAGAGAATATCGCAAGTCTTAATATTGGCTAATCGAGGTTTAGATCTAGGAATGCCGCCGGATGTGGGCGGGCAAGCGCGGATAAAGAAACTATCAGAAAAACTATCAAACTCGACGTCCTTAGTTGTCATGCCTCTGGCAATTGGTATTCACTTAAATGACTCGGACCGAATCGATTTATATGAAAAAATATCATTAAATTTCAGCGGAGTCATAGCTTTAGGCGGCGCAGATGTTTCCCCCGATTTATACAACGAAGAAAACAGCAGAAGCAGGGATATTAATTTAACTAGAGATAAGTTCGAAATCGAATTTTTGAAGCATTGGATTAAAAAAGACAAAGGGTTCCTGTACGGTATTTGCCGCGGTCACCAATTGATCGCAGTCGCATTGGGATTTAAGTTAATACAGCACATAGATTCCCACGGCGATAAAGAATGGGAAAACCACAAAATTATTTTCCAAGAAACACGATATAATATTTTCAAGAAAATATTCAACACGAAGCTATTGTCTATTCGGGTCAACAGCTACCATCATCAAGCCGTGCAGTTTTCAAATCATAATCCAGAAATCGAGCTAGCCGCAGTGGCTACAGACGGCGTCGCTGAATCCTTAGTAAGCAAAGATGGTCGTATTTTTACGACCCAGTTTCATCCCGAATTTATGAATGGATTTTTTTCAAAAAGATTTTTTTCTTATCTAAATAATAAATTTAAAG
>JAYTMU010000200.1:0-3720 GCA_043728195.1 Bdellovibrionales bacterium
GCTTATGATCCTAACAAGTATGTTCCTATCGAGGATAACGGATGCTAAAAACAATGAAGCGTAAAAACAAAAAATCAGAAAAGGGAATGGCTATCATCGAGGCTATTCCGGTTTTGTTTATGCTGGTGCTAATTTTTAATTTTAGTTTAGGATTTTTTGGTGCGGTTCATTCAGGAATTTTAAATTCAATGGCGTCTTACAATTACGCTTTAGAAACATTTCGTTTCAAATCTAATTTAATGTATTTCCGTCCTGGTGCTGGCACGACCAATAATCTGTTGTCGCAAAATCGAATTCACGGAACAACACAAGATGGAACCGAAGCCTTGGTCGAAGAAAAAGGTAAATGGCCTGCAACTTTACGAGCCATAACATTTAATTACAAATCAGACACACCCGGCAGAGACTTGGCCAACGTCCAGGATTCTAAAAATGGCAAATCGGCTTTATCAGAACCAGACCGCGAATATAAACTTACACCGGCAGATAATAATGTTTGGTCTTTCACTTCGAAGTCAGTACCAAAGGATGGCAATTCAGTACAAACGGCCAGAGTTTGGATTAAGACCGTTTATGGAATCTGTTTAAATGCCGATTGTAAACCGTAGTCGTCTTGCAATGGAGTTGTAAAATGGGACCTAATGAATCAAGAAATTTATGGATATCTTTAGGCGCAGGCGTCTTTGCCACATTCATGCTGTATTCGTATTCACAAGAAAAAAAATCTGAACTTGAAAAACAAGCTGGTGACAAAGTCCGTGTTGTTGTTGCTAAGGAAGACATCCGCGAAATGGATAGTGTTTATGACAATGTTTTAGAAGTCGTTGAAAAAAACAAGTCAGACGTTGAGCCTGATTACATTTCAAATATTCCAGATGTAGTAGGCCAAGTTGCAGCGATCCCTATTAAAAAAGGCTATTCAGTTACGAAAAGTAAACTTCTGGAACCCGGCCCTGAAACAGGAATGGCCATTCAGGTTTCACCTAACAAACGTGCGGTAACGATTCCCGTAAATGATGACCGTGCCAATGCCAGGTTAATTAGACCAGGCGACCGCGTCGACATTATGGCCGTAGTTGATAGCGGAAAAGGTGTTAGTCAAAAACGTGAAGTGACTGTTCTTATGCAGGACGTAGTCATACTTGCGACTGGTGTGAACGTTCACAATAATTTGCCACGAACAATTGAAAAAGATCCGACCGGTAAAAACTTAATTCAGACAACACTTACTGGCGATACAAAATATGGAACACTTACTATTGAAGCTGATTTGCAACAGGCACAGGACCTTATTTATTTAGTTTCTGCAAATGCAAGTAGCCTTTATTTTTTGTTACGTAATCCAAATGACCGAAAAATTTTACCGCGACTGCCGGCATCGTCTGCAGATTCAATTCAGTACCGGGCCTTGGTCCCGTCCAGTGGCTTTTCGGGTCAGCCTCAGACAAACTTACAGAATGCGCCAGGAAGATAATTTAGCGCATTGAAATGTAGGAATGATTCCAAATTTGAAAGTGCTTTTAGTAGTTTTATATTTTTCGCATACGGTTCTTGCCCAAGAGTCGATTTTACCTATTGTACCTAGCATCACACCACCTGCTACACCGGCGCCAGCAGTAACAACACCGACCGAAGAAGATGTAGAATTGCCGAACGCGCGAAGAATTCGGCGGCATTTAGATTTAATTTTAAGCGTTGAACACGATGAAGAACTTTTAATTCCAGACAAAGAATTAACCTACAAAGGTAAAGTTGAATTCTTCGATATGAAACGAATTAAAGGGACAGATTTTTTCAGAATTTATCCTAAAAAAGTTGGCAACGGGATTGTGACTATTCACAATAAAAAAACTGGCCAAATATTAGTTGAACTGCGCTTTGATGTTCGCGACGACTTAATCGAGAAAACTTTGCGCGAAGCAAGGTCATTACTTGGTGACATTGAGGGCATTGAATTCAAAATTGTGAACGGTACAATTTTACTAGATGGGTACGCTTTGATCCCCCGTGATCTAATTCGCATTGCACAGGTCGTAAAAACTATCGGCTCAGAAAAAATAAGATCTTTGGTTACTCTAAGTCCAATTGCGCGAAAAAAAATTGCTGAATACATTTCCCGAGACGTGAATAACCCCGAGGTCTCTATCACTGCGGTTGGGGATTACTTAAAACTAGAAGGCGTTGTCAATTCTCAAGCTGAAAAAGATCGGGTCATCCGACTTGTTAGCTTGTACATGCCCGATTTAGTCATTGAAAATGCGCCAGACACCGAACACATAAAAATTGTTGGCCGTAAAAGTGGCGGCAAGGTTGAAGATTTAATTATTGATCTTATGACCATTAAAAAAGACGAAGATAAAGTTGAACCTCCGCCAAAAATGATTCAGGTTGTGACTCATTTTGTCGAGTACAACGAATTTTATTCTAAAGGTTTCGATTTTAATTTCAGTCCAAGGTTGGCACCCATTGACGGTGCAATGCGCCAGCCTAACAGTGGCTCGCTGTCTGAAATTGCGTCTTTGGTAGATCGACTATTACCTAAATTAAACTGGGCAAAATCTCATGGTTATGCACGTGTGCTGGATACCGGATCGATTTTGGTTCAAGATAGACAAAAAGCAAATCTTTACAGATCGATCACTGTCGCAAAAGGTTTAATCGCTGGTCAGAATGGCGAACAAAAACAGGATTCGACGTTTGCGGTTTTGTCGATTGAGACGACACCAACCATTAAATCAGAACGATCGGGCCTGATTGAACTTAAAAATCTAGCCGTCGAATTAAATGATCCAAACGAGCTCGGCACTGCCTTGACCAAAGTCAATACAACTATCAGTGTACGTGATCGTCAAAGCGCAGCTTTCGGCGGAACTATTAAAAAGAAAAAGAATGGCGATTTCGGAAGTCCACTCAATACAAAAGCCATCATTTCACTAGAAGCGAGAAAAATACACGTCAAGAACACAAGCAACTTTGTGGTGTTTATAACACCGATAATAAAGGCTTCGGCCAGTTCTGGCGTTGATCAAGTTAAGAAAAAATTTCGACTAAAAGAGTAGACCAAACCTAAGTCTAGCCTACGTTACAGGGCTTTTCAAAAGTTATCACTTAACAGTTCAGATATAATGATTATTTACCGAAAAGTACCCTAGGTTAGGAGAATGTAATGGCTTTGAATCCGAATTGTAACTTGATTGCAATCGTTGGCGGAAAAGGTGGAGTCGGAAAATCCGTTTTTGCAGCCAATTTATCTGCAGCATTCGCTGCCGAACTGCGCCAGCCAATTCTTTTAATCGATTGCGATACCAAAAGTGTTGGTGATCAAAATGTTATTACTGGGCTTAAACCACTAAAAACTTTACGCGAATTAGCAAACTCAACTCAGTCTTTGAATCAAACACCGATCCAACAAATTGTGACACAACATTCAGGCGGGTTTTCTTTTGTTGGCGCTGTTCGTGGTCCTGAAGAAATTCTTTCTGTTCCACCTGATAACTTAACAAAACTTTTAGAGTATTTTTCACGTAGCTTTAAATATATTATCGTAGATATTGGTAACGATATCGGTCCCATGCAAACTGCGGTGTTGCAGGAAGCAACTGCAATTACTATTGTTTCAAGCCCTGAAATTTTGGTGGTTCAGCAAACTCAGCGTTTGATGAATGAGCTGTTAACTCAGACCTACCCTAAGGAAATGTTTCAGCTGGTACTGAATAAATT
>JAYTMU010000201.1:0-1586 GCA_043728195.1 Bdellovibrionales bacterium
ATCATGGGTTTAACATTTATCTCGTCGCTGCTTCTACTGGTTGGAAATATGATGAGCGATTTTATTTATGTTTTGGTTGATCCGCGAATTGATTTTAAGTAGTGAAATGAATTTAGCGTAGTGAATTTAAAAACTTTAGGAAAAAGAAATTGAAACTTATTGAAGGCCGTATAAAAAATGATTTAACACTAAAACGCTATCGGCGTTTTAAGCGGAATCATGTTGCGATGGTTTCGGTTTGGCTTTTAGGTATTTTGTTTTTTTTAAGTTTCACTGCCGAATTGTGGGCGAACAGTAAACCGCACGTTATGAAATACGATGGCCGTATATTTTTCCCATTGGTGTTTGATTATCACCCAACCGAATTTGGGCGTGATGATATTTATGTAATGGATTATCGATCTTTGGAAGCAAAGCCCGGTGACTGGTCCGTTTGGCCCGTCGTTCAGTGGGACCCCTTTGAAAGCAACAAAATTGAAGAAAGTTATCCGTCGGCACCTACTAAATATAATTTGATGGGTACTGATGATCGCGGCCGTGATGTGCTGACCCGGCTTCTTTATGGCCTTCGCTATACATTGGTTTTTTCAATTGGCGCTTGGCTTGCCAGTTACATCATCGGAGTTTTTTTTGGATCGTTGATGGGCTACTTTGGTGGAAAAGTTGATTTGATTGGGATGCGTGTGGTTGAAATTATTCAGACTATGCCCGTTACTTTGATTTTGATTACCATCATTTCGATTTTTACTCCGAATCTGTTGGTGCTAATTATTTTTCTAGCGGTGTTTGATTGGACTAAGATTGCTAGTTACATGCGTGGTCAGTTTCTACAACTTCGTCAGCGTGAATTTGTTGAAGCGGCAAAGGCGCTAGGATCGTCGGACGCGCGGATCGTGTTTAAACATATTCTGCCGAATGGGCTTACGCCCATTGTGACGTTTTCGCCTTTTGATATTGCGTTTAATATTTCGTACCTAGCGTTTCTAGATTACTTGGGTTTGGGTCTTCGAGCACCTACGCCAAGTTGGGGTGAACTGTTACAGCAGGCGCAGAAGTATTTTACGACATCTGAGTGGCTGGTTTGGTGGCCTTCTGTGGCATTAGTCCTTACGTTAACTTTGTTAATTAATATTGGGTTAGCAATTCGTGATGCATTTGATTCAAAATCATCCGTTGGATAACCTCAGAGGTTTTATTAGCGCCTGGACAACCAGTTTTGTAGAAATTATTCTTAAGTTATGCAAGTAGTTGTAACTGTGGCAGGTCTTGGACAGCGATTTCGATTCGAGGGATTTGCTCAGCCTAAGCCTATTGTTCCGGTTATGGGTAAGGCTGCGATTACGTACCTGATCGAAAGTTTCAATCCGGAGTGGGAATTAATTTTTGCTATTGGCGAGCACTACAAAAACACTGATGTCGAAAAGGTTATTAAAAAATCCTGTTCGAAGGCTGTCACCGTTTATGTGCCCCATTCGTCGCGCGGTCCTATAGACACTGTTTTAGCCGTGTTACCACGTTTAGACGAAAAAAAACCAGTCGCAGTCTCTTACTGCGATTACGCGATGATCTGGCAGCCTGACGTTTTT
>JAYTMU010000202.1:0-8097 GCA_043728195.1 Bdellovibrionales bacterium
AACACCAACGAAGTCATTGCCAACCGCGCGATGACTTTAATGAATTTACCGCTTCCGTCAAAAAACATTCACCCGAATGACGATGTGAACAAAGGCCAAAGTTCAAATGACACATTCCCAACGGCTATGCATATCGCTGTAGCTGATCAAATTTATAATCGCTTGATTCCAATGCTTGAAAAATTACACGTGGTCTTACAAAAAAAATCGTCCGAGTTTGATAAAATTGTCAAAATTGGCCGGACGCACTTGATGGATGCAACGCCGCTGACGTTAGGTCAGGAATTTTCCGGCTACACCACGCAAATAAAAAATTCAATTCAGCGTGTGAAGAATACGCTACCGCATTTGCACGAATTGGCACTTGGTGGAACAGCCGTTGGCACAGGTCTTAATACCCATATTGATTTTCCGAAAAAAGCAGCTGCTGCCATTGCTGCGGAAACAAAAATTCCGTTTGTAACGGCGCCGAATAAATTTGAGGCACTTGCAACTCATGACACCTTGGTTGAAGTGCACGGCGCTTTGAAAACTGTTGCGGTGTCGTTGATGAAAATTGCAAATGACATTCGTTTACTTGGCAGCGGCCCACGTTGTGGCTTTGCCGAATTAAACTTACCTGAAAATGAACCGGGTTCGTCGATTATGCCAGGAAAAGTAAATCCCACGCAAAGTGAAGCCATGACCATGGTGTGCGCACAAGTAATGGGTAATGATGTCGCGGTAAACATTGGTGGCAGCATGGGGCACTTTGAGCTAAATGTTTTTAAGCCTGTTATTGTTTTTAATTGTTTAAATTCAATCAGGCTTTTAGCTGATGCCTGTGAAAGTTTTTGTGATCATTGCGTTGATGGCATCATGGCGAACACCTCGCAAATAAAAAAGCATTTAGATAATTCGTTGATGCTGGTGACTGCACTTAATCCGCATATTGGTTATGACAACGCGGCTAAGATTGCAAAAACGGCCCACAAAAACGGAACAACATTAAAAGAAGAAGCAGTTAAGTCAGGTTTACTGACTGCTGAAAAATTTGATCAAGTTGTGCGCCCTGAAACTATGACAAGCCCTTTAGGGCTGAAACAATAACCAGCCCGTTAGGAAAATAATTTGCCATCACAGAATCCACTTCTACACAAAGCTACTTGGTTACAGTCTGGTGACATAAAGCCCTATGTATTTGTGCGCCCAGAAAATATGATTGCAAACCCAGGGACACGCCACACCATCGACTGGTTCCCCGAGCAGCCTTTGTACAAAAATCCACTACATCTGGATGAGCTAGCCTTTGCCAATGCAATTTATCAGATCGAGTGGAAATCTTTTGGCCATCAGGATTTAGCGATTCCGCGTTGGGTGTTTTATGATTGTGCTGCAATGCCTGGTTTTATTGCGGGATTTGCGGGCCGTACTAAAGCGCTGCCTAAAAAAATATTGAATCTGTTAAATTACTCGGATGAAAATGAATGGTGCCCGTTGTCATTATTTATAATTATTCCTACGGCGCACAAGGGCGAATGGGTTGCTTACGACCTTTGTTCGGTTAATTCACTGCTGCCAAAAGATGAACAATTTTATGGTCTGGGTTTTTTATCGAAGGCTTTCGGTTTGTGGTATGCTAATGTGGGCCAGTGTTCGGGTATGACCCAGTGGGGAAGCCCCTCGCTGAAGTTGCATTCGCATTATGGTCCGTTAGAAATGATCGGAGCCTATGCGCCACTACACACGCATGCGACGACGATGACGTATCGCTGTGAAGTGAATGTGAAAAACTGGGAAAAGTTTTTTACGAAAGAACCTGATTTAGCTTTTTTAGAACGGTACGGGAAAACAGAATTTATGATTGAACCAAATAATGAAGAGTCTTTAATTAAAATGCAGCGTCGTATTCAGAATAATGAAGGACCTTTTTATTTAAATGCTGGCGATATTGCGCACAAGGGTCTGCGGGACCCGCTTCACATTTACAAACTTAAGCAGGCTTAATAAAAACAAGGACAAAATGAACATGACCCAAATAGCTTTACCTCCAGTTGCAAAATCATTTTTCAGTGCGTGCAAAAAGTGCGGTGCTGATCGTTATCATACGGTATTAACGCATACCTCGCCCTCCTCGGCTAAAATTGAATGCGAAGTTTGTAAAAGTAAAAAAACATACACCTTACCAAAGGCAGGATCTGTGGCAAAAAAAGTTTCAGCAGCAAAGACCGGATTAACAAAAACCGGCCGCGTTCGTAAGACAACTCATGCGGATGACTATCAAGCATTGCAAAGCAATCGTGGTACAGAAAAAGGAACACCTTTTAGTATCAAGACAAAATTCGAAAAAGACCAAAAAATTGAACATTCGACGTTTGGTGTTGGTTACGTTCGCACAGTTCAAATTGACCGCATTGACGTTCTATTTGAAACTGAAGTGAAAACTTTAATGCACAATAAAATATAGTTTCATACCAGTTAATGTCGCAAAATAAATGGTTGGCGGGTTTAAATACAGAACAAGGCGAAGCCGTTAACCACAATCACGGCCCGTTGCTTATTTTAGCGGGTGCGGGCTCGGGGAAAACGACAGTTTTAGTTTCTAGAACGGGTAGGTTGATTGACGAAAATATCGCCTACGCTGGTCAAATCTGTGTGCTTACGTTTACGAACAAAGCCGCGCGTGAATTAAAACATCGCGTCCATGACAAAGTGGGCGTGTTGGCAAAAGGCCTTTGGGCTGGAACGTTTCACTCGTTTGGCTTACAGCTTTTAAGAAAAAATTATCAGTACTTGGGTTTAAGCCCACACTTCGGAGTGTTAGATCAATCAGATTCACAGTCCATCATTAAAGAATTAGTTAAAGAAGTAAAAGTTTCGTCCAAAGAAAAATTCGATGCGGACAAGTTACTTAATTTAATTAATACTCTGCGTGCCGGGAAAAAAATTCCGCCTGGCTATTTAGATGAATATCACGAACTAGCGGAAGTCTTAGCACCCAAATATGAAAAGCGTTTAATTATGTTAGGGGTAACTGATTTTGAAGGGTTATTGCTTGAGCCTTTGAAATTATTTAAAAAATATCCAGACGTACTAGCCAAAGTGCAAAGTCAGTACACGCAAATTATGGTGGATGAATTTCAAGACACCAATTCCGAACAGATGAAACTAATTCAGTATTTATCAAATTCGCACCAGAATTTAACCGTTGTGGGTGACGATGATCAATCCATCTACGGCTGGCGTGGGGCACAGATTGCCAACATCCTAAATTTTCCGTCAGATTACAAAAACTGTAAAGTGGTAAAGTTAGAAAAGAATTACCGTTCGGTAACTTCTATTTTAGATTTAGGAAATGAAGTCATTTCTAAAAATGCCAAACGTCATGGTAAAGTTTTACAGTCGACTAAGCTTAAAAACACTGAAGAAAAGCCTGAGGTTTTTGTTTTAGAAAATGAAGATGAAGAAGCCGATTTCGTTTTACGTGAAATTCAAACGCTTAAGGGTGCAAACTATAAATTTTCTGACATAGCCATACTTTATCGCTCAAACACCCAAGGGGCCTTTATTGAAAGTTCACTACGACGGGCCCACATACCGTACGAAATTTCTGGGGGCACTTCCATCTTTGAACGTAAAGAAGCTAAAGACTGCTTAGCTTATTTAAAACAATCATTGCTTCCCGATGAGGTCAGCCTACGGCGCATCATCAACACTCCACCGCGCGGACTGGGTGATACCGCAATTGAGAAACTTTCCGCCTATGCCATTGAACGAAAAATGGATTTGCAAACCGCGTGCAAGAACTGGAAAGATGTCGAAATTGGCGAAAAGCAGGGTGAAATTTTAGATCAATTTTTCAAATGGCTTTGGGTATTTCCGCAGCGAATTTTAGATGATACAAGCCTTGGTGCTACGGTGTCCGAGCGGTTTCAGAGCATGATGCGCGAATGTGGTTACCGCGATTATCTATCAAAACAGGCCAACGACGGAGTTATTTTTGATAAAAAATGGCAGGTGGTTGAAATTGTTTCTCGGATCTTAGAATCTTTTTTAACTAAGCGTGATTTATCAGTCGCCGCTTTAAAAGAATTTATCGATGCGATGTTGCTTCGTGATGACACATCCGATGACAAGCGAAAAGATCAAGTTCAACTGATGACCTTTCACGCTAGTAAAGGTTTAGAATTTCCGGCCGTGATGTTGGTGGGCGTTGAAGAGGATCTTATTCCGCACAAACGATTGGGCTCAGACATTGACGAAGAGCGAAGGCTTTTTTACGTGGGTATAACTCGCGCGCAAGAAAAGTTAGTGCTGACGTACTGCCGACAGCGAAAAAAAATGGGCGTGATCAAGCCGGTTTTTGCGTCGCGGTTTTTAACAGAGACTCCAAAATCGCTGTACTCATTTTATCAAATGGGAGCTAGACCGGTGTCTGGTCAAGCTCGGGAAAGTCTTGTTAGTGATTTTTTAAACAAACTTAAGTACACTAATAAAAATACCTAACACAGGAATTCAGGATGTATTCACTTATTAAAAAAGAAGCCACTGATGTGCTGATCACCCAAGGTACTTTAGAGCCCTATATTTATATTGTGAAAAGTGGTACTTTGAATGCTGTGCAAACTAGTGGTCGGCACGTGCAAGTTGTTGCGCAGCTAAAGGCTGGCGATTTCGTTGGCGAGATGGCGCACTTGGGTTCTAAGAAAAACCATTCGGCTTCTATTATTGCTGCTACCGACTGTGAGCTGGTGCAGATTGAAGCTGACAAAATTTTTGATGTGCTGGCGCAAAATCCGATCTGGATGAAGGCGCTACTTCGTAATTTGGTTAAAAAAATTGAAGTTGCTAATGCTAAAAACGCAGCAGAGCATTTTTAGCTATTAGATAAAAAAAGCGCCTAAGTTGAATTTACTCTCATACGCATACTCTTTATTCTGAAATTTAAACTGCAGCTTTTCAGCGTGTAGCCACAATCGATCCTGTTTGTAGCGCTCTGCAATCGAGGCATTATACTTTTTTTCGTTGTAACGTTTGTCGCCAACAATAGCTTGTTTTGAAAGTGCTGCGTGCTTTCGAATTTGATGCTGCCGCCCGCTTAAAAGTGTGACTAGCACTTCGGTAAAGTATGTGTTTGTACGCACAAGCTTTACTTGGCTTTCGCACGGTATACGGTCTGAGCTGACCCCTTGCGGATTTTGCCGGCCTTCGGCTTTGTCAGATAAGGCCCATTTCCAAACGGTGGTTTGCTCTGCTGTTTTGTTTGCTTTCCATGGTCCGCGTAAAAGGGCGCGGTAGGTTTTCTCGCCGGTGGTCAGGCTTTCTGCTAATTCTTCATGTAGGCCCGGAGTTCGTGCGACGATCATTAAACCCGAGGTTTCGCGGTCCAAACGACTGACAAAATGCAAAGGTAATTTTTTAGCTTGTAAGAATTCAACTAACGACGGTTTTTCATTGTGAACACTGACGCCTTCAGGCTTGTTGATGACGATGAAAAATTTATTTTCCTCTACGATTTTTATCATGGTATAAGGATATAGAGCTAAACCAGACGGAGTACAACGAAATGTCACAAAATCATGATGATCACAATTCAGATCCTACAAAAAATTCTAAAAAGCGCAGTTCTACGGAAAAAGATTCATCGCATGCAGCTGATCCGGTTCATGATGTTAACGATGCAACTGATATAAGTGAAGCGACTGATACTAATGAAAAGCGGCATAGCGCGGATGAGTCGAGTACGAGTGACGCAGCCTTCGGTTCGAAAGTAAACGATGACTCTGGTGCAGGTGCTGAAAAGCAACAGGTTAAAATAGACTTTCCATTTAGCGATGTCGTGCGGGCTCAGATGCCAAAAGCCTTCGAAACTGCAGAGAAAGTAGCAACCGAAGTGAAGCATCACTGGAAAACAGAAGGTGACTTCACAAATTTAGGCTTACCACATCCGGTGGCAGATATGGTTGCGTCGCAAGCCTTACAAAAAGCAAAAGAAGTCGAAAAGAAGTTAGAAGAAAAAGGCGTGTTCAATTTAGCGAAAATGGGACTTGAGATTGCTAAGTCGCAGTTTGAAAACCTTAAGAAGAAGATTTAAGTTTAACTAAAAGAGACGTGAGTTTATGAATCGTGAGCAGCGGATTTTAGAAAAATTGAAAGCTCTGACTCCAACAAAATTGGAGCTGATTAACGATTCTGCAAAACATGCGGGTCATGTGCAGCATTTGGGTGCCGCAGGGTATACCGGCGAGACCCATTACAAGTTAAGTATTGAAACCGCGCTGTTTACGGGCAAATCACGAATTGATCGGCAACGCCTAGTTATGGATCTACTAAAGGGAGAGTTCGTTAGCGGACTGCACGCGCTCGAAATAAAGGCCCGTGCACCGGGCGAGACTTAGTTTTCCTGATTTGATTCTGGTGTAACTGCCAGATGGCGGTGGTTCTGACGATGGGATTTCGAGATTCGCTAGCTGAGGGTTTATCCTTGGTTCGGTAGAAAAAATTTATTTCCTGTCGGTATTCCAACTTTTTTCTTCTGTAAAAAATAATAAATTGCTTTGCATGTTTAGTAAATAAAATTCTCATTTCAATAACTTTGCGGTTGTAAGTTGGTAAGCAATTGGAACAAAATGCGTGGTGAGGCTATTTCAGAAAAAATAAGTTATTTATCTTTGCGTCAAGAATTTATTTTTTAAAAAAACTATTGACGAGGTTTTTTGATTCGCAAAACGGTGTGTGCACGGACGGAAATTCCGATTTGAGTCCGGTTACGCTTTTACACTTTTATTGTAATGAAAGGCCTTCTGGCGTTAATGGTCAGTGATCCGGTAAGGCATTAAAGTACAAATCACTTTGAAAAAAATCATCAATTAGCACATTTAAAATCCGTGGTATTCCATTGTTCACGAGGTGAAAGATGAACACAGAAAAGATGAACACAGAAAAGATGAACACAGAAAAGATGAACACAGAAAAGATGAACCTAAGAAAATTTTCGGACAGTACTCTAGATCAAGAACTACGAAGGCTTGCCTCACGCGAGCGTGAAATCTTACGTGATATCCTTTTACATATTGCAGAAGTGGATCGGCGAAAACTTTTTCTAACTTTTGCTTATGCTAATTTGTTTGATTATTTAACCAAAGGGGTCGGTTACAGTTCCGGAAGTGCGCAACGCCGAATTGATGCTGCAAGGCTGATGCGTGAAGTTCCAACATTGATTGAGCAGATTCAAACCGGATCTATTAATTTGGGCCAAGTTAATTTGTTGCAGAAAGCTATTCGTCAGTTGCAAAGTAGCGCGGGTTCCCCAAACGCAAAGATGCAGCAAATTTCTGCGGACATGAAACATCAATTGCTTACGCGACTGGAAAATAAATCAGTTGCTGAAACTGAAACCGAGATTGCGAAGACCTTTCAAATTTCTCCGAAGCAAGCTTGCAGAATTCAACACCAACGTGATGAATCGGTTCGATTAGAAATGACATTTTCAAAAGATCAATGGGAAAAGCTTGTGCAAATGCGACAGCTTCTTTCGAATTCACTGCCATCTGGCGGTTGGGAAAAAGTTATTGAATTTGTAGCCGACAAAGTGATCGCGCAGAAAACACATACTAAAACAAAATCAAAAGCTATAGAGGTATTGAATTCGAATAAAGCCTGTCAGTTTACCGATTCTGTTTCGGGAAGAAGGTGCGGATCGACGTGGCAACTTAATGTTGATCACATCAAACCTAAATGGGCTGGCGGCGGGGACAACGTCGAAAATTTACGAATTCTTTGCGCGAATCATAATCGGTTTGTCTATCGACAGCAGGCGAATATAAGATCAGTTTGAACGCCGCAATTTTAGTTTGTGGCGAATTTCACGTTTAAATTCGATTTTATCGAGATCAATTTCAAGATCAGGACAAATCGGATATCAGCTGACAGGCGCTTTGCTTCGAAACTGATCCCTTATAAGGTCCTAGATCGGCTTACTCCGACCTCTAAAGACTTGATATATTTAGATTCTTTTCTTTCGGACGGTACTTCTGATTGTGTACAATCAGAAGTCAACCAACGAGCCACATAACTTATTGAATAGACTTATTTTATTGAGGCGGTATGAGCCACCTA
>JAYTMU010000203.1:0-12879 GCA_043728195.1 Bdellovibrionales bacterium
TTTACAGAAATTAAAGTTGCGTCCGACTTATCCACAACAAAATCTGTGGATAAGTCGGCGGTCAGTGTAATATTCGAAAAAAATGGCATTTGTTTTGAAATTAAGAACCTATCAAGTCATGAATTAATTAAAATAATTGGGATGGGTTAGTCTGATGTTTTTTGAAAGAAAGAATTTAAGAATTTTCATTTATGGTGCAGTGATTGATATGCGCTGCGGTTTTGAGAAGCTTTACTACTTTACAAAAGTAACTATGCAACAAGATATTAACCAAGGTCATTTATACTTATTTTTTGGTAAGAATCGACGTAGGATAAAGATTTTGTTTTTTGATGGTACGGGATTGGTTCAGATTTCAAAGCGGATAGAGCGCGGCAAATTTATGTCACGCTTAGAATTAGGAGAAATATCAGAAATTACTTTTTTAGAATTTAAGCAAGTTTTTAACGGCGGTCTGATTGTTGCAACAAGCAATCTAGGTAAATCGGTGCTTTCACTTGTATTATTAAGAAAACAAGTTATTGGAAATTCAACAGATGGGAGTTGAGTCTTATAAAGCTGAACTGATGAAAAAATGTAAGAGCACTATACTTGACGATTGCTCGCAAAAGACTTCATCTATAGAAGCTCTGCAAACTTGTATGTTTGCGCGATTTCCTGAGTTGAATGGCACTTGTTCAATGTTTTTATTTAACGCTCAAATTACATATCCACCACTGGCTGAAGATAAAATTGTAGGTGGAATTTCACTTCCAAAAGGAACGATTTTCTCAACAGATTCGCTGTTAGATCAAATCTATTGAATATCCGTTAAGCTTTAAAAATAAACACGCAATAATTATCACACTTGACAGAATGTCTTATTTATGAGACATTCTGTGTTGATGATTAGACCTTTACCGCAGTGCCTAAAAGAAATTGCAGAGTTTCCTGAAGAAATCCGCGGTGATCTGGCCGATGCTTTGGCTCGGTTAGACGATGGTCAATTCTTATCGATGCCGTTGTCACGTCCTATGCCCTCGATCGGAAAAGGGGTTCATGAATTACGGTTTCGAAATCGTGCAGGAATTTACAGAGTCATTTATATTTTAGCTGGGGCAGGCTTAATTTATTTACTACATGCCTTTATGAAAAAAACTCAAAAGACGCCGCAACCTAATATTGATCTGGCTAAACGAAGATTGAAGGAGATAAACAGATGAAACAAAAAAATTCTGGTTCTGAAATCGCAAAAATGCTTGGTATTACACAAGCTCGTGGGATGGAAGCCGTTATTAAAGCTCAATTGATTTCGGCTGTTCTTCAAGCTGCAAAAAAAGAAGAACTGACACATGCAGATATTGCTAAAAAATCAAAATTACCACGAAGTGCTGTCACAGGAATTCTGTCTGGTAGTTTACAAAAAGTGACCATTGACCGCGTTCTTAAGTTAGTTGAAGCCGTGGGCCTTTTGGCTGAAGTTCGAATCAGAAAAATAGCGGCCTAAATATTTAGTTTAGCGCCCATGAGTTTTTCTGATTTTTACAGAATTCGACGTCAGCATCCGGCTGTACTTAGAATACGACATAATCCCTTTCTGCGATTTTTCAGCAGCTTTTCCCATCATAACCAAAGTGCAAAATTTAAGTTGGCCGATCAGCGCCAACGCAAATCCTGAGCGAACCACAAACGAAACAAATTTTATAGCACCCACAGCGGCCTCCTAATCCAACGAAGTCGGTTTAAACCGCATAACCGCCACTGAAATCGTAGCCCGCCGTATTTTACACCGACGAGCGATCTCAGTTTGCGTTAAGCACTGATCCCAATAAAATTTTGCCAGCTTATTTGGATTAACTATTTGTTTTTTCCACAGAACCAAGTCATCTTGTTTTACGGTTAACTCGGCTTGTTCGACTAACTTAGACTGGCCCCTACCAAATTCAGTTATAGATCATAAGCAATTGAAATCATTAGATAATTTCAAATATAAAAATCTCAGATCGAGTTACATTCAATAGTCAATGTTGACATATCAAAAATGATATGTCATAATAGAGATATGTGGTCGGTTGAATTCGAAAGCTCCGCAGTAGAAAAAGAAATTACTGCGCTCATTAAATCTAAAAAGTTGACCATTGAAGGTCAGGCGATCATTCACGCTTGGATTCAGCAAATCTCAGCTCATGGGCCTGAATCTATATGTGGAGATTTTAAGTGGGCTGATCATGCTTTACACGGTGAGTGGGTGGGCTATAGATCTTCGGCATTCTCAAATCGAGGAAGAATCATTTATCGCATTGTAGATAAAAAAGTAGTTATTAAAATTGCTCGGATTACGGATGAGCATGATCATAAGAAAGGTCGAAAGAAATGAAGAAGGCAGCTAAAAAACCCATCGATATTTTCAAGGCAGCTAAAACTACAGGCGACTTAATCAAGGCTTTCCGTGCTAATTTTAATATTAAACAAGATGACATGGCTCATGCATGTAAGATTTCACAAGCTAACTTTTCTGCGATAGAAAAAAATCGTCGTGAAATTGGTCCTCGGATAGCTCTAAAGCTTGCGGCCTTCATGGGGCTAAGTCCTGACGTTGTGCTTTATCCGAATGGG
Source organism: Bdellovibrionales bacterium (assembly GCA_043728195.1). GTDB lineage: Bacteria > Bdellovibrionota > Bdellovibrionia > Bdellovibrionales > Bdellovibrionaceae > Pseudobdellovibrio. Next base: position 2,596 of record JAYTMU010000203.1, read on the forward strand.
TATGAGGCAGAGCCTGAATACAAAGAGGTACGTGAACGCTTCGCTTCTTTGGTTCCTGTGGCAGCCAAAGGGAAAAGTTAGGCTAAGTATGGCAAGGAAAGTTAAAAAGAAAGTTACAACAGTTCGCGAACATCCAATGCAAGTTCCAATAAGCGAAAAAAATCCTTCGGGTAAGACGATAAGAGATCGTCATATTAGACGTCTGAAGGGAACTTATCTTGATTTTGCTGAAATTGAAGAAATTCTCAAAAGTTATGACAGGAAGAACATAATCTATCCGACTAAAAAAAAGCTGATCCAACCCAATAGCGATAAATTTGATGAAATCATTGCGGTTTGGTGCGACTACTTCAACAAAAAATTTATTACCAATCCACCATTGGATCCAAATGTAGTTAAAGCACTCATTGCGAGTGAATCAGATTTTATATTAGACCCTAAGAACCTCAAAGCTACCGGCATAGCTCAGATTACACCCGAAACGCTAAACGCTTTAATAGATCCTAACGGAGAAGTTAAAGAGTTTATTTTCAAAGGCATACGTAAAAAAGATCTAAAAGATCCAAATGTTGCCATACCGATGGCAGTTAGATGGCTTTCGCGAAAGAAAAGATTGGCAGAGGGAAAACTTGGTAGACCTGCCACTGCGGAAGAAATTATTTTAGAATATAAGGGATTGCTGAAAAGCAAAACCCTGTTTAAAGATAAGGCTCTTGAAAAATTTAGGAAAGAATATGGCTTACTTACAGAAGAGTAATATTTTAATAATAGCATTATCTATTTGTTTGTCCGGTTGTGTAACTTCAAAATATTTCGCAAGTAAGCAAAAAGCATCGGGCACAGATATTAAGGTAACTCCTGACAGAATTATCGTTGAATGCGAGTTTATAACTGACTACGAGGGTGACCGATCAGAACCCTATGGATTTATGATTCATGTACTAGATAATGAAAAAACGGTATTAACTTTAAGCAGTGCGACAGTATTAGAAAAAAGAGATTGTGTCGATTGGTTGAAACAATCTGAAAAAATCATTCAAAAAGCACAACTAGTGACGGTTAGGGGGCGCGGTGATGCACAGGCCCCTGTTGTAGCAGAAAAGTACAAACATACTTTCAAACATCACGGCACTTATCTTGGAAACGGGCGTAGTCTCAATTTTTTGGCGATTTGGAATGATAAAGGGCAGTGTTTGGATATTTTTAACAGAAGTAAAGAAGACCAGTGTTCGCGCGAAAAATAATCTTGGCTGTAAGAAGTGGCAGTTTTGTGGGCGAGTCTGACTTTATTAGGTTCCCGCTTTTAGTTTTTAAGGCGGCCGTAAGGGAAATTGTTTTTCTCACAGAACTGAACTTGCGTCAGCCCACTTTGTTTCCAGGCTTGAACGGCTTCATTTAAAGTTCATTTTTTTAAAAACCAGGGTAACCTCAGCCTCAATTAGGCTTTTCTTTGTATAGTTCTTTCAATTTATCCGCATTTACTTTATAAACTAATTTTTTACTTACTTTTATCTCTGAGACTAAATTGAGTTCTAGAAGGCTTTTTAGTTCTTGTCTCGCAAACTCTCTCGATTTTGATATTTTCTGGGCATACGCTTCAATATCGATTGTTCTAAATTTATGTAATGCCATCCTCTGCATAAGTCCAACTTGAGTTTGGGATAAGTTGAATCTCTCTTTTAGATCTGTCATTCGGAGCAGGTAGTTCACCTTGCGCGCAACTTCCTTGAGTGCAGAGCTGATAGAGTCGAGGCAAAAATCTAGGAAGTAAGTCAAATCAAATTCATTATCTTTAACTTTTTCGAAGCTTTTTTCATATTGCTTACCATGAGTTCGTAAGTACGCTGAGACAGATAATAATTCGACATAATTCAACTGATTTTTAATAGATTTAAAGTAGAAAAGTGCTCTTGCTGTTCTTCCATTTCCATCGAAAAAGGGATGTACATAGCTAATAAAGTAATGAATTAAAATACCTTTTAATAAGGGGTGGAAATATCTAGGATTATTGGTGCTGATTGAAATCATATCGTCAATCGCTTGTTCGACTTTTGAGTGCTCGATTCCTTCGTGTGGTCCAACGAATACCTTATCGTTTCTGAACTTGCCCTGAAAATTTATGTCATCGCCCTCTAGGGTATTCTCGGTTACAATTTTATGTAGTTGTAGAATTACATTTTTTGTCAAAGATGAGCTTTGGTTGTCTTTTACCCATTTCATCGCTCGAAAATTATTCATCAACATCCACTCGTCTTTATTTTTCGGTCTTTCACCCGAGGCTATAAGTTGTTCGGCTTGCGCTCGGGTGCTATGGGCACCTTCATATATCGCTGAAGTGATTGCTTCCTCGATTGCCGAGTCCAATAAAAACTCAGTTTTAAAAGTGGCTTGTTTGTTAATTTGTTCATATAGGTCTTTACCGATTCTTTCGATCTCGTCGATTTTTTTAAGGATCACATCGGCGGGATAAAACCAAAATTTTGGCTCAATTGATTTAAAGAATAAAGTGATGGAGCCTGTTTTTCGCGAAGTTACGATTTCTTTTTTTAGATTTATCCATTCAGATTCGGCTGTGCCTTGTTGCTTAACCCGATGCTTAATCTCATCAAGAGTTAAGTATCTTCTTTGTGTATAATTAAGCCAAAGCTCTGAATTTAAAAATTCGAATTTGCTCACACCTCTATTACAATTTTTCCTACATAATTTGCAACAAATATTGCATCATTAATTGTAGTAATATGCCTAATTTTGATAAACACCAGTAGTTCTAGATACTTGCAAATAGTACCGATTTGCTACAAAAATTTATTGTTTTTTTGTAGAAGACTGCTTATAAATATCTAAATTTGAATGATTTCATATAGTTGCAACTGCAATTAGATTGTAGCAGTCGACTAAAGTTCTTCAAGTATGTGCGACTTCACACTATCGACAACATTTTTATTTTTGCCGTCGTATTTGCTTATTTTGGAATTCCAAAAATGTATCAGCACAGAATTTTTTTTTGGGAAATTTTAGGAGCTTTAATTTCCCGAGGCATCTACATCGCCATGGGATCTGTGCTGATGCAGTACCACTGGGTCGTTATTTTCTTTAGAGCACTTTTAATTCTTACCGGGATAAAAATGTTTTTTGCTGGAACAAAACCTCAAAACTTAGAAAATAATTTTATTGTGAGGCAGCTGAAAAAAATTTTCCGGGTTCATTCACAAATTGAAGGACAGAAGTTTTTCTATAAAAAAGGTGGTTTGACTTATGTAACTCCGTTGTTTTTGTCACTGATTTTTCTTGAGCTTAGTGACATTATTTTTGCGGTTGATTCCGTTCCCGCAATTTTCGCTTTGACGAAAGAACCTTTGATCGTGTTCACGTCAAACATCTTTGCAATTTTGGAACTTAGATCAATGTATTTCATGTTGGCAGGAGTGATGGATCGATTCGCCTACATAAAATACGGCTTGGCTTCGGTGCTAGTTTTCGTGGGCCTAAAGATGGTGTGGCTCAATGAAGTCTTTGGTGGAAAGTTTCCAATTAGCTGGTCTTTAGGAATTATTGGCTTACTTATTGGTGTATCCGTTGTGGCTTCAATCGTTATTGACCGCAAAAAACAAAACAAAATTCTTTTACAAAAAACCTAATTTAACTAACAGAGGAGTGTCTCGTAAAAATCGCCAAAAGAATTTTTCTCTTTGTTGCGACGAACATTTTAATCATTGCTACTCTTTCGGTCGTGATGTCCCAACTTGGAGTGCAGCCCTACCTTGATGCGAAAGGGGTCAACTATCATTCGCTCCTCATCTTCTGTGTGGTCTGGGGCTTTGGCGGCGTCTTCATTTCGCTTGCTTTGTTTGAGGTCATGGCGAAATGGATGATGGAAGTCAAAATTATTGAGCCCGAAACCAAAGACTTCGAACTGCGAAGCCTTGTTCAGAAGGTCCATACCGTGTTGATAGTGGCGGAGCCACGCTTTCTAGCCAAGACACTATGATTTCAGCTCTTGAAAGGCTTAAAACAAATCGTCGGTTGCCTCAAACTGAAGACCAGCCCGCCAAGCAGGTGGGTTTTTAAAGCTTTTCGCGACTTCGACGCAAAAGCACTTGCTAACAGCAGCTGGGGTGGTCGAGTACTTAAGACAACGCAATTAAAATTCGCTTGCGACCAGGTTACGATATCATGTTCAATGATAACATGGCCCCACGGTTTGAAAAAAAGACGTCGAATAGAAATTGGTATACCACTCCGAGTATTAATTTAAAAAAGGCTTTTTATCTGATGCTGTCCTGCTATGCATTCTTAGCTGTGGCCTTCTTGTTAGGTGCAAATACCTTTGTTTATAACCGAGTAATTCATCCACTAATTTTCAGCATTCGTGGATATGTAGGTATGTCTCCGCAGTTGGATCCGCGCATTAAAATTTTTGCTGCAGATCATAGAACCATGGCCGAATTGGGCGTAGCAGCAATTCCCGCCGAAGAATGGATTTCATTATTTAAGGCCCTGGCAAAAGCCAAACCACGTGCTATTTTCATTGATACGTCACTTCCAATACCGTTAAGTCGAGATCCTAAAATGAAACGACTTTTTGTCGAGCAAGTCATCAAGACTAGGCCAATTGCTGCGGGTTCTTTTTTTGTTACCAATCGAATTGTCGGTTTCGATGAAATTACGGAAATCGATTCGGATTTAGATTTTAATTCGCTACCGTGGTTAAAATGGGATTCAGGATATTTCTATGGGCCTGAACCTTCGCTGCGAAATGCATTTAGTCAAGTAGGTCACACCAACTACGAAGGCTTCGGTTACATAAAGCCTCTGCTTAAGGCCGGAGAGCTTCGTATTATGCCATTTTGGGGCTTGAACCTACTAGGCAAACTTTCAGCCAAGGAAGGCACTCTTTACACAAATTCAAATCCAATTCCTGTAAATCCAAACGGCGAACTGCTTGTCAACTTGGCGCCTGCCGGGGATTACTGGAAACGCACTTTTAGTTTGGTCACCCCACTGCGAAAGGCCCGAGCACAAAAGCCACTGGATGAAGTGACGTCTAGCGATGTTGTTTTAATTCTTACCGATATGGTTCAAGGGGCAACTGGTTTTAAAGAAACTCCGGCAGGAGTTATGCCTGGCGGATTTATTTTAGTCGAAGTCGTAAATAGTGTTTTAAGGAACACATGGTTAAAGTCCTTTGGTGGAGAACTGTTATACACATTGCTATTTTGTATTTTCGGGATGTTTTTGGCGGTTTCTCTTTCCGCAGTTCCCTTTGCAGGTGTGTTGGTTTTAGTAGAATTAATATTTTTTAGCATAGGAATTGGTAGCTTTTGTTTTTACGGTTTACTTTTACCATGGGCTTTTCCAGCCATTGGGTTTTTTACTAGCGGCTTGTTGATATTTTCTGAACGCGTTCGAGTTTCTGAAGTGCGTTCGCAGCAAATGCGTTTTTCGCTAGAAGGCGTTATTGGTCCAGCTAAGTTAAATTCATTACTTAGTCAAAATATTGATTCGTGGCTTGAACCAAAAAGTCAGGTATTAACTGTGATGTTTATTGATATAGTTGGCTTTTCAATGACAGCCGAAGAGGAAAAACCCGTCGTCATATTTCGTCAACTGCGCGGGCTACTTAGCGAAATTTCTGAAATAGTTCATGACTGTTTTGGCGTGGTGGATAAATCTTTGGGTGACGGGCTGCTGTGCTTCTTCGGCTACCAGTTCGATGGTAGCACAACAATTGATAATCAACATGCAAAGCAAGCGTTAGACTGCGCAGTTCGGATTCAGCAAGCGGCAGTTCAACGCAACTTAAAAAATGAGTTGGCAACGCCATTTTTTCCAATTCGTATCGGCATCAATACTGGTGAAGTGTATGTTGGTGATCTAGGCGGGTCCCGCCGAATAGATATCACCGTAATTGGACATAGTGTAAACTACGGCCGACGTCTAGAAAGTGCCTGCGAAATCTACCGCGTGATGGTCGGCGCAACAACCTGGGACCATTTAAATGTTCCGGCTGGTTCAATCGGATATACAAAAAAACAAATTCCAATTAAACATCAAGAAGAGTTAGGCGAAGCCTACGAATTCAATCCGTTTCACTCGGAACCCGAACAATTAAATGAGGCCCTGTTGCGCTACCGCCAAATCGCACGGCTAAACCGCCAGGAAGAACGGTTTCCAGTTGACCCCATTCTTGGCTACAAATTTCAATCTAATATAGGTCATGGTGTGATTACAGATTTTTCACGTTCAGGGATGTCAATTTTGCTTGATAATTATTTTGTAAAAAGCACTGAATTAAAATTCACGATCAGTTCCGAAAATGGGAATTTACAAAAAGCATGTAGTCGAAAAAGTATTCGTGAAGTGTCAGGAGTGGTCCGGTGGGCACGCCCAGATAAGGATGGATTTCGTCATGGCATTTTCTTCAATAAATTAAATTCTGAACAAAAAGAAAATCTGCTGTATTGCTTTCGAGCTGGTCAAAGTACGACGTCGGGAATTTAGTCACAGACTGGGAAGTCAATGTTGGTATATCCCGGTCCTGTCATGACCGCTGTTAAGCTTTTATCATTTAACGACAAAGTTGCAGGAATTTGAAAAGTGATAATTCCTTTTTGGCGATCTTCGACAAAAATTGGATAAATTTCCTTACTGTTTCGACGGCCTACTCGAAGGTAACCGCTTCGTGTGGGGATACCTGGCGGGTCGTCTTCATCTAAAACTAGGCCACGGACAGTTCGCATGGAGCCATCTGGAGATAGTTTTGTATCCAACACAATAATCCATGGGTAGCTGCCTAAAGTGACCGGCGGCGGTTCAGCAAGCACGGGCTCGTACGACGTTGTTCCGGTTGCTGCAGTAGTTGATGCATTACCTGTGTTAGTTGCAACCACCGCAGCCGCTCCGATGCCAGAAGCGTTCGCATCAGCAGCGATCATATCGCCTGACATGCTGCTTGAATTACTGCTACCCAAATTTGTGGAAAACTGTCGACTGTTGCATCCAACAAATAGTAAAGGAATTACGATCAGCATTACATTCCGAATTAAATCCATACTTCCCCCTTTGATGAAACTTGTTTATTTCAAGCTTCCTACTTGATAAAAGCAGCAAAAAAGCAGCCATGCTATTTCGCTGCAGATCACTTAAAAGCTACTGAAGACACTCGAAAGGTGATCAATTTTTCTTTTTTTTTGATCTTTACTGCAATGTTTCTATGTGGTTATGGCCAAAGTGTCAGAATCGTGGCAAGTCCAATTAGTAGACGTTATAGAATGAGACATTGAAAAGGCAGCTAAATGGCCTAGCGTTTAACGATCATAGTTTCGCGAAGTGTCTGGCTCAAACCAGATTTAAAACTTTGCGCTTCTAGCTTCCATCCATTCCTTGGATCGGCGGTTGTAATGATATTAGTAAACTGATTAGCACTGCTAGCATCGATGCGACGCGGATTTTGTTTGCGCAAATGGTTAAACGGAGTCGTTGAGCTGTGGATCGCGCTGGATGTAATCTCAAAAGTTGGGTAGCCTAAAACTGCGGGCTCGATGCGCATGTACTCGGTGAAGTGTACGTCGCCTGAAGCGAAAACAATTGGGGCTGCTTGTTTGGAAAGTTCGCGGCAAACATTTTTGAAGTTTGCCTGGTGCCAATATTCGAACGCGTCCTTTTTTAAGTAGCCACCGAAAAACTGACTGCCATTCATAAGCCAAGCTGGTGTATTGCTTTTTGCTAAGTTCTCGTATAAAAACGCTTCTTGTAAACCACCCCATTGAACTGGATTGTTTATTTCACTTCGCGGTGAACGGAAATACCGTGAATCCATCATAAAAAACCGCTGACCAAAAGCTGTGAAAATCTGTGAAATGCCTGGACCTTTTTTTAATACATTTTCTTGTGGTTCGTTATCCCAAAAAAGTTTAAAAAGCTTTTTGGTCATCTCTTTTTTAGCGAAGGTTCCGTCAGCATTATTACCGCCGTAATCATGATCATCCCAGATTGCCAAAGTAGGTGTTAGCGTCTTCTGCCGAAAATGAGACAGAAGGCTTCGGGTTTCGACGTAACGGCGCCAGTAACCTGCGTCGCTTCCGTCGTTATTGTTATCGGCGTAGCACGTGTCACCAATTAGAAAGATGACGTCAGGGTTAGTAGCAGCGACATTATCCCACATTTCTTCACGCTTAGACTCTTTGTCGTCTTTCATGCAACTTGCCAGCATTATCTTAGGTGACACCAAATTTGTATCTAAGCTTCTGAATGTTCGCTCGTCCACTGGATTTCCAGTAACGGGATTAATAACTTTTAAAGTGTAAGGCGTATTGATAGCTAAGCCTGTTACAAGAAGCTTTTCGATGCCCCATTCAGAATAACTTCGGATTTCCCGGTTGGTTATTTTTAACGGGCATTGCCTTCCGTTTTGATCCACAACAACATATCCTAATTTTTGATTAGCCGGGGTAAGTATGCAAAATTGGCTTGTGGTCTTTGTTGCAAGTCCTTGCATGATTGCCAAATTACCGCGGTAAAGCCGTTGAAGACTGAATTCGGTTTGTAGCATATCGTACGAACTGGGATCATTAATAACAGAGTAGGCGCCAACGGTTGAAACTAATGAGCTTTGCAGAAAATTACGTCGTGAAATTTTCATAAACTTCCTATTGTAGTGCTTTCATTCTATTTTAAGCGTTGAACTGATAGGGTTACAAACGCACGGAAGTCCTCTGGACCATTTTTTCACTTAGGTCGCATCGGCATTTTTTGCCTTGTCAGGATTTAGTTAGGACGACATCAAGATTGAGTTAGCGTTACATACAGAGGAAGAAGATTGTGTTAAGAACGAAAAAAAATGAAAGAATTCGCAAAAACCAGAAGATGAAGACTAGTGTTAGTTATCAGTTACAATTTTATAATCATAGCGACGAATAAGTGATAAGTAGCACACGGTTTAAGTTTGGCAAAATGGTTCTTAACTGACCGCGCTCATCAATTTGATTTACAGGAACTATCATGTAACACTAAGCCAATTAATATCAAAAATTTAGGTGTTTATGGAAATATCAGCAGTTCACGTCAACAGCAGTGACCAACGTAACGTTATATCTGTTACCTTTGGCCCCCAATCATTAATTCTAGATGGTAAAAGCTACTTATACAGTAGTTTAAGGTTCGAAATTGGTGGTAACAACAATTCTATTTTATTCATTCACATTAAAGAAACTGAGCTGATATACATTAGTTTGGACAGAGTAATAAAAAAACAGTTACTACAAATAGAAATGATCAAAGCCCAGCTACAGTCGTTGTTCAAAGCTAGCGATAAGTCGTTCTATACAGATTTAAGCTACATCGGATTATTTTTAGTTTTAATTGCTAGCTTAATTTACTTTCGTGGACCCATAGCTGGGGCATTATCTACGTTGGTGCCTGTAAGTGTAGAAAAGAAAATTGGCGATAAAATATTTAAAACCAAAGATACCGATGAATTTAAAAAAGTTGTTGATGCGGAAAAAAAGTTGCAAAAGCTACTTAGCCGCATAAAAAGTTTCGATGCGAACAAAATTACTGTTCACATATCATCTAAGAAAGAAATGAATGCTTATGCTACAATTGGTGGACACCTTTTTATTAATCGCGGTTTAATTGACGAACTAAAAAAGCCCGAGGATTTGTTGGGCGTCATCGGACACGAGATAGTTCACGCTGAAAAAAGACATGTGATACGCAGCCTGTTTCAAGGGGCAGGTTTATTTTTATTGATTCAAACTTTGCTTGGCGATGTGACTGGAATAGCTGCCGTGTTAGCTGATAATGGGGATTCGCTATTACAATTATCGTATTCTAGAACGCTAGAAAAAGAAGCTGATTTGCTAGCCGTGCGAATGATGCTTGAAAGTCAGATTGATCCGACTGGGCTTACGTCAGCATTAAAGATTATGGAAGCAGAACATAACAAAATTACCAAAGAGATGGCTGGTAGTGACACGATTAATAAAATTCTTAATCAAAATTTTTTACGTTCACATCCACAGACTGAACAGCGATGTCTAGATATACAAAATGAAATTGACCAGCTTCGTAAAACTTCTAAATATGAACAAGTTGAATATATTAACTTAGATTCAGAATGGGCAGAATTTAAAGCTGCGATGGCGGATCTTTAGCCAAAAATCAGGAGCTATCATGAATGTTAAAGAAGTTGGATCATCCGCATTTCAAATTCTTGAATGTGAATTAAATCCGAAAGAAAGCATTACAGTGGAATCTGGCGCGATGGCCAGCCAAGATGTGGGA
>JAYTMU010000204.1:0-3878 GCA_043728195.1 Bdellovibrionales bacterium
CATAAATCCAAAGAAACCAGGATCGTGTGAATTTCTGCTTTGTTAACTGGTTTAAGGCCATATATTTTCTGCTGAACTTGATCGGTATATAGGCTTAGACCCGAGCTGGTATACACTTTTGAGGCCCAGAAAGCTCTGTCTGCATCAGACAAATCTGCACGCAGTAAAAACTTAATAGCAATAGACGTCGACAATTCACGCATGCCAATTTCAACATCAAAACGATCTTTTGTAAGATAAGTTGTGCTGGCAATGATAAAATCGATATTATCCGACAAGTATTTAAGCGGCGCTACATCAGTTATTTTTTTAGAATAGTACGTTGCATAAGAAAGCAAATTGGAAAGACCTTCAATATCTATCCATTTTAAGTAGTAGGCTAATTTAGGCTGATCAATCTTACTGAGATCGACCCATTTTACTCCGAAGGCTGCCATTCTAGTGGCCAAGGATTTTACTCCGTCCGGATATAAATCATCCAAATTAAATTCAATCGCTTTTTCTTGCAGCTTATCACAAAGAAAAAAGTAAGATTCAAACGTGCGAAGATCGCGCATCTCAGGAAGTTGAGTCTCTAGGCTTAAAACGACATCCCGCAAATTTTGACGGTCGATGCTGGCTTTTTGTAACATCACCTCGGGTGAGTCTAGATTAACGATGGCATTTGCTAACGACGTAAAAGTTACGAGCGTTGCAAAAAGTAATGCTTTCATAAAGTTCCTTCCTTTTTCATGTTTATATAAATGGGTTCTGGTCTTATTAAATGTTTATTTTTTTCAGCAAAGTCTTCGGCGTCGATAAACTCGTAACCCAGCTTCTTTATTTCGGTCACTAAGTAAACCAATTCTGAAGGATCCCCAACATACGAGCCCCTGCCGCCTGAGTTATAATCTTCAAACAGAAATGGGTGGTAAAAGAATGAAGCCCAGACATCACGAATAACTAGGTTGCGTTTTGCGTCAGCCACAATCTCTTCAACTGATCGCGGTATTAAAACGTGAGCGTTTTCAAATGGCTGAGAATTTCCCAAGTTTTCTGGCAATAAGCGCTGACCATGAATATCGCCATAGATTTCATAAGGAAAAGCCTGGCCATTCCACTTAGAAGCAGTGGGTTGAATTTGAATTTGCGATAAATCAGCTATTCTTTTTTGGTGTTTGGCTGGATCTAAATCGGTAAACCAATATTCTGGGTTGTTATCTGCAGGTTTATTTTTGAATTCAAAGTTATAATAGATAGAGCGACCAATGTTCCAGGGGAACACACGGCCGAACAAATAATAATCTAACGTCGAAGCTTGGTAATGTGGAGTTAGCCAAATTTTTGGGTGAACTCCAATTTTATCAAGCTCGTTGAAGCCATCATATAGTCGGTTCAAGACCCAAGGCACGCTGTCTTTAGCGACTGCTGAGTTGTTGACTGCATCCCAAAATTCAAAATCAGCTCCGCTGACGCCGTCATGTGGATTTTTTTGTCTTCCGTACTGATGAGTAACTCCGTGCCAAATAAACTTTCCATTTAATCGTTTTACTTCGTTTATCCACGCCACAAATTCCTTAACGTGTGAGGCCCCGACAAATTCTTGATTATCTTTGCGGTCATAAAGCTTTAATGGATCAAAAAAGAACGGAATGATCGAGATGTGAATAGGTATTTTATTTTCTGCCAGCGTGTTGGTGAATAGATATAGTAAGTTGAGCGGCATCAATGCGTGCACATCTTCAATGCGGATTAAGGCTTTTTTAGTTTTATGGCGCGGAGGCAAATTCAAAATATCAAACAAGATGTCTGAGAAAACTAAATAACGATCGGCTTCGTGCATGAAGCTAAATGGAACGTCAGCAAAATAAAAATGATTTTTATTTCTCAGGATGTACGGAAGCGTGTCGTTTGTTCCGTTATGTGTTGCAGTTGATAGTATTTCAGTTCCGATCGTTTCAAAAGGGACGACGCTGTTAGCGGGTTCAAGGGCTGCGATTTCAAAGCCAGCCATGAATTCAGTTGGGTTGGTTTTACTCCAGCCACCATATTTAAAAAATCTTTCACCCTTGTAGTTAATCCACTTATAAAAAGTGGGCATTAATTTGTAATCTAAAGTTGTGGTATTTAATTTTGTAAGTTGGTTGTATTTAAATCCCCAGATCTTATCGATCGGAAGGTTCCATACGTTATAGCCAAGCCAAGCTACATTTCGTTTTGTGTTTTCAAAATCAACATAAAAATCTGGCGGTATTGGGTTATTAAAGTACGAACCAATGTAAATGGTGGCTCTGCAAGTTTCAATATCACCTTTTTTGTAGGTCTCGATCGGGGCAATGATTTGCTGAAGCTCTGGAAAATGCCCCAACAGGTTTTGTGCGAACAAAGCATACGTGCGGCCAATCCAATACCCTTCGGGGCCGTGGTCATAGTAAAGTCTAACGCATTCTTTCGCGTTAGTTAGAGAAGAAAACAAAATGACGAAGACAAGTGCGCTTATTTTTTTCATACGGACCTTTCAAGATTTTCTGGTAAAATGCCAAAGTCGCTCGGTAATTCATGAGTTGTTTTTACCCACTTAGGGCGTTCGCCCGATTTTTGAAATTTACGGTAGGTATGCACGGCATGCAGTGCAGCCATGCAGTTGATGTAGTTAGCCAGTATCCAGCGAACGGGAATTGTTGGAGTCGTATGGAACCCATTCAGATTGCCGACCAGCCGGAAACGCTGGGCTAATTTAAACATAAGTGTCGTAAAATTAATTACAAAAAGTGACTGTAAAACGGAAGACTGGGTGATGTAGCTTGGCCATTCGCCCGTAATTAAGAATGAGATCACAATTCCGATAAACAATGAATAACTCAATAGTAGCAGCGGGGCATTCACAAGGCCGCGCCTGTCACGCCACAAGAAATAATTTTCGAAAAAACTTTTTCCCCATTTTAAATTCTGATAACCCTGTAAAGATATTCCCAACGTCCAACGTGTTTTTTGTCGGATAGAAGTGCGCACGTTCGACGGAAAGTATTCTCGGGTAGCAATGTAATCTTTGGTTTTGCCAAGCAAACGGTAAAAACATAAAAAGGCACTTTTATACCCTAATCTATGCGCCATAATACCTAAGTGGTAATCTTCAGTTAAAGTGTCTTCTTTCATAAGTTCGCCGTGTTGCAAAAGCAGCATCTCTGCAACAAACAACCTAGACATAGCGGTTCCGACACCTGCAGAAGGCACTGCACCTTGTAAGTGACTTCGAACTAACATGTCTTTGGTGTGACTTTCAGTGAACTCGTCGATGTAAGTGCAGCGAGTGAAATCTAAAGTCGAAGTAGGAAGGCTAAACACCGGAATTTGCAAAAAGTCTTTGTCTTCCATATGATAATTAATAAGTTTTAACGACAGCGGATGGATTAAATCTTCCGAATCGTGGAGCATGAAAATATCAAACGCCGCCACTTGTTTTAATTCGTCGATACGTATGGCTTGTACTATTTGATTAAGCATTTGGCCTTTTGAAGTGGGGCCGTAAACTCTATTTACGACGACGCGCACATTTGAATACTTGCTTTCGACAGACTTCGCAACGTTCAGTGTGGGTAAGTCGTTGGGGTAGACGCCCAAATAAAAAGTATAATTTGAATAGTCTAAACGATGGGTGTTGCCAGAAATCATCCGCTCGAGAATCTCGTCCTCGTGCCAGTTAGCGATCATGATCGCAATTTTTTTCTGTGGCATCGAATTCATCTTTGCTAATATATGTTCGGAAATCTTATGCGGCTTTAGGTTTTTGAAAAATGCAACAATATCGATGTAAAGATCATCGACGCAAAACAGAAGCACCAGTGCAGTAATTACAAATGTTATTGTAAAAAGTGCCCAAGTCAAAGGGCACCATCATA
>JAYTMU010000205.1:0-10005 GCA_043728195.1 Bdellovibrionales bacterium
CGCGCCGCTATTTATATGGCCGTTGGCCGTTTACCAGAGGCCTTAACTCAGATTAATTTTTTAGTACGCGCAAAACCAGATTTGGGGTCAGCGACTTTAAAAGCTTTGGTGTTAGCACAAATGGGTCAAGATGATTTAGCACTGCACTATTTTCAGCGGGCCATAAAAATTGAAGATTTAAATGAAGAGCTTCAATCTGTTTTTACTAGGGGGCAGCTGGCTCAGTTACTGATTAAAAAAGGCAATGCCTCACAAGCTATCCAGCTGTGTGATGTCGCTTTAAAAATAGTTCCCGAGCACCCGTTCTTACTTTACGTAAAAGCGCAGGCATATGTATCGCAGAAAAATTACAAACAAGCTTTTGCGCTTTTTCAAACGGCATTTGCGCAGTCTAAAGAGCCCGTTTACTTATTAAATATGGTATTTGTAACCAAAATTATGAAAAACGATGCCGATTTTAAAATTTTATCACAGCAGGCTTTGACCATATACGAATCGGAATCCGATTCCGATTCCGATTCCTACGGGCACCTTATTGACTTAGCTGAACTACACTACGTGATGGGAAACTTTGAAAAAGCACTATTGGTACTGCGAAAAAATGAAAAGCTAAGAAAGACTTTTCGTTCTGAGGTGGCACTGGCAAAAACATTGATGATGTTAGATAAGTTCGAAGATGCCCGAGATATTATCGAAGCGCAAATTGCTATAGGCGCAACCGATGTAAGTGTCTATTACCTTATGCTTGATCTAGCTAAGGGCGATCATAATGATCGGTTAAGAAAAGCGCTTCTGGACAGAATAAGAATTCACAATCCAAAATTTAATGCTGAAATACTGATGATTATACCCTGATCTTAACGATCAACGTATAATCATCATAAAACTTTAACTTATTTTGGAACTGCTAAGTATGGGAATGCTCCCGGCAAAGCTGAGTGGCCGGCTGCATAGGTAATACCATCACCAATTGTATAGGGGTGAGTTGGGGTACCTGACGCAATATAATTTAAAGTGATGTCGATAACATCATCTCGTAATTTTCGTCCACCACAAAGTAATGGACCTGAACCAGTTCCATTAACACAGCTGATGTAACCAACACTTGCTGTAGCAGTTGAGTCGCCCGGTACAGAATTTGCCATTGCAACGTCAATTCGCATTGTGTCCGGTAAAAACTGGCCAGCTACTTCCGCACTAGTGGGTCCGCCACCAGCAAGGCCTGTTACCACATTCAATACTGTGATGGCTTCGGCGCGAACTGCGGCTGCAGCATCACTTAGGTCTGACGATGGTGGGATAGAGTTGAACGCATTTAGGTAGTCATTTGTAATAACTAATCCTTCATTGATTGCTGGACGAGCAAGCCGTTCAATTTGTGTGTAACCTTCGTTAAAGTCGTTCAAAGTTGCAGGAGCGCTGCCGGTACCTGTTCCTGATGAATTGTTACAACCAACAAACACAAAACTTAAAAACGAAATCGTAATTAGTAATATTTTATTCATATGATTATTTCTCCTTTACCTTAGTTTACTGTTGGAACAGAAATGACTGCCCATGTATCAAAAACCGTTTCGCCCGAGCGTTGTAAAAACAACGTTGGTACGCGAACTACAATTGAATTTATGTTGTAATTTTTTGTAAAATCGACCGGAGAGGCTGCCGGCAAACCTGCACCAGTGGCTCTGAACGTGAAAAATGCATTCACGTCAAAAAAGAATGGATCTTCGCGTAGGCCTGCAAAAATATTTAATAACTGTCCATCCATAGTAACCGCATTATTTACCGGCGCCGCGGCACCTGCCAACGATGTAGTTTTGATCGCTGCACTTGAGTCACTTAAAGTTTTAACAGTTTTAATTCCATCTTTGTATACTGTTAAAGTAATGCTTTGTTGTTGTGATGCATCTGGAACACCAAACTCAAAACGCATAATAATGTCGTTTGACCCAGTTACCGCTGCCGCATTATTTGTTCCTACACGCGTGATACGAAAATCATACCGAGCACCACTTGAAAAGTAGTACTGCTGCCGAGGTAAAGACCGCGGATTGCTGTTCATTACAAAAACCAGATGGTTAGCACTTCCGCCTCCGAATTCGGTGCTTTCCTTAAACAGGTACACATCAGTTAAATTTAACGCTCGTGCTTTTTTATCGTTCTCTCCGTCGTCGTGATCGGATGCATACACTGCTTCGCTAGCTGTAAATAAGCCCGCAGAAACAATTAATGCTGTTAGTAACATTTTTTTCATTAAAACTCCCTTTCTAATTGGTGTCAGTTGATATGACATTAAATTCAAGCGGAATTTATGGCAACATTTTATTTATACTCTCGACAAGCGTCTTTTTTTGGGGCAACACGGGCCTGAATTGTTAGTAAATTTTGATTTTTTAGTAGCGGGCTTATAAAGTAGCGTCATTTAAGCGCAGACTGTTGAACGTAGGCAATGACAATTCATTTAGATAAAGTTAAGGTCCGTAAATGGATTATAATTTACTAGCAACATTTGCATTATTAGTGGGCTTGGAACTTGTACTTGGTATTGATAACATTTTATTGATTTCAATAGTTACAGATCGTGTTGAGCCTGCAGTCCGAAACAAAGTTCGGCTTATCGGATTAGGATTAGCATTAGGTGCGCGGCTTATACTTCTTCTGGGCGCAAGTTATTTGGTACAATTAAGCCAACCCATTCTTGGAAGTTTAAGTTACAAAAGCTCAGTACTTATACTTGGCGGAGCTTTCTTACTGTACAAGGCAGTTAAAGAAATTCATCACGTGGTTGAAACCAAAGACGATGATCACAGTCTAAAAAAAGCATCGATGACTTTTGCGTCAGCGATTACACAAATTTTAATTTTAGATATTGTCTTTTCAATTGATTCCGTAATTACGGCTGTTGGTTTAACGGAAAATCTTATGGTGATCTACTCATCAGTTATAGTTTCATTTGTCTTGGTGCTGGTATTTTCTGGGAAAATCGCGGCCTTCGTCCAGAAACACACCACGCTTAAAATCTTAGCTCTGTCGTTTCTAATTACCATTGGTGTTACGTTAGTAATTGAAGGGCTTGGTGGCCATGTTCCCAAGGCCTACATTTACATGCCCATGGCATTTGCGTTAGGTGTCGAACTTTTGCAAATGCGATTTATGGCAAATCAGAATAAAAAAAAGTAATTATTTGTTTGGAACTTGCGTTGTTGTCACCGGTGGCGCAACAGCAGGTTCGTTACCTTTTTTGTCTGGATTAAAAAGTGTTGGGTAAAGTAGCACGGTTAGTCCGTAAACAACCAACATAAGTACAGCAACCTGGGCGATAGTTTTGTGTTTCATTTTGACTCCTATTTTCGTTTCGAGAATCTATACTTTTGACAATAAGAAATACAGTTAATCTTAAACAACATAAGTTTATGAATTCCAGAAAATTTTATTCTTAAAAATCTTCAATATTGATCAAGACCGTTTTTAAATAGTTTATATGACACCCAACACTTTCGTTTTTCAGACGATTACCGATAAGCATACAGGGATTGAATTCGAAATTTGATTTTATAAGTCATTAGGGGATTACCATGAGTAACTGGAAAATTAACCGCCGCTTTTTTCTTTCATCTTCTGGATCAGTTTTATTACTGCCACTACTTGAAAGTTTAGTACCAAGTGTAGCTAGTGCTGCTGGCGAAGGTGACCCAAGACGATTTATCGGGATGTATATGCCCAACGGAACTTACAATCGCCCAGGCGATCAGGTTTGGTACCCAAGCACGGGTCAGATAACGACAAACTTACCACTGGTGCTTGCACCATTCGCGGTGAATCGTGGTGATTTTTCAATTATAAAATATTTGAAAATGGATGCTCGAAATCAAGGGGAGTACAAAGGTGGTGGCGGTCACGCTTCCAGCGTTACCAGCTTTCTAACATGCCAAACATTTACGGACCCCAAAGGTGCAAATTATTGCACGGTACCGGGAAGTTCTTTCGATCAAATGTACGCTAGAACTTCTGGCAAACAGGCACTAGTACTAAGTGGTGGCAATGACGCCGGAACACCGGATGGTCTTCCGTTCAATTATAGCGGATATTTATCTTATAATAACGGTCAAGTTGTCGAACCAAATCGAAATCCATACTACTTATACCAGTCCATGTTCGCAAACCTAGCGCCTACTGCTCCAACTTCAGCTCCGGCGCGTGCAGCAGTCAGAAATAAAAGTATTTTAGACAGCGCCTATAAAGATTTAGCCGAGCTAAAAATTAAACTAGGAAAAAGCGATAACATAAAGTTAGAGCAGCACCTTAGCAACCTTCGCGATTTGGAAACCAAATTAAATGCAGTTGCGCCGGTACCGGTAGTAGGGCGTCAGTGCCCTAGCAGTGCGGCACCAGGAACTTTTTTGGACAACTCGGATCGTAACGGTCAGCAACAAAATTATACTCAGCGTATGCAAGCGTTTATGGACATGATCGTGATAGCATTTCAATGCGACATCGCACGCTCGGTTAGTTTCATGTACGATGGTGAAGTTGGCGAACGTGTTTATGATGCGCAAATTCCGATTGATTTACGATACAATGGCGTGGACTTAACATCAGTTGGTTGCCACATTGGTATTTCACACGGTGGTCGTGACCGTTGCATCAATCGCGATCGTTACTACATGTACTTAATGACATATTTAATTAACAAACTAAAAGGCGTAACAGATCCAAGTGGAAGCCCTATTTTAGATAATACAATTTTACTAAATGGCTTTGCAGTTTCCGATGGCAATCATATGGACGGAAGCGGTGGCGTTCCAGTCGTTGTTGCTGGTGGTAGAAATTTCATGAAGCCCGGTTTTTCTTACGATGCCGGAAGTTATGACATGAAAGATTTGCTGTACACATTTAATACTCATTTAGGTATGGGCTTAAATAATTTTGCTGGTGGCAATCGACTGATGGGAATTTAAAGATTTTAAAACTGGTAGCAGCGTTAAATAAAAATATAGTTTTTTTGCAGCGGCGTATTAAAATACCCGCTGTACGTCTACTGATTAATTCTTAACTTGCAAATAAACGATTTCACCAAACAGCTGTCAAAGTTTGACCATCATTTTTTACCGGCACATAACAAAAAGATGAGTAAATTAATCTTAATCTTATCCGTGTTTATTTCATTTCAAGTAACTGCTCAGGTGTCAGCTCCAATTTCAGCAGCACGTCCTGCGAATCAGGATTGGCGCAAAAAAAATTGCAGCCGATAGCAAATTCGGCGCTATCGGCCTACCTAAATCCCCCTCTGTAAGAAGCTCTAGACGTTATACAGAAACTTTTTTCAGTCAATTCTCATGCGCCCGCAGTATGCCACTATAATTGACTGGCAAATTGACTACTCTTTAATAAGAATTTTATTCGCAGTAGGCAAACTTTAAGCAATTTCTGCAGAAGGCATTTGAAAAAGGGCTTCGTAGCCCCTTTGGAATTTATTCAATTCAGCCTAAATGCCACCATGCTGAAAATTGCTTGCTTCAAAAGTAAATGTGGTTCCATCAGCATATTTTTGCACGTTCATGACTACTCCCATTGGAACATCTCCTATCCAAAGTGTGCCTGTCGGGGCTCCGAACTCGTCATATGTTTCCGTCCTGCACGTTCTAAACGAACCAGCCGGCACAACTACTGTCTCGAAAATTCCCTTATTGTATTCACAATGCGAAAGCCAAATTTGTACAACATCATCTGTTAGAATTTCAGAATGACTATAAACTTTTTCGTAAATGCTAGGTGAGTACCCCACCAAGTGAAATTCTTCCGCCAACAAATAATTTTGATCCCAGTGGTCTACCACATGTCGACTGCTCCAGCCGCGTGAGGCCCCGCTTGTCGTTTCGTACGTGTATTCAAATTCAATTCGATCACCCGCGCGAACTGCGTGAGCTGCAATAGCCAATAATAAAGTACTTATAGCTAAAATGTATTTCATTTTTTCTCCTGTGTTGGTTTAGTTATAAAAAGCTAAACTTTGCTTAGTGGATAAAACAACACATTCGGTTTAAGTTAACAAAAAAAAATAAATGGCAGCGACTGCTGCCCGCGATCAGTACAAAAACACTGCTTTTTTATTCTTTAGAACGATCTTTTTGAGAAACAATTAATGCCGTGACAAAGGTGGATCCTTTAACTGCTTTAACTTGCAAGGTAAACTCTAACTTTCCATTTTGAATCATGACCAATTGAGATTTGCGCTTCACTGGTTTCGGAGAAACAAAAGTGCACTCATTGTTCGCTGGCACCGATAAAACAATTTTACCTAATACATTTTTATAAGTAGGTTCATATGATGCTACAGTCCAATCTGTGATTTCACCAACTTTTTTACCATTATCGAAAAGTATGTTAGCCATCTAATTCCCATTTTTTTTTACAAAACATTAACCACTGTTTAATTCACTTAACTATTACAATGACTTAGTCATTTACTTGCAACAAAATAAAGGTCAACTACAATCTGGAGAATTTAACTTGAGCAAATTTGTTCAATTTCACATCCTAAATACAGTATCTCAGGCACTAACCGAGGTTTTTGAAGCAGGCAAGCATGCTGACCGCATGATCGACAAATACATGCGTGCTAATAAAAACTGGACGGCCGAAGATCGTAGTTTTTTTGCAGAAAGTGTTTACGAAATTGTTCGACATAAAAGAAACTTAGAATTCATTGCCGAATCCGAAGTGCTTTGGCAAGTTATCGCTGCTTTCTTAGTTACCAAAAATCTTAAACCAGTTGTACGATCCGAATTTAAAAACACCGATTTAGCAAAAATACAAAGTCGCAACAAGGCCCCAAAGTCAGCGGCCATCGAACACTCGTTTCCAGACTGGCTCTTCGAGCTGGGACAAAAAGAATTTGGCGCCGACTGGCCTGTCATTATGAAAAGCTTAAACAAAGAACCTGAAATTTATCTGCGCACCAACACGCTGAAAACAAATATTGATAAACTAATCAAAGATTTAAAACTTGAAAAAATTGATGCCGTTAGAATTAAAAGTGCGATTGCCTTGCCTCATACCCTTCACATCAAAGAACGCAAAAATGTTTTCGCTACGCAGGCTTTTAAAAGTGGATGTTTCGAAATGCAAGATGCCGGTTCGCAGTCCATCGCAGCTTTGCTGCAGGTTCAGCCTGGCCACCACGTCGTAGACGCTTGCGCAGGCTCGGGCGGAAAGTCGCTGCACTTAGCTGCACTAATGCAAAACAAAGGGAAAATTCTTGCAATGGACATTGTTGACAGAAAGCTGCAAGATTTAAAATTGCGTGCTGCTCGTGCCGGAGCAACAATACTAGAAACAAAATTGATTGATTCACCAAAAGTTATTCAACGTCTTGAAAATTCTTTTGACCGCGTGTTAATTGATTCGCCCTGTTCGGGTTTGGGCGTCCTACGCCGCAACCCCGACACCAAGTGGAAATTAAATCCAGAGCAGGTCATGTCAGTCTGTGAATTGCAAAAAGAAATTCTTTCAAAGTATTCTGTTATGTGTAAATCAAACGGAATTATGGTGTATGCCACGTGTAGCATTTTAAAAATGGAAAACGAAGAACAGGTAAAGTGGTTTCTAAAGTCTGCAGCCGGTCAAAAATGGTCGCTGCTTTCTGAACACCGAATCTGGCCACATATCCACGGTTTCGATGGGTTCTACGCAGCAGTACTGAAAAAGTCCTAGTAAAAAATCTCAGCCTGTTGAAGGCGACCTCCAGATCCCGGCAGACTAACCCCCAGATTTGAGATGAATACATCCAAATATTGCCGGCCCAGTTCGGCAACTGCAAAGTGAAGATTTTTTTGATGGTGCTGACCACGTAGCAGGTCCCCCTTTTGTGCTCACACAATTTCCTTGATCAGTTAGCCCACAGTCAGCATCGCTTTCGCAAATAGAAAGATCAGTTTCCCTTTTCTCAGATTCCGAAGTAGTTAACTTAAATAATTTTCCCACCGAGTAAAATGGTGGGCGTTTCAATTCAAAATCTATAGTTAATTGCGAAAGCGAGAGATTAATCAGAATTAAAATAATGGAAATTAGACAAAACCAAAGCCAATGTTTTAATTTTCTACCACTTTTGATAAATAATAACGCCAAATACCAATTCGAAACCAATGCGATAATTAGAAAACAAAATGTAAACCAAGGGAGAAGCGCAGAACCATGCACACTGAGCATTAAATTTAAAACGAAAAGAATGAGATGTGTAACTGATAAAATAGCAGCAATTACTTTCATATCTCAATCCATTTCAAAGCTTCATTATTTGCGACGACACAAAAGCGGCTAATTACTTTTCCTAACCGGTCTAAACCAGTGGGCCCAGTTAATTAACGCCGAGGGCTTCTTCGTTTGTACAAAAACTTTTCCTTTACCGCGAAACCGACAAACAAATCCTTCACCACTAAAAAACAGCGTTTTATAATTACCCAGCTTTTCAATGCTGTAATCTAGTCCTGAGGTAAAGGCTACAAGATGATTGTTATCAATTAAGACATCGTCTTCGACATTTATTTCAGTGATGGCGCCATACCCGTTGTACCACAAATGACCCGTGCCTGACATTTTTACTAAAAACCAACCAGCACCTGAAAATAACCCTTTGGTAACATTTTGAAATTTCGTTTCGTAAACTACGCCTTCGGTGTGTGCCACGTACGAACTAGACGAAAGAAATACTGTCTCATTTTTCAATTCAAAATGTGAAATATCTCCGAACGGACCAGGAGCAATAGTCACTTCGCCGTCCATTGCATTTGATTTAAATTCGGAAAGAAAAAGTGATTCGCCGGAAATAAAGCGGCGTAGCCCACCTTTAAATTTTGTTTTCATCTGCATATTTGTCGACATACTAGCCATGGCACTTGCTTCAACAAACAATGTTTTATCTTTTGGAACGGCTACAGTTAACCAAGAAAAATCCGGTCTGTGGTCAATCTTAAAATTCATATATCAGCCCCGTGGTTTCAAATAAGATGTTAGTTCTTGTCCGTAGCTTTTTGGATTATGCGATTGGCACCATACGGTACCCTTACCTTTAAATCGACATATAAAACCTTCACCGCTTAAATAAGCTTGTAACCAATTTTTTGAAGCAGTTGAGATATTAAATTGTAATGTCTCTTCAAAGGCAACTATATGGCCCGTATCAACAATGTATTCGCCGTCGACTTGCACAGGATAAATAAAACCAAAACTATTTAATAATAGATCGCCTTGGCCTTTTGCTTTTATCCAAAACAAAGATTCTCCGGAAAGAATACTTTTTAGTCCTTGCCATTCCAGATCAATGTGAACGTTTGAATCACAAGCAACAAATGAACCGCCGGCAATAACTAGTTTTTCACCATTTAATCTTTTTACCAACATATCACCCGGCAATGCCGAACATAGCCAAACTTGTGCCGACTGGGTTGTTTGATATTGATTTAGAAAAAAACTTTCACTACTTAAAAGTCGCTTAACCCCGGATAAAACTCCGCCGCTACCCTTTTGATGAGTCGTCGTGTTCACCGAAACAGCTCCCTTTAAGGCCATTAGGGCGCCACCTTCAGACACCAAAGTTTCTTTTGGCTCTAAGTGACATACAGCGATCGTCGATGATGGTTGATGTTGTAATTCAAATTTCATGGGTTACCTCCAAAAACGCGTATTTAGCCACTGCGCAAGGCCTTTAACACTTCGAGTTTGTAATTGCACTTTGCCTTTGCCTTCAAGCTGTAATACGAACCCCTCTTTACTTAAAAAGCTGTCAATTATTCCGCCTGCAAGTTTAAGCTTCAGGTTAATCGTTGGTGGCCACATTAATAAGTGTCCTGAATCGACGATATAAGTCCCGTTAATTTCTTTTTCGATGACGGCCCCGTAGCAGCCGTACCAAATAGTGCCATGGCCTTTGAAGGAAAGTTTAAATAAACCTTCACCCGCGATAAAATTTTTAAATCCGGCCCATTTTGTTTTAATCTTGATGTCACC
>JAYTMU010000206.1:0-40668 GCA_043728195.1 Bdellovibrionales bacterium
AAATACTACAACAAGGGTGAGCTTAGCTTAGATACCCGATTAGTTAATTGGATGGGTGAAAAATGAAAAAGCTCATTTTAGTTTTATTGCAAATTGCATTGGTTGCGTGTTCTTCGACATCTGAACAGTCAACAACAACAAGCGAAGGTGGCAACGAGCCCCTTCCGCAAATTGAAAATGAAGCGCCGGCTGCAAGACAGGCAAAAGCCGAAGTACCTGCTGAATCCGAAGCAAGGGTAGCGCCTGTGCCGTCTTCTATGTATTCTTCGCTTAACGACGCAATAAAAAATCAGAACGACGACACGATACAAAGATTCAGTACAGAAATTTTAACGCAGAACCCGAAAGATGTCCGTGCTTTAAATGCAATGGCGTTAGTTTACTATAAAAAAGGCCGAATGGATGCAGCGCAATTTTTATTTAATAAAGCTATTGCGGCAAATCCGACTTCATCGGAGCTGCATAGTAACTTGGGTTTAGTTTACTTGGCAAAAAATGAACGTCGTGAAGCATTAAAATCTTTTCGTAAGGCTTTAGAAATTAATTCCCGCGACCACATTGCTGCAGCGAACGCAGGATCAATCTATGCGCAGGAAAAAGACTATAATAAGGCGGCACTAGCACTGGAAATTCCCATTAAGCGCGGCACTAAAGATGTCAAAATTTTAAATAATTACGCCAATGCTTTAGTAGCTACTGGCCGAGTTAAAGAAGCTGCAGAAATTTTCGAGAAAATAATAAAAGACAATCCCAGCAACCGTGAAGCCATGTTGAATCACGCCATTTTATTAATTGAAAATATGCAAAAGAATAAAGAAGGGCTAGACCTTCTGAATAGACTAAAGTTTGTAGGCGCACCCCAAGATTCGCGTGAATTAATAAAGAGTTTGGAAAATAAGGCAAAAGCTGGTTTACAATAGGAAAACGGGGTACCGAGATGAATCTTCTTAGAATTGGCTTCGCAGTGATGCTACTCCTTACGAGTTGGTCAAGTTTCAGCATGGCGCAAGCCACTGCGGGCACAGCGACGTCAACAAAGGCTAAGCCTGACCGTAAGCAAACATTAAATTTCGAAGACGAGCTTGTCGAGGGTTCGGCACAGAAGCCTGAATTATTTTATTTATTTCAAAAAAAGAATTTTAATTACAAGCGACTTATAAAATTGCGAGAAAATTTTCTTCCCGAGATGCGTCGTAACACGGAAGACATTCAACGACTTCGAGGTGGCCGATGAAATCTCCACTTATTTTTCGTGTCTTCAAAAATGACCAAATTTATGTTGTAAAGCAGTTCGTTGATAAGGACCAAATCATCATTGGTCGTGAAGCTGAAGTCGATATCGATTTAGATTCAAGCGAAGTTTCGTCAATTCACTGTCTAGTTGAAAAACGTGGCCAGCAATTTTTTATCTGCGATTTAGGTTCGACTCAAGGAACTTACAAAAATGGGAAAACAATTTTAGATGAAGAACTAAGCTCAGGCGACGAATTTTCTGTTGGACCTTACCGAGTTGTCTTTTTTGTAGGTGCACCGAAACCAGTGCATTCTCCGAAAGCTAGTTCTGAAATTGTAATCGAGCCCACTCCGCCTAGCTTTGTGCCGCCCGCTGCGCCGGCGCCAGTGCAACCTGTAATGCCGGTAGCGACAACTTTACCACCACTGAACACTCAGCCTGAAGTCGCACCAAAGTCAGCTGTGGCAGACCGACCTAAAATTCAGTCTGATGTGGTTCACCGCGTAGCTTCCGACCGCACCTCGCAGCCGCATAAATTATCTAAGAAAAAAGGTAAGAAAACATTCGCGCCTAGCAGTGAAAACAAAGATCTGCGCCAGTATATAAAGCCTGGCAAAGGTCAGTTAGTTGAAGTGATAGTCTCGTGGAAAGAACGCATAATAGAAACATATCACTTTGCACCGGTGGGATTGAAGAAAATTGGCAGCAGCGAAGACATTCATGTCCCAGAAGGTTCGGCACCAAAAAATTGGACCTTGTTAGATTTTTCTGCAGGTGTGCAGGTCCGTACAAGTTCTGAAATGAAAGTCGAACTTCAACGTGAAGGTGCCATCAAGCAAATTACTGATCAGAACTACAGGCTACAGCAGAATGAATCAGTATTTATCACTTTAATTAATGACATGCAGGTTATCGTGCGCTTTGCACCGGTTGCACCGCTTGTTATTTTTGAATCTCCGCTAATTTTATCTTCATCTGAACTTACCGGTATTTTAGCTGCTTTAATTATTGCTGCTTTAACAAGTTTAATTGTCTCTGTGTCTGTTCCGAAAGATGTGGAAAAAGAAGAAGAAGTCGAGCGCGTGGCACAAGTTATTTTTACTAAGCCACCGGTACCAGTTGCAACACTTCCTGTGCAGCCGCCACCGAAAGAAACGCAGCCGCCGAAGCCACCAGAGCCGCCGAAGAAAATTGTAAAGGCTGCTGAAAAACAAACCGAGCAAAAAGTAAAAGCCGATCCTAAAAAAGTTGAGCAGAAGGCAGCGACAGCGCAGTCAGCCGGCCGTGCTAATGAAGTGAAACCAAAGGATCCAAAACTAAAAGCGAAAATGTTTACCTCTACCAAGCAGGGTGGAGCAATTAAAACCGGTGATAAGTCTGCGGCCAATGCAAAAAGTGCTGATCCTGATTTATCAAATTCAGGTCTACTAGCCGCATTCGGCTCAGGAGGAGCACGTAGTAAGTTAGATAAAGCTTACAGCGGCACTGGCGAATTATTGGGGGCCGGAGAAAAAGCAACCGGATCTTCAGGCTTTAACGAAAACCGCAGCGGCGATGATCTGGGTTCTAAATTTAAAGACACCGGCGCCGGTGGTAAAGGTACAGCAACACAAGGTATTGCTGGTATCGGCACGCAGGGCCGAGGTTCTGGTCAAAGCGCTTACGGAAGTGGAACCGGATTTGGAAGTAAAGACCAAGTTGCAATTCAAGCGGGCGGAGCTGAAGAAGAATTTTCTGGTTCGATCGATCGTGAAGCTGTTCGCCGTGTGGTTCGATCTGCGTTAGCATCTTTCAAGTCTTGCTACGACCGTGAATACAAAAGAGATTCTAAGCTAGAAGGTAAAGTTGTCATTGCCTGGGATATCCATGAAAAAGGTATCGCAAAAAATGCACGTTTAGTTAAAGAAAAATCAACATTGGGTAATTCTGCTGTTGAGGAGTGTGTACGGGGACGCTTGCTAGCATTACGCTTTCCAGAGCCACCAGCAGGAACAATTGCTGAAGTGACTTACCCGTTTTTATTTCAAGGACAAAAATAATTTAAGAGGAGGATCTTGTGGACCCAGTGGTAGCGAATTTAGAAAATATGAATCCGATTGTTAGAGCCTTTACTGAAGGTGGAACAATCATGTATGTGATTTTAGTTATCGCTGTTTTATCAACAGTGCTAATTATTGAGCGCTTTTTAACTCTCAAATCTTTACGTGTAGATAAGAAAGAGTTCGCTGATCAAATTTTTCGTATGATCGTTGGCGGTGATTTACGTCAAGCCATTTCATTTTGTGATTCCAAGCCAACTCCGCTTGCAAACACAATGAAAGCTGGTTTGGTTCAAGCTATGAACAAGCGCCCCGATGAAGAAATTCAAGTGGCAATGGATGCAGCTGTTATGCGTGAAACTCCACGTCTTGAGGGTTGGACTTCTTTCTTAGCCGTGTTCGGTAATATTGCGGTTCTAGCCGGTTTACTTGGAACAATCTTTGGTATGATCGGTTCATTCCGTGCGGTTTCAAAAGCCGATCCTGCAACAAAAGCACAGCTTCTATCAGAAGGTATTTCGCATGCCTTAAACTGTACAGGTTTTGGTCTTATGGTTGCGATTGCTGCCATTGTTTTCTACGGATTGTTTCAGCATATGATTCAAAAAACAGAAAATGAAATGATTGAATCAAGTATGAGTTTGATGAATTTGATCGCGTCTAATCGCGATAAAATGAAAGACTAATTTAATATTTTACCTTGTTTGGAGATTTAAATGGCTCATATTAGTTCAGGTGGAAAAGGACGAGATATTAATACGGAACTTAATTTAGTTCCCGTTATTGATTTGATGTCCGTCCTCATTACGTTTCTGCTGATCACAGCTGTTTGGACTCAGGTTTCGATGATCCAGCTTGGCGCTTCGTTCGCTTCTCCTCGTGATCCGGAGCAAAAAGAAATTAAACCGCCTCCGTTAGAAGATGTGGTTTTGAAACTTGAAATTCGAAAAACAGGTTATGTTTTATTTGTCGGAAAAGATGTTCGGCCGATTCCAAAAATCAACAATAACTATGACGACGAATCTTTAGAAGCTGACCTGAAGAAAGTTAAGCAGCTGTACCCTGACAAGGGTGGCGTTAAAATGGCCATCGAAAATGAAATTATGTACGAAGTTGTCGTTGGTGCGATGGATACGGGATTACGGGCAGGATTTGCACCTGAGCTACTAACAGGGGGACCAAACTAATGGCAATATTTCGTCCTGGCCAACGCCATCGCAATCATAATATTTTAAAACGTCGCGGTGGTAAGCGCGGTGTCACAGCCATGTTATCGCTGACTGCAATGGTGGACATGTTTACCGTTTTAGTTATTTTCCTTTTGCAGAATTACAATTCGACAGGCGAAATTTTATATATACCTAAAGAAGTCGTTTTACCAAAAGCCAATCGGGTTACCGATTTGCGACCAGCTGTTGTCGTTACTATTTCTTCAAAAGAAATCTTGATTGACCGAACCCCAGTAGCAACATTTGACGAAGTGAAAGCCCAGAAAGACTGGACAATTCCAGCGCTACGCGATCAAGTCCGCACTTTGTTAGAAAAAGCAAAAGCTGAGACTGATGCTAAAATTAGAAACAAATTGAAAAATGTTGTGGATAAAACTCTAGGAAATGAAGAGATCGATCCCAATTCATGGAGACGCGTCACATTGCAGGCCGATAAAGCCATTGATTATTTAACTTTAAAAAAGATAATGTACTCTATCTATGAAGCTGGTGGCGGTCCTATTAACTTTGCAGTCGCAAAAGATGTAAGAAAAGATGATGCGACTACGGATACCAAAACTCAATAAATACTCATTACTATTTGCACTTCTGGTGGTCTTCATATTTTTAGAGATCCTATTTATCTCTCCAAAGCTTTTGGAAAAACCAACTGACGACATAACGCAGTATCAAAAAATTCAGGCGCTTGCACAAAGTAAAAAGAAGGACTCAGTCGAGCAAAAAGCGATGGGCGTCCACTTAGTAGAAAACGACGAGAATCAAAAAGGATACGAGCTTTTCGCGACTGAGGCTTCGGGAACTTCAGATGCACAGTGGGTTCTAAAAAAAGTAAAAGTTCAGTTCTATTCTGACAACAATACCAGTTACACGGTCATGGGTGACGTCGGTGAAATTGATGGTGCCACAAAAGATATGATCATTCGTGGAGAAGTCTTAACAACAAGTACTAATGGTTATAAATTCAAGACAGATTCATTACGCTATACTTCAAAAGATAAAATGATGAAAAGCCCTGATGCCGTTTTTATGCAAGGACCACCAGACGTTAAAGGCAGTGGTTTTAAATTAAATGGAGTAGGCCTTCAAGTTGATATCAAGAGCAATAAAATGGAAATTTTAAATCAGGTGCAAGCAGAAAAAATTATTGATGGAAAGGAATTTGATTTAACTTCTCAATCAGCTGAGTTCTACAATAGTAGCCAAGAGGCCTTATTTATCGGTAAAGTAAAGATGTCACTTGGTAGCACAAATATAGAAGCACCGCGTGCTAGGTTTTTCTATTCAAACACTCAGCGGGCCCTTGAACGAATTTTACTTAGCCAAGGTGTGCGTTTAAAAGATACTGATAAGACTGCAACCTGCAAGGAACTTGAGATGGATTTAATCGAAGATAAAATGACTTTGCGCGGTCAACCAAAAGTCCAGCAGGGTGAAGATGAGATTCGTGGTCAAGAAATCGTCTTCCTAGAAGGCGGGAAAAAAGTTAAGATCAATCAAGTCAACGTAACTGGCGAACGTAAACCTGAAAAATGAGTAGGTAGTCAAAAAAACTATGGCCAATAAACTAACAATCGCAAAAATTTCTAAGCAGTATAAAGGACGTAAAGTTGTTCAAGAGGCTTCGTTTGAGGTTGAATCTGGACAAGTCGTAGGCCTTCTAGGGCCGAATGGCGCAGGTAAAACCACGTCGTTTTATATGGTTGTAGGTTTGGTAAAGCCAGACGCAGGCGATATTTATTTAAATGACCTTAATATCACTGACTTTCCCATGTATAAGCGAGCGCGTTCGGGATTAAGTTACCTAGCGCAGGAGCCAAGCATCTTTCGCAAGCTGACAATTGAAGAAAACATTCAAGTTGCACTGGAAGCGCATGGATTTACTGCACAGGATCGACGCGTGCGTTTAGAAAATTTGTTACAAGACTTTAGAATTAATCATATTCGGGAATCTTACGGTTATTCACTATCTGGTGGTGAACGCCGTCGGGTTGAGATCGCTAGGGCGCTGGCCAGTTCACCGCAATTTTTGCTGTTAGATGAGCCCTTTGCAGGAATTGACCCTATTGCAGTTGCGGATATACAAAATATAATCAATGATCTTAAGGCCAAAGGTATAGGAGTTTTGATCACAGATCACAACGTGCGTGAGACTTTGGGCATTTGCGACTATGCTTATATATTGAAGGATGGACAAATTCAAGTTCGCGGAACCTCTGATGAAATTGCCAATTCCGATTTAGCTAAAAAGTTCTATTTGGGCGAAAATTTTAGACTGTAAACAGTTTTAAAAAACTAAGGGTAAAAAAGAATAATGGCATTACGACAAACAATGAATTTAAGTCAAAACTTGGTGATAACACCACAATTGCAGCAGGCAATTAAGCTGTTGCAATTGTCCCGACTTGAATTAGAAACGCAAGTTCGTAGTGAATTAGAAGAAAACCCCATTTTAGAAGAAGCAGAAGTTTTAAAAGAAGAAGATTTTCAACGCACCAAAGAAGCTGAACAACAGACGAACGTCGATAATACCCAGTTAGAAACTCCGGGTGCCGAAAGCATTCAAGATCCGCAAAAACAGGATGAATTTGAATGGGAATCATATTTAGAAACGCAACATAAAGCTCCGCGCGAAGCTTCGCACGGTAACGAAGAAATTATGAACTATGAAAACATAATTTCAACGACCCAAACTTTGCATGACCACTTATACTGGCAAGTTAAAATGACTGGTTTTTCAGACGAAGAAGAAAAAGCAGCAGATGCATTAATCTCGCATATCGACGATGACGGCTACATGAAAGTGCCGATGACTCAAATCTCTGAAGAAGAAAAAATTGCAGTTGATTTGCTAGAAGACACCTTAAGTTTAATTCATCAGTTTGATCCGCCCGGAGTTGGCGCGCGCGACCTGAAAGAGTGTCTGTTAATTCAGGCACGCTTACTTGAAGAAGACACCAATGACTTGGTTGCGCTTATTTCGAATCACTTAAAAGATTTAGAGAAAAAAAATTATGAAGCCATTGCAAAAGCCATGAACCGCTCGATGGAAGTGGTCGTCGACATGTGTAAAATTATTTACGCAATGGAGCCCAAGCCAGGACGAAGTTACGCTGGCAACGATACTCAGTTTGTTACGCCAGATGTTTACGTTTATAAAGTGGGCGACGATTTTATTGTTTCCTTAAACGAGGACGGTCTTCCGAAACTGAAGATCTCTAACTTTTATAAAAATATGTTAAAGGGTGGAGCCAACCCAACCGGCGACAAAGTGGCTTCAGAGTACATTCAAGAAAAATTAAAATCAGCTGTTTGGTTAATTAAATCTATACACCAGCGCCAAAGAACAATATTCAAAGTCAGTGATAGTATTGTTAAGCATCAAAAAGAATTTTTTGAAAAGGGTGCAGCGTTTTTAAAACCTATGGTTTTGCGTGATATTGCAAACGACATCGGAATGCATGAATCAACTGTCAGTCGTGTTACGACTTCAAAATACATGCACACTCCGCAAGGAATATACGAATTAAAATACTTTTTCAATTCAGGCATAAATTCTTCTGACGGCGGCGACGCTTTAGCTTCCGAATCTGTGAAATTAAAATTGCGTGAAATCGTGTCGAAGGAAGATCCTAAAAAACCTCTGTCAGATCAGAAGCTTGTTGAGCTTCTGCGTAAAGAGGGAATTGATATTGCGCGCCGAACGGTCGCCAAGTATCGTGATGTCTTAAAGATATTGCCTTCTAGCCAACGTAAAAAATATTTCTAGGCAGTCTTTAGAAAGCTGTTTATGAATTACCAAGTGCTAATAAAAGAAGTTCCAGATTTTCCTATTCCCGGCGTGTTGTTCCGTGACGTTTCGCCATTGTTGCAAAATGCAGAAGCTTTTTCTTTGATCGCGCACGATTTTGAGAAAATAATTAATCTGAACAACGTTGATCTTTTTGTGGGTATTGAATCCCGTGGGTTTATTTTTGCTGCGATGTTGGCTGCTAAGTTTAATAAAGGGTTTTTACCACTTAGGAAAGCCGGGAAGCTGCCACCGCCGGTAATTCAAGAATCGTACAAGCTTGAATATGGCGAAGCTACGCTTGAGATTGCATCGTCGCACAGACCTCTTCGTGTCATTGTGTGCGACGATGTTTTGGCGACGGGTGGGACCTTGAAAGCGGCGCAATCCCTGTGTGAAAAAGCTGGGTATGTGGTCGAGGATCTATTGGTACTCATTAACCTGACTTTTTTAAATGAAATGAAGTTTAAAAATGAAGCGGTGAAGTCGCTTATACAGTACTGAATTAGTGCTAACGCAGATTTCGTATTACCAAGCATCCTGCTTAAGAAAATGGATGACGAGTGATCCATTTTCTGAGAATATGGGTTATATATAATCTATATTCTGAGGTGGGAATTTGTATTTAAGACGTATCAAGGCGGAAATTGACAGAGCCTTAAAACGAAACAAAAGTATTTTACTTTTAGGCCCACGGCAAGTTGGTAAAACTACTTTGCTAGAACAAGATAGTTATGACATTTCAATTTCCCTATTGCTTGAGAAAAATCGTATTAAATACGAACAAGATCCTGATCTTCTTATTCAAGAAATTCAGGCTCATCCCAAAGTAAAAAAGGGACTAACTGTTTTAATTGATGAAATTCAGCTGGTTCCAAATCTATTAAACACAGCTCAATATATTATCGATAAAAAATTAGCCCAAATGCTACTAACAGGCTCTAGTGCAAGAAAAATACGGAAGCATTCGGCCCTTAATCTTTTACCCGGCCGACTTGTTCTTTTATATCTAGATTCATTGTCGTTTACAGAACATAAAAGCAAGCAACTTGAAAAACTTCTAATCTTTGGCGAGTTACCGGGAATAATGACTGTTAAGTTATTGGAAGATAAAAATTTAGATTTAGAATCCTACGTTATTACCTATCTAGAAGAAGAAATTCGCAAAGAAGCCGCATCCAGAAATCTGCCAGCTTTTTATCGATTTTTAGAACTGGCATCGCTTGAATCAGGAAAAATTGTTTCGTTAAGAAAAATTGCCTCAGACGTAGGAGTCGGTCATACAACGATTGCAGCTTACTACGAAATTTTAGAAGACAGCTTAATCGTACTGCGAGTTGATCCTTACAGCATTAGCTCAACTCGTAAAAAATTGGCTAAGTCCTCCAAATATTTATTTTTTGACATGGGGGTCCGACGTCTTGCTGCAAAAGAAGGTGTTCAGTTGGGCCGAAATAGATTGGGCGAGTTATTCGAACATTACATTGGAATCGAACTGATTCGATTACTTCGATTTCGTCACGAAAGAAGCACGCTTAGTTTTTGGCGGGACCCCAACGGCCCAGAGATTGATTGGCTTATTCTTGGAAGCCAATCAATGATACCTATCGAAGTAAAGTATAAAGAAAAAGTCGAAAAAAGTGATTGTCGCCATTTGGAAACTTTTTTGAAAGAATATTCAAAAGCAAAAAAAGGTTATGTCATCTGTACCGCTGACCGTGCTTATCAAATTACAGAGCAAATAACGGCGATACCCTGGTTTCAGTTGGAAAGTATTTTTTAGATAGATGCAGATATGGCCTTTAAACTTCCTATCCTCAAATATTGAGTCGGACCAGACTTTTGTTTAGTAATTCGATCTTAGCTATGATCAGTTTCTAAAAAATCCGATATGAGCTGTGTGGCTACTACAAAATCAAAAGCGGGTTTAAAACTATTTTTTATCGTTACCTTTGTGGCCTGTGCGACTCTAATGATCGAAAGCTACCGTCACCTGGAACAAAAACCATTGTTAGCATCCCTTAATTACAGTTATTACGACTTCAAACAAAAAATAGCTATCGATTCAAATAGTGTTGAACCTGCAATTCTTGTCGTCGAAATAGATGATACCAGTTTATTGCAGTTAGGGCGCTGGCCATGGCCGCGAAAAATCACGGCAGACCTGATTGAATCCTTATTTCAGCGGGGTGCTGACAAAATAGTTTTAGATATCATTTTTGCAGAAGCTTCCGACAATGCCAACGACCAAGCCTTGATCGAAGTCATAAAAAAACACAAAGACCAAATTGTTTTGGGCTCTTACGTTAGCCATTCGGTGGGAACAAACTCGGCTGCAGAAATAGCTTGCCTTGAAGAATATATTTTTACTAAAAAGAATAATATCGTAACTGAATTTTGGCGAAATGGAAAAACGCATACCAAGAAATACCAACAAGAACTGGATGTTTTGTATCTAAACGTGGTTCAGCAACAACTGGTCTTGCTTGCAAAAAAAACTATTTTTGATCTGACAGATTCAGAACTGACTTATATCAATTCTGAATACGCAAAACAAACAGCAAATTTTTGTCACAGCTTAGAAAATAAGGCTAGTTTTTTTGCTGAGAAAACTGAAATTCCTAGCGATGTTCTATTAAACTTTGACCAGCTGCAAAACGAAAGCCCCGCTACAGGTGTTTTTTCTGTATCGCCTGATGGTGACGGGTCTATTCGGCGCTACTATTTTTCGTATCCACTAAGCCAGTTTTCTATACCAAGCTCTTCGGGGTTACTTGGCTCTGAAGGCTTTAACAAAAAGCCTTTTTGGATCAATTACTCTAAAAAAATTCCTTTAAAAATTTCAGCTTTAGAAATTTTAAAAGATAAAAATATTGATCTGAAGGGTCAAACTGTATTTTTGGGTGTTACTTCGCCAGGTGTGTACGATATCAGAAAGACCCCCGTTGCAGCAGCATTTCCAGGTACATACATTCTGGCCCAGGCAGCCAGTAATATTTTAAATAAAAATTATTTTTCCTACTGGCCCTGGGCTTTTATGATCTCTGTTTTATTTATTCTATTACTAGCAATGCAAACCATTTATTTGAACCAAAAACTAAGTTGGAAGCAATCGTTACTGTTTTTAGCAGCCTTACTTTTAGCGTTAGTCAGTACCGAATACATTCTTTCGCTTTTTCAGTACTTTTTCTGGAGCCTGGAACTGTTTGTGTTTTGGATGGCTGCCTTTATATTGAATAACTATCTGTACTACAGAAAGGAAATCACTCAAAAAGCGTACATTAAAAGTATTTTTTCGAAGTATATTGCCGACCACATTGTTGAAGATCTGCTAAAAAATCCTGACAAAATTAATTTGGTTGGCGAAAAAAGAAACTTGGCTATTTTCTTCTCTGACATTAGAAACTTTACATCTATCAGCGAAAAACTTGACCCCTTGCTTATCAGTCGTTTTTTAAATATTTACTTTAATCCCATGGTACAGATTATTAAATCCAATCACGGAACGGTGGACAAATTTATTGGTGACGGATTGATGTCTTTTTTTGGCGCCCCTGTCCCTCATGGGCTAAATTCAGAAAATGCCTGCCTGGCGGCACTTCAAAGCATTCAGGCACTGGCCGGAATCAATGCCCAGTTGAAAAACGAAATTGAATCCAAGATTTCTATAGGCATTGGTTTGAATGAACAAGAAGTTTTTGTTGGAAACATTGGCGCTGAACAATTGCAAAGCTACACCGTTATCGGCGACGGCGTCAACTTAGCGGCACGACTTCAAGGGTTAACAAAAAAATATCAAATGCAGATCATCACTTCGGAATCAATCTATGAAAAAAATAAACACAAGTTTTCTTTTAAAAAATTAGATTGTGTGCAAGTCAAGGGGCGGGCAGAAGCCATTTGGATTTATGCCCTGCTGCAGGACGCAACCCACCAGCAGCGCGACACTCGTTTTGAAAAAATATTAGATTTATTTTTTGCTCAGCAACTTAAATTGGCCAGGTTTGAATTGGATCAATACTTACACTTGTACCCTAGTGACTCACCGGCAAACATCATTGCCTCGCGCTTAAAGTCAATCGAAGAAAATCCTGCATCAAATTGGGATACTTTTAAATATGGCTCATCTTAGTCACCAGACAAACCGATAGTTAACATAGTTCCTAAACAACTTCCGATAAGGACCTAAAAATGAAGTTAGTTTTTATTTTATTGATCTTATTTCCAGCCATCACTTTTTCTAAAGGTTACGGTATTGTCACTGTGATTAAAGGTAAGGCTTTGGTGGTGGACAGTGCCGGCGTTAAACGAGATCTTAAAAAAGGTGAAAAAATTTTTGAAACAGACACGGTCATGACTTCAGCAACTGCCGTTGTGCGCTTAGTGATGATGGACACAAATATCATCGACATCTATCCGAATTCAAAACTGTTAATTAAAGAGTACGTTTATAACCCCAAAGAAGATGAAAAAAATGTGAAACTTGAAGTCACTGCTGGTCGTATCAAATCAACTGTTAAGCAAAAATACGATAACGACAAAAATAAATACAACGTTAGAACTCCGGTTATTGTTGCTGGTGTTCGCGGGACTACCTTTACAGCAGAGCACGAAATCAAATCTGGCCTTAGCCGGGTCCGTACCTTAGAAGGTAACGTTATGGTTGGCCGGCCAGATGCGCAAGATCAAGTCAAAGAATTTTTCTCGGTGAAGGCAAACCAAACAATACAAATGGATCAACGAACTGAAAAGCCCGAAGTAAAAGACGTGCCAAAAATTGAAATAGAACGCGAAAAAGAAAAAGATAAAAAAGAAGGGTTCACAGCAGTAGCACCTTCAGAGCCCAGGCCTGTAGCTAACCGAAAAGAAATCAATCGCCCAGCTGACGAACCAGTTGAACCTATTCGGGAACAAATTAGTATTAATCACAGAAATATGCTTAATCCTGCTGGCGGGCTTCCGCCAAGACTTGATCCGGCCCTGCCCCCACCGGCAGGCACGATAACTCCGATCAATACCGTGACACCAGATGCTGGGGGCACAGGTTCCACCAATTGCAGTCAATTTCCGAATGCGCCGCATTGTACTACAATAGCACCACCTTCACCAACTCAGTAAAACTTTTAACTAAAAAGGTTGATTCGCTTTTGACTTAAAATTTAAATGAAGAAACGACACCTTGTATTTGCATCACTGATACGTTTTCTACTAGCTACCATTGTGGCTAGTACTGTTTATGCCACTGATGATTTAGAATTGGCAGAAAATTTAATTTCTCAAAATGATTGTGAAAATGCCCTAATAATACTGTTTGGCTCCTGGAAAAGTAAAATCGGAGCAGATCGCAAGAAAATTTTACTAAATATTAATTTCTGCGCTGAGCAAACTCAGAATTACCCTTTAAAAGAACAAAGCGAAAAACTGCTGTTAAAACTTGATCCCAATGACGTAGCGATTCAGATTAAATATCTGGAATCCTTATTCTATCTTTCTAAATACAAAAATGTATTAACTTACTCGAAGGAAAATAAAATTTTAATCTCCTTCTTTGACTACTGGATTCTGCGTGCCCGATCATTTTATGAACTAAATCAATGTGACAAAGCTATTTCTGAGCTTAATCTTTTACTGAGCAATCCAAAATTTACCCGAAAATCTGAAATCCACTATTGGCTTGGCCAATGTCATGCCGCTAATGAAAATTATAGTGATGCCATCGAAAGCTATGGACGCGCTAAAATAGAATCAGCACGCCCAAAATGGCTAGATGAGTCCATTGATGAAATACTTCCAAAGCTTATTCAAAGAAATCGTCGCTTGAAGTTATTGCTTCGATTACAAAATATGTACGACACGAATATTCTTCGTGAAAATTCTAAGATCGCAGATTCTCTACAGCTGGTCGATTTGTATATCGATTATTATCTACTGCAAAAAAGAAAAAAAAGTTTGAATGTGGGATTGGACGTGAATTACCAGGACTATTCAAATAATCATAACTATCAAACGGCTTCTTTGGCCACGCGTGTGGGTCAGTCCATAACTTTAAATGATGACCATCGATTTGAATATTCAATCAGTACAGGAAAAATTTTAACCAATGGTCGCAGTGATCAAAATTATGCTTTTGCTTCCGCCCAGTGGTACTATCAGCTGGGAAAAACAGTCGAGCTGCAACCAACGTTTGGTTACTTTGAAAATTTAAATAATTCCTCGGTTAAGCAATTTAGTGCTTCGATTTTGTTTAACGTGTATTTAGAACAAGATTTTTTTTGGATCGGTCCATTTTACAAGCGCAGTGACTCACCGGCTCCCGAAATAAACTCGACGTCATTTGCTTATCCGGTGGTTACCAAACATTCGGTGACTACACGCTTTTCCCAGTTTGGTCTGATAACGGGCTTTGTTAAATCCTTATCGGAAAATTTTTCGTTACAAATGCAGTACTCCGTGAATCAAACTGAATATGCCTCGATAGATTTAACTCCATTTGATCCGACTAAAGTAGCCGGAACTTTTGCTAGGTTAGATACTTACCAAACGCTTAAAGCGACTTTGAATTATCGTTATTCGAATGAATTTCGTTTGAATTTATCTGGCGGCGCTTCAAAAAATGAAACCAAAGGGTTTCAAGGCTTTTATTCTATAAGTCCGCCAAATAGTGCTTATGAGCAATTGCAAATAACCCTTGGGACCACGATCAAGTGGCCCTAGGGGTCAACCTTTAGAATTGGCCAACATCAGGTTTGATTGTTTGTAAATCTAGTTCTAAAAATGCGTGATGCATTTTTAGAAGCGGGAGTCTAAGGGTAGTGCCCTCAGTAGCCGTGGTCGGCTGTGCACTGAGGCGTAAATTAAAAAAGACCCTGTATTCAAATGCAAAACTTTGGTTGATCGGAAATTCAGCTTAAATCAAATATAAGCTAACACGTCAGTTTTAATGACCATTTACAAATACGTCATCTAAAATTAATGCGCAGTCATTTCAAGTTACCTGCGCTTGATTAGAATTTTTAAGTCAGAAGTATTAAAGTAACCACCAAGATGTCGGGTTCCATCTTGTTTTCAGTGTTTTGCTTGCGGAAGCTTCAGCGAGTTACTGTGAATTTTAGACTCTTGCCAAGCGGATTTTATTTGAAGTATTCTACTCGTAATATTTATGGCTAAAAAGATTAGAAAGAAAATTACTACCGTCCGCGAGCATCCACTGCGTGTTCCTGTGAGCGAAAAAAATCCGGTTGGTATCACTCTACGAGATCGGCATCTTCGTCGACTAAAAGGCACATATTTGGATGCGGCAGAGATCGAATCCGTTTTTAAAAATTATGACCGAAAGGATCTGGTTTATCCAGTCTTTCGTAAATTGGACAAATATAAAAATGCGGACAATTATGATGAGGTCATCGCTATATGGACGGATTATTTCAATAAAAAATTTAAAGCCGTTCCGCCGCTTGATCCAGATGTGGTAAAGGCTCTCATTGCCAGTGAATCAGGGTTTCGTGTGGATCCTTATGAAAATAAAAAGGCTTTTGGCATTACCCAAATCACGCCAGACACCTTAAAAATCCTGCAAGATCTTAAGGGCGAAGCGAAGGATTTTATTTTCAATAAAATTCACCGGAAGGATTTAAAAGATCCGGGTATAGCAATTCCAATGGGTGTGCGTTGGTTATTTAGAAAAAGATCAACAGCGAGTAATCAATTGAAGAGAGCTCCGGATCACGAGGAATTAATTCTAGAATATAAAGGATTACTGAAAAGCAAAACAGATCTTAAGAACAAAGCGCTTGAAATTTATCGGGAGCACTATGGTCTTCTTAAAAAGAAATAGTTTTATCCAATTTGGGATCCTTTTCTTACTGGCCGGCTGCGCTACATCGTCTTTCAAGCTGCTCAAGCAAGATGAAAATGCGGCAGAATTAAAAGTAACTCCTGACCGTGTCCTGCTTGAGTGTGAATTTCAACCAGATCATGACACCAAAAACGCCTACGGTTTCCTAATGCGCATTCTAGATAGTGAAAATACAGTTGTTACCTTTGCTCAAACAAATGTCCTTGATAAAGTAAGCTGTTTCAGACGTCTTCAAAAGATCGGGAAAATCCTTAAGACCGGAAAAGTAATTTACGTCGGCGGGATGGGTTATCTCACCAAGCCAAAAATTAAAGAGGACCTTAAATATACTTTTCCTAATATCGGAACTTTTCACGGCAATGGACATAGCCTTCAATTCATGGTTGTCGCTAATGAGCAGGGTCTTTGTTATGATGCCTATTCTGGCGATGAAGATCCCTGCCCACGAGAACCATTCTCAATCAAAAATTTGAAATGAAAGCAAAGATGAAGAATAGCCTTCTACAGACGTAGACTTTTTTGGATAGGTGTATAAAAAAGTCTATACTTTATTTGACAGGTGTCCAAAAAAGTCTATAGTCTAGATTATGGATAGATTTTTAAAGAAACAAATTAAAGATGATCTTGAGGAAAAAATGGTTTTTCTAGCTGGACCCCGGCAGGTCGGTAAAACAACGCTATCCAAAACCTTATATAAAAGCTTTCAATATCTTAACTGGGATAATGATTCCGATCGAAGCCAAATCTTATCAAAGGAATTTTCACAGTCAGAATTAATTATATTTGATGAAATTCATAAGTATAAAACGTGGAGAAATTACCTTAAAGGAATTTACGATAAAAATATAAATAAGCAAAAGATTTTGGTTACTGGAAGTGCTCAATTAGATATTCTTAGAAAAGGCGGTGACAGCCTGCAGGGACGCTATCATTTTTTGAGACTAATGCCTTTAACTTTCAGCGAGCTGAAAATGAAGTCCATTGCAGATGCTCAAAATTTATTTGAACTATCCGGCTTTCCCGAGCCCTATTTTTCACAGTCCAGAACAAAAGCAAATCGATGGTCAAGACAATATCGGGAGCGAATTGTAAGACAAGAGGTCTCTTCAAATGAAATGGTCCAAGATTTAGGGAATATGGAAATTCTTTACCACCGTATTCCTGAGCTTGTCGGCGGCACACTTTCAATTAATTCATTGGTAGAAGATATTCAAATTAGTCATAAAACAATTTCTAATTGGATCAGCATATTTGAAAAACTATATGCCGTATTCAGAATTGCTCCGTTTGGATCGCCTAAAATAAAAGCCTTAAAGAAAGAGCAAAAAATATTTTTGTATGACTGGAATGCAGCTACAGAAAATGGTGCTCGATTTGAAAACTTTCTAGCAGTACATATTTTAAAATGGATTTTTTACCAGCAAGATTGCTTCGGACGAAACATTGAACTGCGTTTTTACAGAGACAAGCTTCACCGCGAAGTAGATTTTGTTTTAATAGAAAACAATAAGCCTATTCTTTTTATTGAAGCTAAATATTCAGATGCGGAAATATCCAAAGGATTAATCTATTTGAAAAATAAATTTCCGCAGGTTGAGGCGATGCAGCTGCATATGAATGGTAAAAAGGACTATATTAATGAAAATGGAATTAAAGTCACCCATGTCATTAACTATTTAACTACACTGGTTTGATCTGAACTGGACGTAATCGCGCAGAAACAACTGGCATGGCACAGGATACATTCTTTGCAAAGCGGTTAAGTGCCTCTTACGATTTTTATGATAGTATTTCGTTTAGTACTAGATTTCAGTTTGAGTCTGCATTTGATACCGCGGGGACTGTCACAAATGCATTTCTGCATTTTGAACAATTGGAATATTATTCCAACGACTATTTGGCGGCTTTCCTTGGGCACACAAATTCGAATGGCTTATTTAACCCGGAAACATACCAGAATAATTTAAAATTATATGATAACAATAGCTCTGAATACTATCTTGGGCTGACGCTAAGCTTGCAAAACTATAGAAAAGTCGTCGATCAAACTTTGCATTTGATGGATAGCGGCTAAGTTTCATAAATTCTCCGCCGATGTCCCTAAGTTCCACAACAAACGGAGACGCCGAAATAAGTGCCAATAATCGGCACCACCCAATACCTATACAAATTTTTAGGGTCAATGCTAAGAATAGCCTTGTTGCAGACGGCATATTATTCGCAACTTAAGGCACCATGATACCTGGAGGTTCATATGAATAAAAATGTTGTGGCTTTAGCTTGCCTAATTGTCTCATCGTAT
The DNA here is from genome assembly GCA_043728195.1 of Bdellovibrionales bacterium. Lineage (GTDB taxonomy): Bacteria > Bdellovibrionota > Bdellovibrionia > Bdellovibrionales > Bdellovibrionaceae > Pseudobdellovibrio. Next base: position 18,447 of record JAYTMU010000206.1, read on the forward strand.
TCTTACGCTGCAGAAGTACTAAGCTTTAGTAAAAATTTGGAATCAAAGATGGTTGTTAAGCAGTCCATTGCGCCTGAAGCTATAACCATTTCAGACGACGGTCGCCAGGTGGCATATATCGCAAAGACTCTTCAGGACTTTTCGCAAGCCCCTCCTACGACAGCGTGGTTGATAAAACAAACAGGCGATCAATGGAGCCCTGCTGCAAAAATGCCGTGGGGTGGAAAGGTGACAAGCGTTTCTTTTGCAAATCAAGATCGATGGTTAGTCGTTTCGAACAGCCACTCTACACTTTCGGGATATGGAACAATTGTAAAAAACTTATTCGGTGATCGTGAAAAAATTGGTGACCTGTTAGGATTTGATCACCGCATTGAAATTTACGATGCGCAAAATCCAAAGAAATTATTGATGTCATTTACTTCAGAAGATATGGGTCTTAAAAAGCCAGAAATGTTAAAACATGCCCGCGTTTCACCAGATGGAAAGTGGATGACTTTCTATACTCATGGCCATGAAGATCAGCGCGGAATATATGTGTATAACTTTGAAACGAAAAGATCACAGCACATGGGTTTAACCGATGACAAGCATCCAACATGGACGCCAGATGGCACAAAGATTTTATTTCACCAGCAAGAGGGCGGAAACTCATTTGTTAGTTACGGCGGCGAAGAAAAAAGTTCTCTTGGGTATTACGACCTAAAAAGCGATGCGCATGGCAATTTAAGTGTAACACGCCAGCTGATGGACAGTCAGCGTAATCAGTTTCTTTACCACAAGCATCCAAGTGTTTATCCGGGAACAAATTTGGTATTTTTTCACGGAGTGCTAGAGCCAGGTGGATCGAAAAAACTTTTAGTGCGAAAGCTTGGTGTCGATACGAAAATATTTAAAATTAGTGATCTTATGATTAACGACCTGGAGTTAAAAGGCACTAAGCACGCCAATAGCTCGTTAGCTGCGACGGGACTTTTTTTCGTTGCGCGTGAAAAAGGAAAAGCAACAACGGCGGTGGTTAATACGAACCCACAAAGTGAATATGGTACAGAAATCACAATTAGAGATATAAAAGATATCTACACAATTTCTAACAGTGAAGTGCAAAAAATAGTTAAATTTGTAAATGCTAACGATCCAAAATGAGAAATCTTTAATTGACCATATCCTAATATGAGACCCGCCCCATATCTAGCGCGGGTCATTATCTGAACATTTACTAATGTTCAGAATTTTCAAAATTTCCTCAACCAAGGTCTAGCATCAACCGATATATTTCCTATACGAGCTCCTCGAAAAAAGCTCGTCCGGATGGCAATCCCGTCGACCGGAACCCAAGGAAAATGAATGAAGTCGAACTACACATTTAAGCACCTGGATTATTCAGACTCACTAGTTGATTACACCACAGAAAAACTAAATGAAATTGGGGGATTTTTGTTAAAAGATGGGCGTTGTAATGTCTATTACTCTAAAGATCAGCGCGAATTTCGCGTGCAAATTTCGCTGAATACAAAGCAGAAATATTTTAAAGCTTCAGCATCTGCAACGGACGTTTATGTCGCCGTCGATATGATGACGGATAAACTTGAAAAACAATTTTTGAAAGTAAAAGAAATTTACATGGACCATAAAAAATTTCCGCTTTCGCGAGAAGGAAAACTGCAAGATTTTAATAATCAGTTTGAATTTGCGCCAAAATGGAAAAAGGTTGGCTAACCAATCTTACAGGCTTGCCACAATAGCTAAGTTGAAAACAAAAGCCCACCTAAGTGGGCTTTTGCAGTTTCAGTCGCTGTAAGGCAACAGCCTTGCCGCTGTATTATGCATTTATCACCAATTTGCACGCTATCTCGATTGACCCTAAACTGCGGGTATTGTATTTTCTAAAGGCTTCCTAATCCATAGACCACGAGGTAAAACCCATTGAAAAATTTCCTTTTTACAAGTGAATCCGTATCCGAGGGGCATCCCGATAAAATGGCTGATCAAATCAGCGATGCTGTTTTAGATAAAATTTTAGAGCACGATCCTAAAGGTCGCGTCGCTTGTGAAACACTGTTGACGACGGGATTAGTAGTCATTGCCGGTGAAATTACAACATCAGCGAAAATAAATTTTGCAGACGTTGCCCGCGAAACTATTAAACGAATTGGCTACGATCATTCAGACAAAGGCTTCGATTATAAAACCTGCGCTGTGACAGTAGCCGTCGGACAGCAGTCACCAGATATATCTATGGGTGTAAAAGAAACTGGAACTGACAATCAAGGTGCCGGCGATCAAGGCCTTATGTTTGGCTATGCTACAAACGAAACACCTGAGTTTATGCCACTTACGCTTTCTATGTCACATAAGCTGGTTCGCGATTTGGCAACAATCCGCAAGTCTGAAAAAGTAAACTGGTTGCGTCCTGATGCTAAGTCGCAAGTTTCGGTACAATATGAAAATGGAAAAGCAAAACGGATCGATACGGTTGTTATTTCAACTCAGCATGCTGACCATGTTTCATTAAAGGAAATTCAAGACTTCATCATGGAAGAGCTTATTAAAAAATCTATTCCTACACAGTGGATAGATAAAAATACTAAATTTCATATTAATCCGACGGGCCGTTTTGTAACAGGTGGTCCAATGGGTGATGCAGGGCTTACGGGTCGAAAAATTATTGTCGACACGTATGGCGGGCATGGCGCACACGGTGGCGGTGCATTTTCCGGTAAAGACCCATCTAAAGTGGATCGATCAGCGGCCTATGCTGCACGTCATGTTGCTAAAAATATTGTAGCAGCAGGCCTTGCTGAAAAATGTCTTGTACAGGTGGCTTATGCCATCGGCGTAGCAGAGCCCGTTAGCATCACAGTTAATGATTACGGCACCAGTACCGTGGGCAGTGATAAGTTAATAGCTGCGGTGAAAAAGGTGTGGGACCTACGCCCGGCGCGTATTGTAAAGGAACTGGATTTATTGCGACCTATCTATTCGGCTACCGCAGCTTACGGTCATTTCGGAAGAGAAGAAAAATTGAACGAAGGTTTTTTCAGCTGGGAAAAAGTAAATAAAATTGAGCAGCTTAAAGAAGCGATCAAGTAACGCAAGCTGAAGTTTGCAGGATGTAGTTTTCATATATGGACCCCAAATTTATTCGAAATTTTTCGATCATTGCGCACATTGACCACGGCAAATCTACTTTAGCAGACGGTTTGTTAGCTCATACGGGTGCTTTAGCTGACCGTGAAAAAAAAGAACAGTTTTTAGATAACATGGAGCTTGAGCGCGAACGTGGAATTACCATCAAAGCGCAAACGGTTTCATTAATTTACAAATCAGTGAAAGATGGTAATACTTACCAGATCAACTTGATTGATACTCCAGGACACGTCGATTTTTCATATGAAGTTTCAAGATCTTTGGCAGCTTGTGAAGGGGCCATTTTAGTTGTCGACGCCGCACAGGGGGTCGAGGCTCAAACGTTAGCTAATGTTTATTTAGCGTTAGAAAATAATCTGACGATCATACCTGTTTTAAATAAAATAGATCTACCATCAGCAGACCCAGAAGGCGTTACCAAGCAAATCGAAGACACTGTTGGCCTTGATTGCACGGGCATCATTCACGCGTCTGCTAAGGAGAAAATCGGCATCGCTGATATTCTTGAAGCGGTTATCGAAAAAGTTCCACCACCAAAAGCGAATCGTGAACTGACTCCGCGAGCATTAATTTTTGACTCGTGGTTCGATGCCTACCAGGGCGTTGTTGTTCTTGTGCGCTTAATGGATGGAATTATAAAAAAAGGTGATCGTATAAAATTTATGGCGACCGATCGTGATTACGAAGTTTTGCGTATGGGTAAGTACACTCCGTTCCCATTGCCAGTGGACCAGTTAGATTCGGGAGAAGTCGGCTTTATTATCTGCGGAATTAAAGATATTCGCGATGTTAAAGTGGGCGACACGGTTACTTCAGCTAAGAAGCCGGCTACAGAACCGTTACCCGGTTTTCAGAAAATTAAGCCGATGGTTTTTGCCGGAATTTTTCCCGTTGTGGCAACAGAATATGAAAATCTAAAAGTTGCTCTAGAAAAGTTATGTTTGAATGACTCATCTTTATCCTACGAAAAAGAAAAATCGTTGGCTTTAGGTTTTGGCTATCGCTGTGGTTTTCTGGGACTTTTACACATGGAAATTGTGCAAGAGCGCCTTGAACGCGAATTCAATTTAAATCTTATAACGACTGCACCTACAGTGGTTTACCGCATCACAAAAAATGATGGCACTATTTTAATGTTAGAAAATCCATCGGGCATGCCTGAAGAAGCTCAAATCTTAAAAATGGAAGAGCCTTACGTAAAGGTAACGCTGCATTCACCAAAAGAATACATAGGCGCCCTATTAAAACTCTGCGAAGATAAGCGCGGCATTCAAATAAAAATGGATTACGTGACAGAAACTAAAGTCATCATTGAATACAAATTACCTATGAATGAAATGGTAATGGATTTTTACGACCGCTTAAAGTCGATAACCAAAGGCTATGCATCGCTAGAGTATGAATTTCTAGACTTCGAAGAAGCTGAATTGGTTAAAATGGATATTTTAATAAATGATGAACCAGTTGATGCCTTGTCATTGATTATTCACAAATCCAAGGCGCAAAATCGCGGGCGACTCCTAGCTGAAAAAATGAAGGAATTAATTCCCCGTCAGCAGTACCAAGTAAATATTCAAGCAGCTATTGGTTCAAAGATTATTGCTCGCGAGACTTTAGGAGCCATTAGAAAAGACGTGACCGCTAAGTGTTATGGTGGTGACATATCTAGAAAGCGAAAGCTTTTAGAGAAGCAAAAAGAGGGTAAGAAGCGTATGAAGCAGATCGGATCTGTTGATGTACCACAAGAAGCTTTCTTGGCGATTTTAAAAGTAGAGGAATAAATATGTTTGGATTCGGTAAAAAAGAAGAAAAAAAACCTAAGTATAATGGCTGGGACTTAACCAATAAACTTTTTTGGACCGAAGGTTGGGGCTCGATGGCTTTAGCCGTTTTAGCAGCGCTAACTATTCGCTGGTTGTTACTTGAGGCCTACGTCATTCCGTCAGGCTCGATGTTTCCATCACTTTTAAAATTTGATCATATTTTCGTGAATAAGATTACTTATGGAATACGGGCGCCTTTTAGCGAAAGTTGGCTAGTAAAATTCCGCGAGCCTGAACGTGGCGAAGTAATCGTTTTTAAATACCCTAAAGATATGAGCACCTTTTTTATTAAGCGCATTGTTGGAATTCCAGGCGATAAAATTAAATTTGAAAATGGTGTGCTTTTTGTAAATGATAAACCGCAAGAAAAAGTTGTTCCGAAAAGCTCTCGTGATTTTGATTTTCTTCGTGAAGAAGACTTCAAAAGTGAAGGCGGATTGCAAGATACAAAATCTAATTACGTCCATTTTACTGAAAACTTAGAAAGTAAAAATCGAACTGTCGAGCATAGTATTTTGATGCGTAAAGGTGACGTTTTAGGTTTCCCCGGTGATGGCGAGTGGATTGTTCCTGAAGACTCGGTGTTTGCAATGGGAGATAATCGTTATAACTCACATGACTCAAGATTCTGGGGTTTTGTACCACAAAAGAATTTGCTAGGTAAGGCTAGTTTTATTTGGCTGACGTGTGACGAAATGATGCCTGTTGTTTCGGTATTGTGTAATCCACTGACCATTCGGTGGACACGCTTATTTAATACCGTCCAGCAGTAACAATACATGGGTATTTTAATTCATAAAAAAGGTAAACAAGGAACTTGGCCGAAAGCGCTGGCGACCTTTACCCTGCCATTGACTTTGATATTTGTTTTTCGTTGGTTTGTGTTTGAGCCCTTTGTTATCCCATCCGAAAGCATGGTTCCTAACTTACTTATACACGATCATATTTTAGTAAAAAAATTTTCATATGGACTAAAACGCCCAATAGGCGATGGGTGGTTATGGAAGTATAAGGAACCACAGCGCGGTGATGTTGTGGTTTTTCGTTATCCAGAAAATCGTGACGTGTTTTTTATTAAGCGACTAATTGGGTTGCCAGGCGACGAAGTTACCGTGCAAAACGGGCAAATAACCGTAAACGGAAAGCCCTGGGTGCTGTCGCCGCACTTTGCGGATTCATTTGTTGATGAAGACTTTTTTAATTATTATTCTGAAGCGGCAGATAAAGTCGCTCCGCACACCGTAAGATTATTTGCTTCTTCTAATCATTCAGACACTGAAGAAAAAAAACTAACAGTTCCTAAAAAATCATATTTCGTTATGGGAGATAACCGCGATCAGTCCAGAGACTCGCGGGTTTGGGGTTTCGTACCTGAGGATTTACTTGTTGGAAAAGCATCCCTTATTTGGCTTAGCTGCGAAGAGACACTTGTGTCAGCACCTTTTATTTGTGACCCTTTGCGCTTGCGTTCAGACCGATTTTTTAAGACCATACAGTGATGAAAGTTAAGTCCAACATTTACTGGATTATTGTTGCGCTAGGTTTAGCTCTATTTTGCAGATCATTTTTAGTTTCCGTATATAAAATTCCAACAGTTTCGATGGCTCCAACATTTTGGCCTGGCGACTTCATCTTATCTTCCCAATTGTCCTACGGTTTACGGCTTCCCTGGAGTTCGGAATGGTATTTTAAGGCGCTACCCAAGGCCGGTGATCTTATAGTATTTCAATTCGACCACAGTAAGGCGCTGGAAAAATCTAGTGCGCACTATGTAAAACGTGTTGTGGCCGTTGGTGGTGACCAAATCGAAATTCAAGCTCGGCGATTGGTAATCAATGGCGTTCCCTGCAATTACACAAAGAAAGCCCAAAACTTATCGACTGAAAACTTTCAGGTCTTCGAAGAGCAATGTCAGGATTCTAGACGTGATGTTATATTAAGCACATTAGGAGATAATGGACCTCTTTCTACTTTTAAAAGCTTCAAGGTTCCTGAAAACGAAGTTTTTGTTTTAGGTGACAACCGCGATACTAGTGATGATTCGCGCGATCTTGGCACAGTTAAAGTTGATCAAATCGCTAGCAAAGTTACCGCGATTTGGCTTTCGTACGGTTCAACGCAAGATTTCATTTCGGGACCAAATAAGATTCGTTGGAATCGAATTTTGACAAAACCAAGATAGGGTTGATAGCCTTAGTACAATGCCCACGAGCAAAAGCTCTTTGATCAATTTATCTCAATATTCCAAACAAAAAATCGAAGTTCTATTTAGTGAGTCCCTACTGCTAAAATCTACGAAAAAATCTCGTGCTTCGAATGGAATTGTTCCTATACGAAAGATTGCGGCACTGTTGTTTTTTGAACCCAGCACACGAACGCGTTTCAGTTTTGAAACAGCGTGCGTTCGCGCCGGAGTTCACCCACTAATTCTAACTGGTAATGCTGGAACTAGTTTAGAAAAAGGGGAAACTTTTGCCGACACGATTTACAATCTTGAAGCCATGCGGCCCGATCTTTTTGTGATCAGATGCAATTCAACATTGGATCTTAATGAAATTACCCATCAATTGAATGTTCCCGTAATTAACGCAGGTTGGGGATCAGCCAGTCATCCAACTCAAGCCTTATTAGACACACTGACATTGTTTGAAAAATGGAACACTTTGGAAAAGAAAAAGATTTTATTTTTAGGAGATGTCAAACATTCGCGAGTTGTTAATTCACACTTGGAACTTGCAAAGATTCTAGGTTATCAAATCGGCGTTTGCGCGCCTGACGATTTTTTACCATCACAGGATAGTTTAAAGTCATTTACATATTTCAAAACCTTACAACACGGTCTAGAATGGGCAGATGCCGTTATGGCTTTACGTGTTCAAAAAGAGCGCCATGACAGCTACGAATTTAATTTACAAAACTACCGAAAATCTTACGCTTTAAATTCACAAAATCTTTTGGGTCTAAAAGCGGATGGTTGGATTATGCATCCGGGTCCAATCAATTATGGGGTCGAGCTCGAGCACGAAGTTTTAGCGGACAGGCGCTCTTTGGTTTTGGCGCAAGTGGAAAATGGTGTATTTTTACGAGAAGCCTTGATTCGAAATTTACTGAAGGAATAGAATGAAAAAAGCATACTTGGTTTTGCAAGACGGCGAATGTTTCGAAGGTCAGACGTTGTTAGAACAATGCGATTATCCGGAAAAAGCGGGTGAAGTCGTTTTCAATACCTCGCACTCTGGTTACGAAGAAATTGCGACTGATCCATCGTATTTTTCACAAATTGTAGTGATGACTGCACCAATGATGGGAAATTATCCCGTTGATCGAAATTCATGGGAATCTTCAAAAGTTTGGATACAGGGTTTTGTCTGCGTTCAGTTGCAAAATTCTACTCGCGAAAATTCGTGGGCTACGTGCCTTATTGAAAATCAAGTGCCCATATTAACTGAAGTTGATACGCGCCGACTAGTTCTGAAGTTAAGAAATCAAGGAACGCCGTGGGGTGCTTTAGTGCATGCCGAAAATATTAAAATTGCCACGCAAAAGGCATTCGCATTAATTGAAAAGCAAAAAAATATTGAGGTTGACTGGGTTTTCTTAAGTTCAAGAAAAGCGGCTGAAGAGCGGCAGGGGAAAAATCCGAAAGGACCGCGCGTAGCAGTACTAGATCTGGGTGCGAAAGAAAATATTTTGCGCGAATTAGTAAGCCGCTCCTCTGCTGTTAAAATATTTCCTAGTCGAACAGAAGCGGCCGTAATTCAGCAATGGAAGCCCGACTCGTTGATGTTAACCAACGGCCCTGGTGATCCCGCATCAGTGTTAGTTGCGGCGGATACAGTTCGAAGCTTAGTAGGTAAAATCCCCATTTTTGGAATATGCATGGGCCACCAAGTCTTAGCACTGGCAATCGGAGCAAAAACGTACAAGCTTAAATTTGGTCACCGCGGGGCGAATCATCCAATTAAAGACGATTTGCTAAATAAAATTTATGTCTCAAGCCAAAATCATGGTTATGCTGTTCTGTCAGAAACACTACCACCGAACGTGAAAATTACCCATCGTAATTTAAATGACGGCACCGTGGCTGGTTTTTATTCGAAAGAACTAAACTTTTTAGGTATCCAGTACCATCCAGAAAGCCATCCCGGCCCGCACGAAGCAACCCAGCTATTTGATTTTTTTATAACAACAATGCATGCCAATCGAACTAATTCGCCAGAGCAGAAAATGACAGGTCTAGTATGTTAAGCAGTATTACGTGGGAACAGTTTCAGGTCAGCATGCAAAAGCTTATCGGGCATTACACATCGAAAGCTTTCCAAGATGAATTAACACAAGCAAAAAAAGAATTTTTTGATAATGCCGGTACGCTGGACGAAAACAAACCGCATTACAATTTAAGAATGCACCAGTTTTACGAATGGTATTTTTTAACACGTCTTTTGAAAAGTTACATGAAGACTCCGTTAGAAGTATGTTCACTCCACCGCGAACTTCGATTAAGTCCACAAGACGAGCAGGCTATCGAGATTTTAAAACAGCACCGTCATTCCGTTTTTGAATTTTTAAAATTAAAAAAAGACGAAATTTATTTGAAAGACTTGTTTAAGAATGACAAAGTGCTGGTCCGACAAAATGAACTTGTATTTGGCTTTGACGAAAAAGAGTATTTTGAGGCCAGGCTTGTTAAATTAGGTGACAGTTTTTATTTCTTAAAAAGTTTTTGCTTCCATCCAGAATCAGCCCAAAAATTCATTGCTACGGAAGTGAAAGTGCATCGTAAGAATACGGATTTAAATCCAGAAACATTCATCTTACGTTTAAATAAGATGCGATATAAATTTGAACAGTACAAACATGTCAAACCAGAGCTTATCTACACTAACGACAACAGATTAGGATTGTAATATGCCACGGAATAAAGACATTAAAAGAATTTTAATCATCGGAAGCGGTCCCATTCAGATTGGTCAGGCATGCGAGTTTGATTACTCGGGCACGCAGGCTTGCAAAGCGCTGATGAAAGAAGGTTTTGAAGTCATCTTAGTCAATTCCAATCCAGCCACAATTATGACTGATCCCGAAATTGCCACGCGCACGTACATCGAACCTCTTAAGGTTCAGTATTTAGAAAAGATCATCGAAATTGAAAAACCACAGGCAGTCATACCTACACTAGGTGGTCAAACTGCGCTGAACTTGGCACTAGAGCTAGACAAATTAGGAATTTTAAAAAAGCACAATGTACAAATGCTTGGTGCAACCCCGACTGTTATTGAAGCTGCCGAAGATCGAGAAAAATTTCGCTCGATCCTGGACGAACTTGGCGCTAAATATCCAAAAAGTGAAATGATTAAAAGTTTCGAACAAGGTCAAACGGCCGCAGATCGTTTGGGATACCCACTTATATTACGACCTAATTATACGTTAGGTGGTGGTGGTGGTGGAATCGCTTATTCACCTGAAGACTACCACAAAATGTTGGTGCAAGCGCTTCACGAAAGCCCCACAACCGAAGTTCTAGTTGAAGAAAGTATTTTAGGGTGGAAAGAATTTGAACTTGAAGTCATGCGCGACGCCGCAGGAACATTTGTCGTCGTCTGCTCAATAGAAAATTTTGACCCCTGCGGAGTGCACACGGGCGACAGCATAACGGTAGCTCCGCAACAAACTTTAACAGACCAACAATATCAAGACATGCGCGATGAAGCGTGTCGAATCATAAACCGGGTCGGCGTGCAAACGGGCGGCGCCAATATTCAGTTTGCAGTTCATCCACTAACCGGTGAACGCGTCGTTATTGAAATGAATCCACGCGTATCAAGGTCGTCTGCGTTAGCAAGTAAAGCGACAGGGTTTCCGATAGCAAAAATTGCTGCTTTACTTGCAGTTGGATATTTATTAGATGAACTTAAAAATGATGTCACAAAAGTTACCCCAACCTGTTACGAACCCGCGCTAGATTACGTAGTCACAAAAATTCCGCGGTTTGCATTTGAAAAATTTCAGGGCTCGAAAGATTTGCTTTCAACACAGATGAAAAGTGTTGGTGAAGTGATGTCTATCGGTCGTACGCTGCAAGAATCTTTGATGAAGGCCATTGCTGCGCTTGAGATGCACGCGGAAGGCATTCCAGACATCCATTTTAATTTAGAAAAAGTTTCTTACCCAAACAGCCAACGCATTTGGCATATTTTTCAAGCGTTTCGTCAGGGTTTAAAACTGGAACAACTGCATGAGTTAACAAAAATTGATCCTTGGTTTTTAGAGCAAATTGAAGAGCTTGTAAAATTTGAAAGCAAATTAAAAACTGACGAATTGCTGCCGCGGTTACTGTGGCAAGCCAAAAAGATGGGCTTCACGGATGCACGTATCGCAAAACTGAAAAATTTAAATACCGAACATATTCGTCAACTGCGAAAGCAGCACAGTGTTCGGCCCTCCTATCTACAAGTCGATACGTGTGCCGGGGAATTTCTGTCTGCAACACCTTACTTTTACTCGACCTATTGGAGTGTTGCTGACATACCGGTTTTTGCAAAAAACATTGTTGCCGTAATCGGCAGCGGTCCCAACCGCATCGGCCAGGGTATCGAGTTTGATTACTCGTGCGTTCGCGGAGTTCAAGCACTACAAAAATTAAAATATCCAGTAGCCATGTTAAATTCCAATCCTGAAACTGTTTCAACAGATTATGATACTTCGGATCTGTTATTCTTCGAGCCATTAACTGAAGAAAGCGTTCTAGAAGTTTTTGATTTTATAAAGCCAATCGGTTTTATAGCACAGCTTGGCGGCCAAACCCCGATCAGCTTAGCACACGGTTTAGTAAATAACGGCTTTAAGTTATTAGGGTCATCATTAATATCTTTAGATCAAGCCGAAGATCGAAAACAGTTCGCGGAAATATGCCGTGGATTAAATTTAATGATACCCCAGTCAACCATGGTTGGCGGAGTTGAAGAGGCTTTAGTCTGCGAAAAAATAATTGGCTATCCGATGATTTGCCGGCCAAGTTATGTTCTTGGTGGCCGCCGCATGGAGGTCATCGAAAATCAGTCCGAGCTAACATCTTATTTTCAACGTCATCATGACTTTATAAGCCAGTCAAATCCGTGTCTGATGGATCAATTTCTAACTGGTGCACTTGAAGTTGACGTCGATTTAATTCGTGGTCCGGGTTGGACTGTCATGGGTGGAATTGTCGAACACATCGAGGTCGCCGGCGTTCATTCGGGTGATAGCATGGGCGTAGTGCCGCCCCAACGTTTACGTCCTGAAACATTAATAAAAATCGAAGAAATGAGCTTGAAATTAGCAGACAAGTTAGATGTCAAAGGGCATCTAAATTTACAGTTAGCGATAAAAAATGATGTGATTTACATTCTTGAAGCAAATCCTCGAAGTTCACGCTCGGTACCATTTCTAGCAAAAGCGACGGGCATTCCATTAGTTGATTTAGGAATCGCCGCACAACTTGACCTAGTTTTACCTAAAGAGCAGCTGCAAAAATATCAGTGGCGTAACTTAAGTAAAATTTGCGTCAAGGGGGTTGTCTTCCCGTTTAAAAAATTTGCGGAAAGCGATTCTATTTTGGGACCCGAAATGAAATCAACTGGTGAAAGTATGGGCCGCGCTACGACGTACTCGGAAGCTTTGGTCAAAGCGTTTCTATCTAGCTTAATCACGTTGCCAGCCCAAGGCGAAATATTTCTGTCGTTACGCGATAAAGATAAGATTCCGTTGTTACCGGTTTTAAAAAATTTAAACATGATGGGTTACCAATTCTCTGCCACGAGGGGAACAGCCGATTACATGAAAGCAAATGGGCTTGATTGCTTAACGCTAAACAAAGTTCACGAAGGGCGTCCACACTGTGTAGATCGAATCCGTTCTGGTGAAGTGCAATTTGTAGTGAATACGACCGAAGGGCGCCATGCAATTGAAGCCAGTTTCGATATTCGAAGAGCTTGTACTGACTATAGCATACCGTGCTTAACTGAAAGTGATGCAGCCCAAGCCTTTGTGATGGCACTAGAAAAATCTAAGACTGGACGAATTGAAGTATCTCACCTAACCTAATCTGCATAAAGGATGGTCCTAAAAGCGCATGAATATTTTAGAAGTCAAAAATCTGAAAAAATCTTTTCGTCCAGATTTCTACAAATCAGCGCAACTTGTGCTGCAGGACATTTCTTTTTCTGTACAAAAAGGTCAGTTTGTTGGCTTCATTGGTCCAAATGGCGCTGGAAAAACAACAACCATTAAATGTGCTTTAGAATTTGTTTTCCCAGATAGTGGTCAGGTTTTATTCTTTAACCAAAAACTTTCATTAGAGCATCGTCAAAAAATTGGGTTCTTACCTGAGCGGCCATTTTTTCAAGAATTCTTAACGGGTTTTGAATTTCTTAAACTTCACTGGCGTCTTTCAAACCGTCCAATGGGCTTGTTTGCAAATGCTGCAAACAACGTACTTCAACAAGTTAAACTAGAACACGCTAAAGATAAAAAGCTAAAAGATTATTCTAAAGGAATGTTGCAACGAATAGGAATTGCACAAGCTTTAATTACCCAACCAGATTTTTTAATTTTCGACGAGCCCATGTCTGGTCTTGATCCCGATGGTCGCATTTTGATAAAACAAATTCTTAGAGGATTAAAAGAAAAAAGCAAAACTATTTTAATGAGCAGTCATTTACTTGAAGATGTAGAAGAGCTCTGTACTCATTTGGTTATTGTTCACGCTGGCCGTGTGGTTTATTCTGGCGAGCTAATTGAATTCACTAAAAATTTTAAAACGCTAGAAGAAGCCTACCGGCAATTTAAAATCAATATCAACGCCGAGATCAATCTATGACAATGTGGCGCGCGATTCTGACCTTATCATTACTGGGAACCCAAGAGTGGATACGCTTAAAATTTTTCAACATCGTTGTGTTCATTAGTTTAATTTTTTTAGGGTTTAGTTATTTGCTAAGTACACTTACATTTGCAGTACAGGAACGATTGCTTTTCGACTTTGGCTTAGCTGGCCTAGAGCTTGGGTTACTGTTTATTTCTGCTATGATTGGATCCTATGCAGTACAGCGTGAAATAGATCGCAAAACTCTTTTCGTGCTGCTTGTGCGCCCTATACCGCGGTGGTATTTAATCGTTGGATCTTTCGGTGCTATTTTAATATTAAGTCTTATTTTTACATTGGGTTTTGGGTTCAGCTTACTTGTTGCCTCGGGTAATTGGCCCCTTATTAATAACTTTCTTATTTTAGCATTAAGTTCATTTTTGAAATCACTAGTGATTTCAAGTTTTGCCTTGGCTATGGGTCTTTTGGTACGGCCCATATTATCTTTAGGTATGACATTCTGTTATTGGATTTTGTGTTATTCAGTCCCTGATATTGAATTTTTTGTGAAAAAGCTGCAGTCATCTTCATTGGATAAAGTGGTTGAAATAATGGATATTCTCATACCGCAATTTTATCGGTTTAACTGGAAAGCATTCTATTTTTTAGAGCATCCGCCTACAACAAATGAATTTTTGTGGGTTGTATTTTACTGTTTGGGGTGGTCATTTTTCTGGTTGTTTACCGCAGCAGTCGTTTTCAGAAAGAAAGAAATTGTCTAACACCCAATTTGTAGAACTTTTTTTTGGTTTTCTTTTCGGCGCTTGTTTTGGTAGTTTTGCAAATGTTTTAATATACCGTATGCCGGCCGGCGAATCTTTAATGACCCGCAGTCGCTGTAGCAGTTGTAAGAAACAAATTCCATGGTATCAAAATATTCCGCTTGTTTCTTATTTTTTGTTAAAGGGAAAGTGCTCAGACTGTAAAGCTGCCTTTTCGCTGCGCTATCCTCTAGTCGAATTTCTGATGGCAGCTTTATTTTGCCTAACAATTTATTTGTACGGAGTTAGTTGGCTAACCTTAGAATACTTAATTCTAGTTTTTGGCTTGGTTACGGCTAGTTTCATCGATTTAGATCACATGATATTACCTGACGAAATTACGCTGGGCGGATTAACTTTGGGTCTTCTTGGAGCGCTGTTAAATCCCGAACGAGATTTTCTAGCAGCCATCTATGGTGTACTATTCGGTGGTGGAATATTATGGCTAGTTGCCTACGTCTATTTTGTTTTTACGGGACGGGATGGTCTAGGCGGAGGCGACATCAAATTACTAGCTTGGTTAGGCGCCTTGTTAGAATGGCGATCGATCCCATTTATAATTCTAACATCGTCAATTTTAGGCAGCGTTGTAGGATTACTAGTTTCCAGAAAAAATGAAGAAGGCTTAAAGACAATGATTCCTTTCGGGCCATTTTTAGCCGTTGGAGCACTACTGTACATGTTTGGACTAAAGTCCGTAGGAATTTGGTACATCGACTTATTTTTTCCCGCCATGCCTTAAAACATCTAGACTACGCCAGGCCTTCTCTTTGACAGACCTTAAGCCCAGAACTCATACTTAAAGCTGGGGAGTTGAATCTCATCATGTGGTTTTCATCGAAGAAAGTTTTGGGCCTAGATATAGGGTCCAGTTCAATTAAGCTTGCAGAATTAACGCTCACGAAAACGGGTGCGTTGATCGACAA
Organism: Bdellovibrionales bacterium; assembly: GCA_043728195.1. Taxonomy (GTDB): domain Bacteria; phylum Bdellovibrionota; class Bdellovibrionia; order Bdellovibrionales; family Bdellovibrionaceae; genus Pseudobdellovibrio. Next base: position 34,009 of record JAYTMU010000206.1, read on the forward strand.
TTTTGCTTTCATACAAAGTCCGCAATCCGCGTTAAGTAACGGCGAAATCACGGATCCACTGCTAGTGGCCGAATCGATTAAATCCATTTACAAAGAAAAAAATTTCAAGAATAAACAAACCTGCGTAGGCCTCTCTGGAACTGCGGTAATCGTTAAAAAAATCTCTATGCCCGAAGTCAGCAGCAAGGATATTCTTGAACAGGTTCGGTATGAGGCAGCTCAATACCTGCCGTTTGATATCAACCAAGTTACAATCGATTTTCACCGACTGGCATTTAAATCGGGGTCGCCCGAAAATATGGATCTACTTATCGTCGCTGCACAAAATGAATTTATTTTAAATTATTTGCAGTCCGTACAGCAGGCCGGTTTAAAGTGCGCCATCCTAGATGTGAACAGCTTGGCCCTGGCAAACGTTTTCGAGCTAAACTACGGAAAGACAGCGGAACCCGTAGCTGTTTTTAATTTCGGCTCGACGTTAACTAACTTCCTAGTTCTTTTTCAAGGTGAAGTTATTTTTTCTCGTGATATCCCAGTAGGTGGGTTTCACTTCACTAATGAAATATGTAAAAATATGGGTGTCACTTTTGACGAAGCCGAATCACTTAAGATGTCTCAGCGTCAGGCAGATTCACCGGAAGAAACCAGAACGTTTATGAATTTAGCACTTGAGCACGTGACTGAAGAAATTCGAAACAGCATTGATTTTTATGCAGCGACAGCAAATGGGTTGTCTATTTCAAAAGCTTATTACACGGGTGGTGCAAGCTTAACAGCAGGGCTTATCGAGCACTTGTCGAACGCCCTAAAAATACCATTTAATTCATTAAACCCGTTTATAAATATTCAGACCAAAAATAAGCTTTTATCCGAGTCCTACCTAAAGCAAGTAGCGCCTTTCGTGTCTGTTGTTTTCGGTTTAGCCTTACGCCAGCAAGGTGAAAAATGATCCGCATTAATCTACTCAGTACATTTTCAACTGGTGGAGCCGACGTCGAGGACGGATCTTTTGTACAAAGTGACGAACGCCGACAAATTTATACTGATTTTGCTAAACGGTTTATGGTTTTTATCATCGGCCCATTAGGCTTGTATTTCTATGAAGCATCTAATTTGCCCAAACTTGAAGGGCAGCTGGCAGCAAAACGTCAGTCGGTTATTGAACTCGAAGAATTTAATACGAAAATGAAAGGCCTAGCCGAAGAAATTAAGCGCTATGAAGAAGACCAAATTAGGCTAAATGACCAAATGAATTTCATGCGAAAAATCGCAGCTGATAAAGTGAATGAGGTAAAGCTATTTGTCTATTTACAAGATTTTACGCCAGATAGTGTTTGGATAAATCGCCTTGAGCTTAAAGGAATCGAACTATCAATTAATGCTGAAAGTGATGTTCCAGCTGACATAACAAAATTTTTGGATAATTTGACCAACGCGCAGTTTTTAGCAGGAGTTTCTCCAGTCAATCAAGAGACAAAAGTAAACAGTTTAGGTGATGGAGTCACGACGACAAATTTTAATGTCAAAGCAAGTTTCGCTAATGGAGTGCCTCCACAGTGAAATTAGTTAGGGCTATCTCTTATTTTTCAGCAATGAAATCCGTAATCGTGGGAATCTTATTCACTGCCGGATATTACTATTGGTATTTTGATGATGGTACAAATTTAAAACAGCAAATTGTAGGTGTCGAAGCCCAAGTCCGCATTGAAGAAGAAAAAAAGAAAGAAACCGAAGCAACAATCAAAAAAGAAGATGAAATGCAGGCGAATCTTGCAGCGTTAGCGCGCGATCTTCAAGTTGTGAAGGCCAAATTACCAAATGAATTACTTGATACTGAACTTACAGGTATCATTAACCGCGCAGCAATTGGTTCGGGGATTAGTATTACTTCACTGGCACGCAAACGGGGATCGGGCACAGCACAAACAAAAGCCTTGGGGTCTGAAAGCGTCGAAGAAGTTGTTTTTGATATAAATATCGAAGGCCCGTTCAATCGTTTTGTACAATTTATTGATCAGCTAGCGAAAGAAGAGAAGATTGTAAAAATTCGCGATTTCTCTATTGAACGAAATCTAGCAACTGTTGCTGATCCGAAAATTAATTTTCGCGGCGAAATCATTGGCTTCAAACAGGCGCCGGTTACAAAATGATGCGTTTGGCGTGGTGTGTAGTTTTTTTTACATCTTTTTTTGGGGCATGGACTCATGCGCAAAATCCACCTACGAAAAGCGCTCCGATGCCATCAGTAAATGCGGGTCCGCCCCCAAAGATTGTGCCATCGCAAAATGTGAAACCATTGCAGCCTACAGCAAAGCCTGTGCAGCCCTATGTGGCACCGGGTTTAACCGGGCTGGGCGCAAACGTACTTAGCGATTCAGCTCGCCGCGATCCGTTTCGCTTGCCACAGTACCTAATAAATAAATTAACTGCAAAGACCCCTTCGGCACTTGCAGCACCTGAGACTCAAACCATTGATGATCGTGTCGAGCCTATCAGGCGTTGGGGCACTACAGAATACACATTGGTCGGAATAATTTGGGAAGTCAAAAACCCAAAAGCATTACTTCGCGACATTCAAAGCCGCGTCCATGTGATACGTATAAACGACAAAGTGGGAAATCAAAACGGAGCCGTAACGTCCATTCGTGAAGGTGCTATTACGGTTACCGAAAAAGATGCGCCCATTGTGCTACGCTTAAAAAAGTAAAGTTCCTGGTCTATCAGTCAAGGAGGATTGATGAAAAAGTTTAATTTAGGTTTCATTCTTACAGTGATGTTAGTGTTTTGCCTTTCCTGTACGAGCAAAAAGAAGTCTATCGAAGACGATGAATTTGCAACCGGTCCCGAAGTCGCCGCGGACGGAGGCTCTGCTGATGCCGGCGAGCTTGATTTAGCCGACACTACAGCCGCAACTGAAAATCTTGGTAAAGACCCCACCACTGCAGCAGATGAATTTGCAGAATTCGAAGAGCCACTGGCGGACACTCCGGCACTTGCCAATTCAGCACCTGCCGGTCAGGCTGTGACTTCAGCACCCCAAGTTCCAGCAACCCAGATCGCCGATATCAGTGCTCCCCAGGAAAATGCAACTGCACAGTCGCCAACTGCTGAAGCGCCTGCCGAGCAAGTTACCGAAACGCCGGCTCCGCAAATCATTCCTGATGCAGTGGTCAGTCAAGATACACTAACCGGACAAATAAATTCTTTGCGATACCAAGCCAATCAAAATGGCGGGACAATCGTAATCAATTCAACTCAGCCGCTGCAATTCACAACACGTTTGAATTCCGCAACGAATCAACTCGTGGTTGAAGTGCAAAACTCAGTCATACCATCTAAGTTAAAACGCAGTCTCAATACAAAAGACATGGCCTCGTCAATTGGTTCAGTCGATATTTATCAAAAGCCAAAATCAAAAGTAGCCCGTTTCGTTGTGCAACTTCGACCGGGTTCTCCTGAACCGTTAGTTCAGCCCGAGGGCAATTCCTTGCTGATTGTAGGCGGAGCCAATCCATCCTACGCAAAAATGCAGTCAAACAAAATAGGTGGAAGTGGTGACCAAGGTGCCGACGGATCCATCGAGCCCGGATCTGAGTCTGCGGATTCAGCGCAAGCACTAAATCCAGACTTAGCTTCGGAAGGCATTATGAATGCACAAAGTCTTGAAGATTTTCTAGCAAGTAATAACAAATTCTACGGAAAACGAATTTCGATTGAAGCTTCAAAGCTAAATGTTACCGAGGCGTTTAAATTCTTATCCGAAGAAAGCGGAGTGAATATGATCATCGACGACGATGTCGCCGGTGACGTTACTTTAAAGTTACGTCAAGTTCCATGGGACCAAGCATTTGTGCTCATTCTTAAATCCAAAAAATTGGGCTACAAAAGGCAAGGAAACGTTATTCGAATTGGCTCCGCGACCAACTTGGTTAAAGAAGAAGACGATGCCATTAAGTTGAAAGAAGCGCGAACCAGCAATGAACCAATGACGGTGAAGCGATTTTTTATAGGCTATGCAGACATCCCTGATCTCGAGAAAAAGATAAAAGAATTCTTATCAAGCACCATAGTTTCACCGACAGGGGCATTAATCGCAACCCCAGCGCGGGGCAAAGTACTTTCAGACACACGTACAAGCTCACTTATTGTAACAGAAACTGCATCTAATATCGCAAAAATCGAAAAGCTTATAGCTGCTTTAGATTCGCAGCCACAGCAAGTACTCATTGAAGGTAAAGTGGTTGAAGCTGGTGAAAAATTTGTACGTAGTTTAGGTGTTAATTGGAATACCCCGGTTGCTGGAGCACCAGATGCTGCTCCAGTTGGAAATCGTATACGTCCGTCACTGGCATTTGCTCCAACCGCTGGGTTGGGTGCTGTATTTGCTCCAACAGTTGGCATAGGAATTCCGGGACGGCCCGGCGACTTAGGTAATTTGACTGCATCGCTTTCTCTTGGCGAAAGCGAAGACAAGTTGCGAGTTCTCTCGGCGCCAAGGATTTCGGTATTATCAAATCAAAAAGCCACCATTTCGCAAACCATAAACATCATCGTTCCAAAATCAACCACAGCTAGCGTCGTCGGCGGGCCGCCGACGATTACCACTGAATCTGTTCCTGTAGGCGTTAGTCTCGAAGTGACTCCGCAAGTTTCGAATGAAGGAACTGTGGTTATGGATCTAACTATTGAAAGATCTTTTCCCGGCGGAGCCAATAGAGCAGAAATTGAAAAACGAAATGCAAAAACAAAAGTTATTGTCCGAAGCGGTCAAACGGCAGTTATTGGCGGAATTTTCCAGGCCGATGTTTTTGATAGTGTGTCTGGAATACCGTTTCTAAAAGATATTCCAGTTCTCGGATTCTTGTTCAAAGGCCAAGAGAAATCAAAAAATAAAAATGAACTTGTTATCTTCGTAACTCCAAGAATTTTAAAACCCGTCGCGGGGGATTCCGCTAACGTTAGTAAAACTGAGTAATTAAAAGTTTATCGCAGTTAAATCATGTGGGCTGTCAAAAACTGACAGCTACTATTTTTAAGGTTGCTGTATGAATAGCTGGTATTCGAGGCCATTTCTAACTTATCACCGGGGCGCAAAACAAACTGCGTGCCTGACAAATTAAAAATAAGTTCACCATCCAAAACCTGAATGGTCTCGCGCATGTTAGTTCGCATATTTGCCATCTTTCGCCCTGGCTCTACAGTTACTTCCGTGCCATCTAGCCCTTCAGCTTGAAATAGTTGAAGTATAATTTCTTTTTTAGGGTCCAACTGGGCTGTCCAACGGGTTATTTTCATAAAATGTCCTCTGGGTCTTACTTTGAGACATAAATAATTTAAAGTCATCACTGCAAATCGTCGATAAAAAAGTATCGGAGGCACCTTGAAGAAACACAGTGCGGATACGACCTCGCAAAGCATGAACGAAATCCTCAATTATCTAGAGAAAAAGCCGCTCTATAAATTTACCTTTAATGATGATGCTCTTGAAGTAAAACAATCCGAAGATGACAAAAAAATCTTTATTAAAAAACAAGACATCGAAAAAGTTTTATCACGCCAAGATTTAGATGGGTCTTCATTCTTACAAATAAATTTTAACAGCGGCGCTAAAATCCTAATTACGCATTCCTTAATAGGATTCAAACCTTTTGAGATGATGGGTTTTGATTCGGCTCGAATACCACGAGTTGTAACAACCGTTGACCTTGTCAGCGTATCAAAAGCAATAGAGCAACTCTTTGATTCGGACGAAACGCCCGATTCTCGTGCAGAAATTGAAGTTTTAAAGAAAGTTTATCAAAGCATTATGATCGGTGCTGAAGCCATAGGCTTTCAAATGTCCCAGGAAAAAAAATGGTTCTCCAGCATAATGCTGAACCCCTCAGCAGCTGTTGCCTAATTACAGATACTATTAACATAGAATTGTCTTAACATTCAGCTGTTCAAGTAAAAAATAAAATATACATTGACCCAAATTCTAAAAAAAGAGAATTAATCACACACAAATATTTTTTGGGGGCATAGCTCAGCTGGGAGAGCATCTGATTTGCATTCAGAAGGTCGCAGGTTCGATCCCTGTTGCCTCCACCAAACTTTGGTACTTTTTTTAAAATAAATTAAAAAAAGTATTGACCGGGGAAATCGTTTTATATAGAACAGACTTCCTTACATAGGTTCTTTGAAAACTGAATAGCTGAAAAGATTTTAGATAAAGTCGTAGTGCTTAATTGTAACTACGCAAATTTTAAACAAAATAGAGTATTATTAAATTTTACAGTTTATAACTGGAGAGTTTGATTCTGGCTCAGAACAAACGCTGGCGGCGTGCCTAATACATGCAAGTCAAACGGGTAGCAATACTAGTGGCGCACGGGTGAGGAATACATGGGTAATCTGCCCTCGAGTTGGGGATAACCAGTCGAAAGATTGGCTAATACCGGATAAGACCACAAGATCTGCGGATCAAGGGGTTAAAGGTTTTTCGCTTGAGGATGAGCCCATGTGGGATTAGGTAGTTGGTGAGGTAATGGCTCACCAAGCCGACGATCCCTAGCTGGTCTTAGAGGATGATCAGCCACACTGGAACTGAGACACGGTCCAGACTCCTACGGGAGGCAGCAGTAGGGAATATTGCACAATGGGGGAAACCCTGATGCAGCG
>JAYTMU010000207.1:0-4178 GCA_043728195.1 Bdellovibrionales bacterium
ATTCTATCAAGTAGCCTTCCCTTCAGCACCGAGTCTGCCCCTAGCGCTGTTGCTACATTCTGAAACTGCTCGGCTTTCGTCGAGACCCTTCCATAGCGGTAAATATCTGCCAGTGATTTAACATAGAAATACTCTTGCGGATTTTCTTCATAGTATTCTTCAAAGATTGCAATGGCTTCAACGGCTTTATTTTGCTCAAGCAAAGCCCAGGCTAGTAACGGCTTTAGATTTTTATTCTTTGATTTTAAATTCATGGCTTTGGTTACGAAGTATTCAACGTCTGACGCTTTTTTACCTTTTACATACCAAAGTTCTGCAAGCCCGGAATAGATTTCAGCATTCAAAGGATTTATTTCCATAGCCTTTGTTAATTGTTTTTTAAACGACTTCTGGTTGTTAAGGCGGTAATGCACAAACGCAAGTTTAAAACGTAATTCTTCGTCGTCAGGATGAAAGCCGATCCCCTGTTCTAATAAGGCAACGCTTTCGACATACCGATTATTTTGAATAAGCATGTCAGCGTAACCTTTGTATAAAACCAGTAAGTCAGGGCGCTTTGTATGGGCTTTTCGTAGGCGATTTACTGCCTCATCAATTTGGCCGTTTTTCTTTTGAACGTCTGCAATTTCCATTTGCGATTCGCCATAGTATTCAGAAATCGGACCCAACTGTGCTAATAACGTGACCGATTGCTCTTCTCGGTCGGTTAACTGATACACTTTGGACAAAAAATACTTAGCCTCATCGTCATCACGAGCATCTAATAAAAACAAATATTTTTCTTCGGCTAATTTATAATCTTTCATTAAAAAGTAAGTGTGGGCAATTTTCATGTTTGTCATGAACGGATCAAAGGTAAATGGTCGCTGCTTGTAATATTCGCGAAGCGCCACGTCGTAAGCCTGAGTTTGCAAAGACACAAACGCAAGCTTTTCTGAAATCTCAAAGTTAAAATCATTTGTGTCGGTGAATCGTTGCAAAATTTCAGCAGCCTCTGGCCACTCTTTAAATCTAAAGTACGAATCAGCTAGCAACGTGACATGTGTGAAATAATTTGGCTGCAAATTGTTAGCAGTGATTAAATACTTTTTTTCTTTTAGCCAGTTTTTTTGAAAACGGTAAATAGACGCTTTTTCAGAAGAAACCGTCAGTTGCATACTTTCCGAGGCAAAGGCTACTTCGATTTTTGAAAGCACAGTTAAAGCCACGTCATATTTTTTATCTAATTTATTTATGTAATACGTGGCCCACATCGATTTTTCATCAGCCGGATTAATTCTTAAAAGCTCGGTGTAAACAGCCATAGCTTTAGAATAAATTTGCGTATCTAAGTAAAGTTCCCCCAGCTTTCGCAACGCAGTTTCATTGGTTGGATCAAGTCGTAAGACCTCGCTAAGCTGCGCGCTGGCCAAGTGGTCAATTTTTTCTTTACGAAAAGAATCAGACAGCTGAATGCGGGCCTTAATATTTTTTGGATCATGCATTAATGATAGACGATAAAGCTCGATCGCTTCCGGAATTTTTCCTTCACGGTCATAGCCCCATGCAAGTTCACGGTAATATTCTGTTCGCGTAATTTCATTTGGATATAAATCCGACGTTAAAGTACGCGGACCTTGCGGTAGGTTGTGCGCACAACCCGCCAGAAAAGCTGCAGCAATAATGGGTAGTAAAAACTTAAACTTCACTCTGTATTTATCGGCGCGGATCACAGATATCTATAAATGAAGGTCTAGAAACTGGACTTAAATCTAAGTGGTATCAAAATGATGCGGCCATCATTAATTTGTTTAGACCGAAAACTAAATTTCAGGTTAACTTACGTACTAACATGCCAGGAGAATTTTATGAAATTAGTTACCGTTTGCTTGTCGCTCTTAGTTTTTCAATTCAGTTTTGCTCAAGATCCACAGTTTGCGCCCCAACCAACAGAGCCCGCGATGACAGATCATCAGCAAGCTGCGGTTCAGCAAAATAATCACCGCCAGACCCGAGCTAAAAGAATAAAAACACATGCCAAAAAAGATGGCGTTATTACCCGCAAAGAACGTAAAAAAATAAAGCACGCAAAAAATCATGCGCGCGCAATTCACAAGAAAAAAAATAAATAATTAAAGCTTATCTAAGTCAGATTTAACATCCCTAATCTGATTTAGAACTTTTAGCGTTTGCAAATTATCTTTAAGTTGCTCTAGCCGACTAGCACCCAGAATAACTGTGCTAACATTTGGATTTAAAGTGCAATAGCCAATTGCTAAATGGGTCATCGAAATTCCAGATTTATCCGAAATCACTTTTAACTTAGCTGCAAGCTCGATATTTTTAGGCTGCAGCACTTCATCTTTCAGCCATCCTAATGATGGCATCGCGGCTCGCGATCCTTCGGGTATTCCTGCAAGGTATTTACCTGTCAGTAAGCCCGACGCAAGAGGACTCCATGTTGTTAATCCTAACTTCATTTTTTCATAAAGTTTTGAATACTCTTTTTCAACTTTGTCTTTCGCTACCAAATTATATTGCGGCTGTTCGACGATCGGGCGATGAAGTCCGTTGTCGACTGCAAAGTCGTAGGCAGCATCAATAGCACTTGCCGGCCACTCGCTGGTGCCCCAGTAAATTGCTTTTCCGTCGCGAATCATTTGATCCATCGCAAATACAATTTCAGAAATCGGGGTTTCAGGGTCATAGCGGTGACAATAAACAACGTCTACAAAATCCGTAGCCAACCGCTTTAGCGACCCATCAATTGCCTGCATTAAATATTTTCTATTCAAGGTATTACTAAAATTGATTCGATTTTCAACTCCCCAATAAAATTTGGTTGTTAATACAAACTGATTGCGCTGAAGACCCAGTTGTTTGAAAGCGTCACCCATTAGTGTTTCCGACTGGCCACCGGCATACACTTCAGCGTTATCAAAGAAATTAATGCCGTTATCAAAAGAATATTTGATGCAGTCTTTAACCAACGAGTTATCTAATTGTTTCCCGAACGTTATCCATGAACCAAATGAAAGCTGACTTACTTTTAAACCTGAATTTCCTAATTTTCTATATTCCATAGCTTGCAATTACAGTCCTACATTTTGAAAATGGCAATCGCGTAGCGAAGATAATAGAAAACTAAAACCCCAAAATAAGCCGCTTTTGTAAGCAGGTTATATTTAATTTCGTTAAGCTGTTATGGCTAGCGCCGCATAACGAAGGCTCTGCCAAACCACCATCATATTGCTGTTGCGACCGCTACCTATCCCTGCTACCAGTCTACTACATTTTACAATGTCAAAAGGTGGGGATATGACAGCAAATTTCGTTCAAAAGTTTATTCAGTCAACGATAACACTAGTACTAACACTAATAATCGCGTTGGCTTTTACGGCGTGTACAAAAGACAATTCGCGTGCGGGAATTGATCCAGCTCCGGAACATAAAGCGGCGCCAGCAGTTCAAGATTCTTTTAGCGCGGCTCCGACAAAGGCTTTGGACGATTCTAAAAAAGATTTGGCTCAGGTCGTAATTTCACGAACCGCTTTAGAAAAAGAATTTTTATTAACGACAAACATGTTATCGCAATTACCAACGCCGATGTTTTCGTCGCTACAAAGTCGCGTGGTTTACTTTACTTTAAAAAGTGACCGCATTTACATGTTGGAAGCAACTGCAGGCCGAGCTGTCGGAACTAATAATCCGCAGTCATTCTTGCCGCTAGCCGAATTTGAAATTCTTGCACAAAACGCAACTGACATCACAATTGATTTTAACTTGGGAATGAAAAGTTTAATCACTGTCGGTGAAATGGCTGTATCTGACTTTCCAGAGTCTACTGACTGGAAATCTGTTCCGGTGAATTTTAGTTACCTTCAAGAAGTTAAATTTAGCAACAATAGTTTTTTCATCAGACAAATTGCACAAGTACAAATGCAGACTTTAGTTCCGCTGGAAATTCGTTATTACTTAGCACCTTACAATCCAGATCCTAGCTTTGTGCCGACGCGGTCTCCGGGTCATGATCAGGTTGGATATTTTGAAGCTAACCCGCTACTGGATATACATGGGAACAAGCTTAACTACGCTATGAAATTTAACTTAAATAAGCCAATCATTTTTGCAATCTCTGCAAACACTCCGGCTGATTACAAAGAAACTGTCCGTAACGGAATTTTATACTGGAACAAAAC
>JAYTMU010000208.1:0-6064 GCA_043728195.1 Bdellovibrionales bacterium
CTCGAATGTATCATGTGCAAGAGTGAATATTTGGGCAAAATACATAATTCCAGCGGGATCAGCTTGATGAAATTTGATCTGAATTTGGTTTTTGAAGATTTCTGTCATGAACACAGCATAGGCCGAAGCGTTTCTTGACTCAAGACGCAGAATTAACAAAACTGCCTATCGATGACTGTTAAACTGTATTCCCCGCAAGATTTTCCGGCCTACCTTCCAAAGTTAAATGCCCTTTATGAAGAGCTTTTCACTGGCGGTAAAGGCTTTCGCGCAAAGCTAGTGGGACTAATTGCTGAACCTTTAGGGGTAAGTTCCACCACTCAAGCTTTGTTGAATCAGACCGTCGAATTTATTCATAACGCCTCTTTGTTGCACGATGATCTGGTCGATCGCTCAAGTCTTCGCCGCGGCAAGAAAGCGGCGTGGTTAAAATACACTCCGGAATACGCCGTGCTAGCTGGCGACTACCTTTTAGCACGAGTGATGGTGAACTTATCCAATCATGGAAATATTCGGCTAGTTCAGTACACCAGCCAAGTTATTTCGGATTTGCTTGAAGGCGAGTGGTTACAAGATTCAATCGTTGGAGATTACTTTATTCAGCTTGAGCAGTTGGACCGTATTCACAATTTAAAAACGGCCTCGTTATTCAAATGGTGTTTGCGTGCACCCTTCATTGCGGTTGATCGTTACGATGAAAACTTACATCAACTGCTAGAAGAGTTGGGAACGATCTTGGGACAACTGTTCCAAAGGGGCGATGACTTACTAGATTATGACATTCGTAATGATGAAGGTAAAATTTTACTTGGAGATTTAAAAGCCGGATATTTAAATTCGTTTGGAACCTTTTTGACCAAGGATATGTCGCGCGCACAAATTGATGTGTTTATCAAATCGAATACGTTAGACGATGTTTATCGGGGCTTCCATGCTGACCTTGATCAAGGAAAAAAATTATTTTTAGCCAAAGTTTCTGAGTTCGATTCTGTTAATGAAAAAGTGATTCAGTTGTACCAGCATTTGCTGTCGCAGTTGCAGCGTCTACTACAACCAGAAGAAATTGCCATTGTGCAAAACTTGAAACCACTAACCGAGCTTTTGTACTGGCGCCGAAAACCTTCATGACCGATTTAAGATTTGTCACGGTCAATAAATCTGATCCTAAATTCCGAAACTATTTAATGGGTACAGTTCAGCCTAATTTGCGACCCGTACCAGCAAAGTCACTAAATGTAGGCCGTTCCGACGAGCTAGTAACCTTTGAAATGAAATCTATTTCCGAAATTCAGAAACCCTCGCTTCTTGTGCGGGTTTCTGAAATACTTAAAGTTAAAAGCTACATTCTGATTTTATTTCCATTGTCCTTCGTTTTAGAAAAAAATATCGCAGCTAACAAATTTTATGATCCACTTAGTTTAACTTTTGCTGTGATATCTTTACTTTTTATATACGGTGGCTTAAACATGCGAAATGATGTTGCCGATCATATTTCAGGGTTTGACCGCGTTAACACTGCAGTTAGGCTAAAACCGATCAATGCCGGTTGGATCACTGCGGCCCAACTGTCGCGGTTGTCGTGGCTTGCGATCGGTCTTGGTGTTTTGCTGGCCTTGCCGGTGCTACTATTGCAATTTGAAACCTGGAAAATCGTCGCTGTCAGCAGCCCACTAATAGTAGCAGGTCAGTTTTTGCAAAAAAATTCCTACAAGGAAAAATGGTTTGGCGAACTGGTTTTATTTTTTTTAATGGGAATTGGTGTAGCTGCCGGCTTTCAACTGGCAATGGGTGCCGGAATTGATGCGCAAATCATCGCATTTGGATTGTTCTGGGGAAGTGTGGTGGTGTTTTTAATGCACGTGAATAACTTTAGCCACCTGATGACATCAACCCAAGCTGGAATAAAAAATTCAATAACCAAACTTGGTTTTGACAGATCTAAAATTTTTTTAGCTATCTGGTGGAGTGCGTGCCTGTTTCTATGGACTTGGTTTCATTTTACTTTCGCGACTGGGATTTGGAAGTGGTTGGGTAGCGCATGTCTTTTGGTTGCTACAATTCCATTTTTTATGTTGCTGTTTCAAACCCGAAGTCCAATTGGCTCGGACTCTGTTTATTTTCGCGTGTGGGCCTACCGGATGTTTGCATTCCTGGTATTTCTTTTTTACATCGAGCTTGTATGGAATTAAGTGGGCCGGACTCTGAGCTAAAAACCGAGTGGCAACAATTTCTTATAAAGCATCCTACAGATGTGCAGTCGATTCAAAAAATTGATTTTTCAGAAACGTTTCCGATAATTTACGATACGCAAGGACGTAAGTTTTCGATCGATTTCATTAATGATTTTAGTAACTACCATAAGAAGAAAAGCTCGATAAAAACTGAATTGATTAGCAAGGCTATGGGGGGCGGTAAAAAAGGACTGCGCCTGTTAGATCTTAGTGCAGGGCTAGGAATTGATGCCATTTTTCTTTCACAGTTGGGATACACCGTAACCGCTCTAGAACGTAATTCCATAATCTATTTAGCGCTTAGTACGGCTTGGAAGAAGCTTCCGACTGAAAGCCGCAAATTGATAAAATTTATATATGCTTCTGCTGAAGATTTTTTGGACCAGCCTACTGAGGACTTCGACGTTTGTTATTTCGATCCGATGTTCCCAGATAAGAAAAAGTCTGCATTACCGAAGCAACAAATGATTTTGTTTAAACAGCTTGTGGGCTCTGATGAGGATGCCAGTCAGGTAATTGAAAAGCTGTTAAAATCTAAAAAATTTTCTAGACTTGTCGTAAAACGGCCACTAAAAGCCGATGCACTTTTCTGTAAACCACAATCATGTATTTCTGGAAAACTTATTCGTTTCGATATTTACGGAGGCCTTAAATGATAAGCGAAATCAAATCAGCGCTGAAAAGTGTTTTAATGTCTTTCACTCCACGACGCGCGCTGATCGAAAGCATGATTCGCATTGATTTTAAACTCGGCGACGAAAAAGCCGAGCTTATGAAACTGTGTTTCGCACCGCTGGCCGCTTGGACCCTATTTGTACTTTTAGCGCTAATTTATGTGGATCCCACTAAAAATCTTTGGAGTTTGCAGCGGTTATTACAGGATAACTACTTAATTACGTTTCAGCTATTAGACGGCCGTATGCAAAACGCATTGTTTTTTCTAATGATGTTTTTAGTTCTTGAACGTCTTATTAAGAATGAATACCTACTCATCGCACTTGTTTTCTACTTTCTGGCTAAATCTGATTTGCATTTTCATTTGGCGCTAGCAGCAGTCAGCGGAATCTTTTTGGGGCGTTCGACGCATTATTGGGCCCTTAGAAAAACATTAGTTAGCACAGTAGCAAAGACCTGGAGAACTGTAGCTTTGTGGCATGTGTTTGCAGCCATCGTAAGCCTGGCCGTCACAGTGTTTGCATTAGAAAACTTAGCCAACTCTGGCTATTTTGGTGAATCAGTCTCTGTCAATCGGCGCGAATTCTTTATCTATTCGGTGGCACTAAACTATTTTATCCAATTCTTGTTTTTAGCCATGTGGGGACACTTTCGTCCTATAAAAAAAATCGAGCCCACAGATTTTCCAATCAATTATTCAACCAGCACTTGGTTTGGTAAATTACGGCTTCGACGGCGTTTCGTCGAAGCCGTAAGAATCCAAGTAACGAATAAGACGCTGCTGCATCAAAGTAATTTAAACGAACTAAATGCTATAAACGATCTAAGTCCAGCTTCCATACCAGCAAAAATTAGTAAAATTTTACAGACAGAACTTCAGTTTCTGATACTTGCATCTTCCCGGTTGACCGCTAAGTAACATCTGATCAAACTGATTGTATGGCGGACAATGATTCACAAAATTTAAAGGCTAAGATTGCTGACTTAGAACTTCAGCTGAAAAGTAAAAGTGAAGAAGTCATGATATATCGCCAAGAACTTATTAAATTTTCCAAGCAATTGGATCATTTGATGTCTAGTGTTTCAGTCGATATGAAATTTCTTGCCGAGATCCAAAAAGTTTTGGCGCCGACTCATTTACCAAATATTCCAGGCTTTGAAGTCAGTCGTAAATTTGTGTTTGGAACTAAATCCGGTGGTGATTACTTTGATTTCTTTGAATTTGAAGATAAATTTCGTTTTGGAATGATGGTTGCGTCATCTTCAGGTTACGCGATGTCTGCAATATTTCTTTCGTTTATCCTTAAGTTCTCGCATGCCCTGCAAGCTAAAAAGGGAACTCCGCCAGAGCAAATTCTGCAACGGGTGGGCGAAGAATTAAAAGCAGCTGCAGCGCCCCTAGACGTGACCCATGCTTTTTATGCAGTTGTTGATCGCAGAGATTATTCATTACGCTTTTGTTCCGTCGGGAAAATTCTTGGATTTTACATTGCGCCTCATAAACCGATCTCTATTTTAAGATCTTCAGTTAGCCCATTTGGTCAGCAATTCACTGAGGTCCTAACTTCAGCCCAGATTGAGCTGGAAGCAGATTCACGATTGTGCGTTGTAACAGACGGCTTATCTGAAGTCTTAGGTGTTGAGCGCATCACACAAATACTTTCTGAAAATTCTAAAAGCTCGGTGCATGATTTGCGAAATGAATTGTTATTTCAAGCACAGCAGAAGACCGGCTTAGCAGAGCCCCTTCGCGACCAGACCGTAGTTGTCATCGAGGTCGCGGGACGAGTGATAAAGCTAGCCAAATAGCAGCAGCTTTGATAATTCTAGTTTGTTAAATACACAAAAATTGAAGGAGTTTTTCCATGGCAGAAATCACAATCTATGAAGGTGCGTTAGATAAAGGTCTTGAGGGAGTTGTCGCGTGCACAACGGCTGTATCTTTTATTGTTGGGAACACCTTAAATTATCGTGGTTACACGATCGAAGACTTAGTTGCTAACTCAACTTTTGAAGAAGTTATCTTTTTGTTGTGGAATGATCGCCTGCCGACTGTGACTGAATTGGATAAATTAAAAACTGACTTAAATAAAAATATGACTTTAGATCCGGAATATATAACGGCGCTAAAAGCTTTGCCAACAGATGTGCATCCTATGGCGTGGTTACGAACAGCAGTGTCGTTGATGGCACATTGGGATATAGACGCCAATGATAATTCCATTGAAGCCAATCTGCGGAAAGCGGTTCGCTTAACGGCAAAGATGGGCTCGGTTGTTTGCGCATTTGAAGCTATTCGAAATAAAAAAGAAATTTTAAATCCTGTAGCAGGAAAATCAATTGCTTGGAACTTTATGCGCATGTTGAAGGGCACTGAACCGGACCCAGAATTAGTTAAAGTTTTTGATACGTGCTTAATTTTACATGCTGACCATGAATTAAATTGTTCTGCATTTGCAACACGGGTAACGGCTTCTTCGCTATCTGATATGCATTCAGCAGTTGTATCTGCAATTGGTGCCTTAAAAGGCCCGCTACACGGCGGTGCGAACGAACAGGTCATGGTTATGTTAGCTAAGATCGGCACCATTGAAAAAGCGCAGCAGTTTGTGAAAGATGCTCTGGATGCAAAAGAAAAAGTAATGGGTATCGGTCACCGCGTTTACAAAGACGGCGATCCGCGTGCAGCCGTCTTAAGAAAGTTTTCTAAAACGTTAACTGCAAAAATTGGTAAACCAGAACTTTACGAAATGTCTGTGCTTATCGATGAAACAATGAATAAGCAAAAAGGCTTAATGCCAAACGTCGATTTTTATTCAGCTACGGTGTATCATGCCATAGGAATTCCAACCGATATATTTACACCGATCTTTGCTGTGTCCCGAGTTGCCGGCTGGATTGCCCACGCCAACGAGCAATACGAAAAAAATCGTATTTACCGTCCGCGTGGAAAATGGCAAGGCAAAGAAGGTTTGTCTTGGAAGCCGGCAGAAAAACGCTAGTGGCTTCTGTATTTACAAAAATCATTAGCGGCGAACTTCCGTCATATAAAATTCACGAAGACGAACTGACGTTTTCGTTCTTGGCATTAGATCAAGTTAATCTGGGGCATGTACTTGTTATTCCAAAACAAGAAGTGAATCACTGGTTTGACACCG
>JAYTMU010000209.1:0-21843 GCA_043728195.1 Bdellovibrionales bacterium
TCCCATGGCGATGGCGTCACTTGAGAGATGTAAACACCGTCACCTTCGGCCCCTAATTCACGAATTAGCGCTGAAGTTCCAACAAAGGAAACATTTAAAAACTTTGATTTAATTCCTGCAGCTTTTGCTTGTTTTACAAATGCAGAAACTGCTTTGTAAGTGCCAACCATAACAATCGCTTCAGGTGCTGCATCCTTCAAAGCTTTCACGCCTTCGGTAACTTCTGTTGTGTTACGCTTGTAAACACCACGGCCAGAGATAATAAGGCTGCGACGTTCTAGTGCACGCTTCACTCCGTCTTCAACAGCCGCGCCGTAAGCGTCATCTTGCACAAACACACCAACTTTTTTTAGTTTTAGATCATCAGCTACGCCGGCTATTAAGGCTTCAGCTTCGTCAAAGTAACTTGCACGAATGTTGAAAATGTTTTTATTAACAGGTTCACGAAATATTTCCGCACCTGTGAAAAGTCCTACCAGTGGAATATTTGCCTTATCAACCAGTGGAATTGTCACTTTCCCAGTTGGAGTTCCCACATAACCGAACAGAAAAAATGCTTTGTCGTTATCAATTAACTTGTTGGTATTTTCCACAGTTTTTTCTGGCTCATAACCATCATCACGAGAAATTAAATTAATTGTCTTTCCATTGATACCACCTGACGCATTTGTTTTTTTAAAAAATGCCATGGCTCCGGCTTTCATGCCAGTTCCCAGTGCGGCTGCAGGGCCAGATAACGGAGCCACTTGTCCAACCGTAATCATCTTATCTGTTACGCCAGTTTCTGCCACCGCTGAAAAATTTGAAAAACTTAGACCCAAAACAACTGCGCTAAAAAAATTTAACTTCATTAAAAATCCTCCGTGGTTTGTTACATCGGCTATGCTAGTAGAATTCAAAATGTTCCACAACTGTTTGTTGACTAGGCTATCGTCCAGGCAATTGCAAAGATGCAGTCAAAGTTAGCGATTTACAAAATTAAACTTTGGTTTGTCTACAGGTTTAAGATTCCCATTCCGATCAGTCGGGTGATGCCCTTGGAGGTTCAGTGAAAAGCCTTTCGATACGAAAAAAAATCTATTTCCTAGGTTCACTGCTTGCGCTGGGTGGGTCTGCTTTAATAGGCGGATACTTGTATTCGACCACGCAGTCTTTACAAATTCAAATTGAATCAAAAAAAGCAGCGCAATTAAGTCGTGGGTTTCAAACTCTTTCGTTAAATTACGAGCAGGCGGGTGTCGCCATGCTAAAGTATATCGCCGATCCAAATCAGTCTGTATGGGATGAAAAATCGGATGCAAATAAGGCATCGGAAATTTTAACCTCGCAGTTAAAAATGTTGACGACCGATTCTTCTACTTTAGCGGTAATTGCCGACATAGAAAAGATTCACAAAGATGTTTTGCCACCAGTCGATGAGAAAATTCAGCAGCTTATTTTAACAAGTGCCCGCGATACTGTATTTGAATACTATCGCCAGGAATACACACCAATTTACGAAAAGCTACGTGAAGACCTTAAAAAAGGACGCGAACAAGGCGATGCTTTATCGGCTAAGAATTTTGAATATCAAGAGCGGATATTTAAACGTGATGCCCTGGTAGTAACAGCAGCTTTAATAATCGGAGTCGTATTATTATTGGTTGCACTACTTCAAGGCGTGCGTAGTTTAACGCAAACACTTTCCGGGGTAACAACAAATTTAACACAAACTAGCTTTCAAACTGCTGTTATCAGCCAGGGTTTGCTTGATTCCAGTCATCGATTATCAACTAGTGTTACTGAAGGCGCGGCTTCGTTTCAAGAAACGGTAGCGTCGTTGGAAGAATTGTCTAGTATGGTAAAGATGAATGCTGATAATGCCAGGCAAGCCGCAGTGCTTTCGCAAAACAGTTGTAAGGCAGCCGAGACTGGTGACAATGAAATTTCAAACCTAATTGCCTCTATTACTGACTTGGCAAAAAGCTCGAGAGAAATTCAAGAGATCACGACGGTAATTGACGACATAGCTTTTCAAACCAATTTGTTGGCGCTAAATGCGGCAGTAGAAGCGGCGCGTGCCGGTGAAATGGGGGCAGGTTTTGCTGTTGTCGCCGATGCCGTTCGAAGTTTAGCACAACGTAGTGCGGCTGCAGCTAACGATATAATAAAATTGATTCAGCAAAGTGTGATAAAAACAGATAAGGGTGTTGAAGCAGCAAATAAAAGCGGAGCGGTGCTAAAAGAAATAGTTGCGTCAGTTAAGAAGGTCGCCAAGCTAAATGAAGAAATTTCTGCGGCCAGCGCAGATCAGGCCAGTGGACTTGGACAAATAAATGTTGCTATGAATCAGTTAGATGCTGCGACACAAGCTAATGCAAATTCCGCTAGTCAATCCGCGACATCATCAGAAGAAATGTCCGAGCAAGCTACTGCACTTCAAGAAATGGTGTTGGCGTTAACTGAAGTTGTTCAAGGTAAACGGAAAAAATCAGAGACATTTACAACGGTGTCCAGAAATAAATCGTCTGGTAGTTCAGATCCAGCTGCAGCCGCATAATATTAAAATTGCTTAATAATTGAATCTTTTCTTAAGGGAAATCGACGATATAAATGATTTTGTTCTTTTAGTGTGAAAATCCCCGTGCTAGCGTTTTTATAAGCTTTTTAGCTAAGGGGAAAAATGAAAAGATTAAAATTAACAGCATGTGTAGCACTTCTATCGTTCACGTTTTTTTCATCAGCGCTTGTAGCGCAAATTCAATTAAATCCACTTATAGTAAATGGACGACCCGTTCGTGCCGGCGAAAGCTATGCTTCCCATACGGTTGCTGTAGGCGACGGCGAACTTTTTTGTTCAGGTGTTGTGATAAGTGCTCGTCATGTTTTAACCGCAGCCCACTGTAAAGAAGGCCTAATAGGTGGTAAAGTTTTTTTCGGCCTCGATGCTAACCACTTTGAATATCGGACTATTACCGCAGTAACATCGCACCCGGACTATTGCCGGCAAAGCAATTGCGGAACCTTAAATTCCGAAGATGATTTCGATATTTTAGTAGTCGAATTCAGTGGTCAGCTACCGCAAGGTTTTGCGCCAGTTGAGGTTGCATCTAAAAGTGATTTAAGAACAGGAACAAATATTCATCTAGTCGGTTACGGAGCGAACGAGTTTGGACGTTTCGAAGATATCTTAAAAGTTGCACAAGTTCCTTTCGAGCGCATGAATGGTGCTGCTGAATTTCGTACAACTGAAACGTCCGCGGGCACGTGCCAAGGCGATTCAGGTGGGCCTGCATATATTTTAAAAAATAATAAGTTGATGGTTGCTGGACTTACCAGCCGTGGCGACGGGCCTTGCCGCCGTCTTGGAATTTACACGATGGTAAATTATTTTTCAGACTGGATAAATGGCATCACCAAGTAATGAAACGAAATCAGCATTAAAAGTTTTTATCAGAACTTTTCTAATGCCGACTTTTGTTGGTAAGGCTTTAGTAGTTTTTTTTGGATTAAATTATTCTTCTTATCCAGGCGAAGGATATGGTTACGGATTAGCTGCTTCGCTTGCTTTTACCTTTATCACTCTTACGGCCTTTGCCTGGAAGTATCGAAATCAAGAGGAATTTTAATGAATCTGCTGATTATATGAAGCTTGAACACTTAGCTACATTGTTTTTTGTCATCGCACTAGTTCAAACGTTTTTAATTCCGGTAATTGCTCGAGTAACATCGACACTGCAAAAAAATACTTTAGCCTACAAAGTGCTGCATCTCTTAAGCGAAGTTGAACTGATATTTGCATTCTGGGCACTTATATTTCTGATGGCATGGATTTTTCGAGCAGGAACCGAACCAGTTTCGCAGTTCGTGGTAAATTTAAATATTTCTGAACCTTTGTTTATTTTGTGCATTGTCATCATGGCATCTGCAAAGCCGGTCCTTCAGTTTGTAAAACGTGCGCTTGTGATTATAGCCATCAGCGTAGCTAAATTGCTTAAGATCCCATTGGCCATTTGTCAAATCGCTATACTACTTACAGTTGGACCATTGTTAGGATCTGTAATTACCGAGCCGGCGGCTATGACCTTAGCGGGTCTACTGCTACTGCAAATGTTTAACGGTGTAGAGATTGATATAAAATTTCTTTACGCGGTGTTGGCAGTTCTTTTTGTGAATGTATCGATTGGTGGGGCGTTAACCCATTTCGCAGCACCTCCGATATTGATGGTCGCACGAATTTGGCAGTGGGATTTTTTGTCGGTCTTTCGAAATCTTGGTTTTGCTTGTATCATTGCAGTTGTTGTAAACACGGCATTTTTAGTCGTGTATTATAAAAAAGATATTTTAAAGCTGCGGCCGCTGAATGCAGAGTCGGCCGCCATTCCCCCTTGGATTATCATGGGTCATGTGGTGCTGATCGGTTTGTCTGTTGTTTTTTTGCACCAACCGAAAATTTTAATTTTGCTGCTGTTACTGTTTGTTGGATTCGTCCAAATGACACGAACATTTCAGGAAAAATTACGCTGGAAAGAAGCATCATTCGTGGCCCTTTTTTTAACCGGGTTACTTGTGTTAGGAGCATTTCAGCGCTGGTGGTTAGAGCCCGTTATAACTGGGCTTAGTGAAAAAATTATTTTCTTCGCTGCTGTTGCTTTAACCGCAGTTGTTGATAACGCGGCGTTAACATACTTAGGTGCGCAAGTTCCTAACTTATCGAAAGCGGCTCAGTGGGCCTTAGTTTCAGGTGCGCTTGCTGGCGGAGGTTTGACAATTTTAGCTAATGCGCCTAATCCGATTGGGTTTGCGCTGCTAAATCCGCTTTTTCCATTGAAAACTTTAAGCAGTGCTAAACTTTTCGCAGCTGCCGCCATTCCGACGGCTGTGGCTGTTGTCAGCTTTATTGTATTCGGATCATTTTAAATAAAAAAGTTCGTCTGAAGAATTTGTGGGTGATTTCACTAAATTATAATGTCGGACTCAGAAGTCAAATTCTACGGTCGGATTTAGAAAGTATACACGCCTTTTTTAAGCAAACTTGTTTTACCCCACTCTGTAACTGTGCACCCTATATACTGCAAAGTTTCGGAGTAGGGATAAATGGGTTTAAACAATTCGTGGGTAATTTTTTAAGAGTTTAGATTAAAACCAGCAGTAATTGGTACACGCAGTTCATCCGTCCATGCGAACGCTGAATCATGACCATCGTGGCCATGATTTCTATAAAGCAGATGCGCCTTACATTGAAAACTTTTTTAAATTTTATTGAATAGCACGAGGATTTTATTTATCGTGACGTGTGGCTAACGAATGGCCGCATTGAAGTTACCATCGAACCCCGTAAACTTAGCCTGGGTAGGTGTTCGCAAGTGATGCGCTCAAAACAATAAAGCAAAGGTGGTTATCAGAAAATCTTACGGATTTAAGACCGTAGAAGTTCTTAAAACCATGATATATCATGAATTTGGAAAGTTGGACGTTCCTGAGCTACCAACAAATATTTTTAACGAACCAATAAAAAAAGGATAACTTTCGTTATCCTTTTTTTAAGTAAGAAAATAAAACTAGTAATTACTTAGTTTCAGTTTTTACTTCTGTAGTTGCAGGAGCCATTTCAGTTCCTGTAGCAGCTTTTTCACCTTTTTTGTTTTTCTTAGCTTTTTTAGCCATTTTCTTCATGTCATGGCCTTCTTCTTTTTTCATTTCCATAGTTGTCGGAGCAGCAGCAGGAGCTGTTGTAGTCGTAGTTGTGGTTTCAGCAGCGTTTGCAGCGATAGCTAATGCTAAAGTAGCGATAAATAATTTCATGAAATCTCCTTGATTTTTTAAAGGCGTAATTGCCTTCGATGCTTTCAGCTTACGCCAGTCGCATGCGGTTCAGATTAAATACAGATTAAAAAAAATTAATGTTCTAAAATCTTCAAAAGCCCCTTAAACAAACCCGTGTGACGTAATATTGTTCATTTTAAAAACAAATAAACACCCCTGTACCGAATTGGGGCTTAACGACAGCTCAGCATTGTGAAGGTTGGCAATTTTCTGAGCAATGGCTAGACCTAAGCCGAACCCTTTTGTGACTCCACTGGGGGCAATGCGACTAAAGCGTTCAAAAATTAATTTTTGATTTTCAAGCAATATGCCTGGTCCTTGATCCTCGATTTCGACAATAGTTTCATTTTTTTCCCAGATTAAGCGAATAAAAACTGGGTCTGAAGGGTGCGAATATTTAACTGCATTTTCAATTAAGTTAAAAAATAAGTTTGATAGTAAGTCGGCATCACCGCGAACTTGAGTTCGGTCTGAATTTTCAATGATATTAAATTTTAGATGAATATCTTTTGCAGTTGCTAATTTTTGCACGCGTGAAATGACATCTATGAGGGTTTCATCAATTTCAATTTCAGAAAAATTCATCGCGCCTAAGCCAGCGTCAATGCGTGCAAGTAGCAACATGTCCTTAACTATCTTTGAAAGGCTATCAACCTCTTGCAGGGCGCTTGCTAAAAATAACGGATCACTTGATTTTGTTTTCTGCTGAATTTCAATTTCACCACGTAATATGGTAAGCGGCGTCAGTAACTGATGAGACGCGTCTGCCACAAAGCGCTCTTGCGATTTAAATGCCTTTTCGATGCGGTCAAGCATTGCATTTTGCGTATGCGCTAATTTTTGTATTTCATCCTTAGCTTGGGGAATAGGTACACGTTGAGTTAAATCACTGGCATCAATCTGTAATGTCTTTTGCGTGATGTCGGTAACGGGCTGCAGGGCTCGGGCAGAAAAATAAAGCCCTGCGAAAACGGCAATCAAAAGCACCGCGGGTAAACCATAAGTAATAATTAGCTGCATGCTATCCAACTGCGTTTCAAACGTCGACATGGGTACTGCTATTTGTAAAAAAAGATCTTTTGATTCAACGCTATCTAGCGGGAAAGTAACTAACCTGTACGAATCCGCTTCGGCATTGGGAATTCCGGCCGTATTTTCCAGTGTTCGGTACGACGAGTCCTGACCCTTTCTAATACGCGTAATATCTTTTTCGTACGGAAATTTAAAAGTTCCAAATTCACCGCTACGAACTAAAACTTTCCCCGAGGCATGGCGCACTTGAATTAACGCCGTACCGGAAGGAAAAGGAAATATTTTTCCTTCGTCTACCTTTAGGGGCGGAAAAAGTAAGTCATTCTTAGTGCCTATTTCAATGTTTCTAGCCACATCGATCGAGTAATTATAAAGGGCATCGTCAAAGTCCTGCATTAAAGAATTATTTAGGAAGTAATACAAAAATCCCGAAAAAAAAATGGTTGTTGTCCCAAATATAATGGCAAATAAGCTAGTCAATCGCGTGCGAAGACTAATTCTCTTTAAGAACGTAACCAACACCCACCACCGTCTGAATTAATTTTTTATTAAAGCCAGAATCGATTTTTTTACGTAGTAAATTGACATACACATCAATAACGTTACTTTCCGAATCAAATGAAATATCCCATACGTGCTCAGCAATGGATGTGCGGCCTAAAGGGCGCTCGGGATTTCGCAGAAAATATTCTAGTAATGAAAATTCTTTTGCAGTCAGGCTGACTTCTTGATTTTGCCGTGTCACTTTGCGGTGAACCAAATCCATTTCAATCTCGGAATACTTCAATATCGCATTCACACCCGCACGACTATTATTTCTACGCAGTAGCGCGCGAACGCGGGCTAATAGTTCGTCGAAAGAAAATGGCTTTGTTAGGTAATCGTCAGCCCCTGCATCAAGGCCATGAACTTTATCTTTGGTCGTTGATAGTGCGGTTAGCATCATTAGCGGCCCATGATAGCCGTCACGTCGAATGTGCCTGGCTGTATCTATCCCACTTTGATCGGGTAGCATGACGTCTAAAATAACCAAGTCATATTCGCCGCTAGCAAGGTACGATTCCGCCGCTGAACCGCTTTCTGCTATGTCGACCGAATAGCCTACTTCGCTGAATCCACGTTTTAGAAACTGCGATGTTTTGGGTTGATCTTCGACGACTAAGATTCTCATGGGTGCATCTTAGAATGATAAAGATAAGAGTCAAGGGCTGCCATCAGTGCACGGTAGCGTCTAGCTAGCAACTGATCTGTCGACGTCAGTTCTGCGGTGGGCGCGTAATTTAAATCAGTCGTGCGACGAAATGCGCTATGCGTATCAGCCGAAAGAACATATTCTGCTTTGGTTGCGTCAAAAATAAGGCGTTCGTAATTGAGTGAAAAACTTTGCTCTGGGTTATGAAATAGCGATCGACCAAATGTTTTGTAATTTGTTTCGCGCAAGCTTAAATCATACAATGTAGGCCAAATATCGTGGTGACTAGCAAAGGATGATTTAAAATCTGATTGCTGTTGCTGTGAAAGCTGATTTTGCAGCCTGGGTGGAAGAGATAGATAAAAAGGTACTGCAGATTTCATAAATGCTTCGGCGGCTGAAAAATTTTTAACCCAGAATGTATGATCGGCAGTAACTGCTGTGATTGTTTTACTTTGTAAATTTTCATTGGCCTGAATTCGAGTTAGGAAATCTGCTAATGCATCTGATGAGTAGCGAAAAGCCATGAATCTTTTCTGCGCTAGTGCAGAATCTAAAAGTTCTTGCTGTTGTGGAAAGCGGTTAACGTCTAAAATATCACGATCTTTATCTGGTGGAAGGTCGTATGGCGGATGATTTGTCGTCGTCATGACAACAATCAGTTGCGGCGACTTCGCTTCGCTAAGTAATATTTCGACGTAGTTAAAGACATCGACATCGTAGACACCCCAATCATGGCGCGCTTTAATGGGACGTTTAAATTCGGACAAGGTTTTTGTCATATCGACGTCGCCAAGAACTTCGTCATAACCTTGTGCTAGCGCAAATTTATTCATGTCGCGCCAGCCAGGATTGCCTCCGTACACAAAACGCGCTTGATAACCCTGTTTTTTGAAAACTAAGGCCGGTGAAGTTGACAGACGCGTTTGCAAATAGTCGCTTTCGGTCAAAAACGGACTGATAGTTCGGTGTGGAAGCCCTGCCAACAAACAACTAAGGGATCCCGTAGTTGCACCCGTTGTTGATAGCATCTGCAAATTTAGCAGACCCTTTGTGAAATGGGGTTTCATTTTACCAACAAGATCAAACGCGGGCTGTTGAAATTGCAAACCGTAATTACCCCAACTTTCCATAACAACAAGTACTATGTGTGGTTGCGGTGCTTGTGTTAAGTTTAAAGTTGTCGACGTATTCATCAGCGAATAGCGGTCGGCGCCAGCCGGAATTTTTTTTTCAAAATAATGTTCAAAGGCTTGGTCTTCTTGATTGATGTAACCGAACTCTTTTAAGTTCGCAAACCACGAGGCACTTCCCAGTCGAACTTGTTCGCGCTTTAATTTAATGGCTCGTGAAAATGCGTGAGCTGTTCCAAAACTTAACGTGTTTAAAAATGGCATGCTGGATACAACCGTATCGTGGTCACCTAATGGAAAAAGCCCAATAGTTCCGCGCGCACCAAACAGTAATAAAAATAATACGATCACTCGAGTTTTCAAATCAGAAATTGAATTGGGATACGCGCGATTGATCGAAAAATTTTTATTAATTAGGCGGTCAAAAAATAAATAGAATAAGGCTGTTAAAATGAGTATTGGAATAACAGGGTAGTTTTTCCAAAAGGTCTTAACCAAAGCCCATGTGTCATCTTCGATCAAGCCAAACATAAGGACATTCATACGGTCATTGTAGAAAGAGTAAAAACCGATATCGATAAGTAATAAAAACGACCAAAATGTTAAACAAATTTTCCATACGTTTAGGGATAGTGTCTTCGGTAAGAAAAGGCTTAGAAGCCAGAACAGTAGGGTTAAATAACAAATGGCGCTGAGGTCAAACCGAAGACCTAGAATATATGACGATAAAATTTCTAAATACGGCGTTTCTGGGCTAAGAACTTGCAGTTTTTTAGGGCCCAATAATACAAAAAACAGAATCCGGGCGAATGTACCAAGTAAGACTGTAAAAAAGAGAACTTTTAACCACGATTTCAAAGATTGCATTGCTGTAAAGGTTGCCTTATTTAGGAAATCCATGCAATAAAAACGCATATGTTAGAAACCATTCGTTTAACTCAAACTGTACAAAAAGGCGGCTGCGCTGCGAAAGTTCCAGCCTTGGAACTACGGCAAATTCTTGGCCAAGTTAAATTTCCTAAAACGTCTTCAGATATTCTGGTTGATGGCGGGTTAATGGACGACGCAGCCATTGTTAAAGTGTCCGAGCAATTAGCGCTGGTACAGACTTTGGATTTTTTTACTCCGATCGTGGACACTCCGTATCTGTTTGGCCAAATCGCTGCGGCGAATGCGCTAAGTGACGTCTATGCCATGGGGGGTAAACCACACACAGCAATGGCAATTTTAGCATTTCCGATTGCGACGCTTTCGCAAAAAATTATTGCGGATATTCTGCAAGGTGCCAGCGATAAAATTGCAGAGGCACAGGCCAATTTTGTCGGAGGCCATTCAATTGATGATGACACGTTGAAATTTGGCCTATCTGTCACTGGCTATGTTCACCCTCAAAAAGTTTGGTCAAATGCCTCAGCGAAAGTGGGCGACAAGCTTATCCTGACAAAAGCAATAGGCACGGGAACCGCAACGGCTGCATTGAAACGAAGTAAAGTCACAGAAGCAGAGATCACAGAAGAACTGCAATCTATGGCGCAATTAAATTCGGTACTTAACTGCATCGGTAGCTTTGCAGATGCTATTCGCTCAGCCACTGATGTTACAGGTTTTGGACTTCTGGGGCATAGCCTGCAAATGGCCCGGGCAAGCAAAGTGGCGCTGCAAATTAATTTTTCTGAGGTTCCTCGATTTTCGCGGACTTTACAATTTCTCGAGGCCGGTTTTCTTACGAAAGCGCACCGTTCTAATCGGGATTATGTAAGTTCTGAAACTGGTTTTGGAAAGTTATCACCTCTTGAACAGAATGTATTATTTGATCCGCAAACAAGCGGGGGGCTGCTACTAGCTGTTGATAATGATAAAGCAGATGCTATTTTGAACCAATTAAAAACCCACTTTCCATTTTCTAAATGTATCGGTGAAGTCATTTCGCACACGCAGCCAGAGCGACCACGAATTTTAATTGTATGAATACTATTGACCAGGACGAACTTGCACAGCATTTGCGGCAAAATAAGGTGATCATTGATGTGCGCTCGCCGGGCGAATTTGTGCAGGGCGCTTTACCTGGATCAATCAATCTACCTATTCTAAATGATTCTGAACGCCATGATGTTGGATTGTGTTTTAAAACCGATGGCCAAGCCGCTGCTATTTTGCTGGGGCATCAGATCGTATCAGGGGCCACGCTTGAAACAAGGTGTAGCCAGTGGGCTGAACACGTTAAGCATGACCCCCAAGCGATTCTAACATGCTTTCGCGGAGGGCTTCGTAGTCAGTCAGCGCAAAAGTTTTTGCACGATAAGGGGACTGCGATTAAACGGCTAGACGGTGGCTACAAAGCGGCGCGCACGCAATTGCTAGACGTCATTCAACATTTTTCACAACCTTTAGTTATTCTAACAGGTTCAACAGGTAGCGGTAAAACCCACGTTTTAAATTCAATATCACTTTTTTATCCGGCGATCGATTTGGAAGGCTTGGCTCAGCACAGGGGCTCGGCATTTGGAGCTTGGGACATCGCCCAGCCAAGCCAAGCTGATTTTGAAAATCGTTTTGCAGTAAAATTATTGCAGATCAAACCTGCTGATACCCACGTTCCACTTTTGCTTGAAGATGAAAGTCGCATGATTGGCCACCGGCATATCCCCGAAGTATTTTTTACGAAAATGCGCGAATCGGCAGTTGTGCTATTAATTGAACCGATAGAAAACCGCATTGAAAATATTTTTGTGGATTATATTTCGACGAAGCTAAATGCACAGTCTACGAATGAAAACGTAACTTCAGTTCTAGCCGCTTATAAAAACTCGGTGCAAAAAATAAAAAACAAACTGGGCGGAGCACGGGCCCAAGAGCTATTGTTAGACATGGATGCCTGTGAAACCGAATTTAATAATTATCGCAGTTTTGAAAAAAATAAAATTTGGATCGAAAAACTTTTAGTGTGGTATTACGATCCAATGTATCAGGGCTCGTTAGAAAAAAGAAATCCGCAAATTACGTTTCGCGGAGCCAGCGAAGCCGTTAAGGATTACTTTTTCGCACAAAAGTTGCAGGTACAAAAAGAACTACAAGTGCCAGCGCCGTAAAAATGAAAGCAATGACAGCCTGGATACTAAGCTGTTCAGCAAACAGGAAGTAGGCAATGATTGAAGCCAGCACGGGTTCAATCATTTTTCCGCACGACATCAGGCTCAAATTCATAAAATTCATGAGATAAGAAAAATTTAAATGACCTAGCAAGGTGGGGAATACAACTAGTCCAGCAACGGCAATCCATGATGTCATGTTGTAACTACCGATTGGGTTGCCAGAAATTGAAACGGCAATCGAAAAGCAAATAGCACAGGTCAAATATTGAAAAGCAGCATAGATTGAATTGGAAAAGTAAATACGAGCTTTTTTTCCGGTCAGGATGTAGGCAGAAAAAAACACGGCTGAAGCTATCGCCGAAACATCGCCAAGCAGACCGCTAGAATGCACTGCAAACTGTCTCGAGACCAAAATAATCATACCGATGACCGCTAGAGAATACGAAATAGCAAGTCTTTGCGTAAAACGCTCGTTGAAAAAAAAGATGGATCCGCACGTGGTCCAGACGGGATTTGTTCCAAAGAAGATCATAGTGTTAGCAATTGTGGTGTTTTTAGCGGCGTACTTGTAGGTCCATAAATGGGCAAAGAAAAAAAAACCGGATAGAAGTATCCAAAAAAAGTTTCGAGTAAACTGCGGTAAGCGCTGCCGCTTTAGAATGAAAATCCAGGCGAAAAGCAATGTTGATGCGAATGAAAGTCGCCAAAATCCTAAAACATCGACGGGCATTAAGCTTAGTCGCGCCCAATTAGGCGCGGTCGAAAGACTTAAAAGGGCTAAAAAATATAGCGTTGTGTGCAGCATGTTATGTGTTTGAAATCCCTAGGAATTCGAGCATGATTTAAAGCTGAACACAAGAATTAATAAAAACAGCGTTAATAGAGCGCCTTAAATTTATAACGAAATCATAATTGAAAGGATTCGTATGACAAAAATTTTAGTAATCGCAGCAGCTGCTTTAGCTCTGACTGCATGTAACAAACCAGATTTAAAATCTGACAAAGGCCAAGCATCTTATGCTATCGGTCAGCAAATCGGTCAGAATTTAAAAGCCCAAAACATCGACTTTGATGCCAACACGTTAGTTGCCTCAATGAAAGATGCTGGTCAGGGTAAGTCAGAAATGACTAAAGAAGATATTCAAAAGGCAATGATGAAGTTGCAAGAATCGTCAATGAAGAAGCAACAAGAAGAAGGCGAGACTAACAAAAAGAAGTCAGCTGAATTTTTGGAAAAGAACAAAACTGCAGAAGGTGTTAAGTTAACGGCTTCTGGACTTCAGTACATCGTTCTTAAAGAGGGCGACGGACCGATGCCTAAAAAAGAAGATAATGTAAAGTGTCACTATGTTGGTACTTTAGTTAATGGTGAAAAATTTGACTCATCGATCGATCGTGGTCAGCCAGCTGAATTTCCAGTAGGCGGCGTTATCGCAGGTTGGACTGAAGCTTTGCAGATGATGAAGGTCGGTTCTAAATACAAATTATTTATTCCACCTGAATTAGGTTACGGACCATCGGGCCGCCCTGGAATTCCGGCAAATTCGGCGTTAGTTTTCGAAGTTGAATTGCTTGAAATCGTAAAAGCCGGCGCTAAGCCAGCTGCTCCAGCTGCACCAGCGGCACCAGGCAAACCTGCTGCCGCGAAGCCCGCAAAGAAGTAATTGATTCAGAAAGCGAAGCGCTGCCCATGAGTTTTGATTTTAAGAAAGACCCCATTACAAATTTCTTAAACTTATTCAAGGCCGCGCAAATTAAAGGAGTGCCAGAGCACAACGCCATGGCACTAGCTACCGTAGGTGCAAATTTACAACCCTCTGTTAGAATTGTTCTTTATAAAGGAATGATACGCAGAGGGTTTTCTTTTTTTACCAACTATGACGGCCGCAAAGGCCAAGAGCTTGAAAAAAATAATAAAGTTGCGGCCACTTTTTTTTGGCCGCATTTAGATCAACAGATTCGTATTGAAGGCAAGGCTGAAAAATTATCACCCGCTGAATCTGACAGTTATTTTGCATCACGACCTAGGCTTAGCCAGCTAGGCGCATGGTCTTCAAACCAATCCGAAAAAATAGAATCCTTTGAAAGCTTTCAACAAAAACTTGACGCGATAGAACTGAAATTTGCAGGCAAACTAGTTACCAGACCACCACACTGGGGTGGCTTTCGCATTGAGCCGTCAGAGATTGAATTTTGGTTTGGCAAAGCGGGTCGTTTGCACGAACGTTATGTTTATCAAACGGGTGACAGCAGCAATGATGCGAACTGGAATCGTTTTTTAAGATCTCCATGAACATTTTAGTTTCGGGATTTGCTCCTTTTCTTGGGCAAACCGTAAACCCTAGTGCCCTGATTGCGAAGTCTTTAGCTGTCGAATTTTCCGCCGTGACTTCCATTATTTTGCCAGTCGAATACAAGAATGCATTCTGTGTTCTGCACGAAAAAATTATTGAATTAAACCCTGATTTTATTTTGCTATTAGGACAGGCGCGAAATCGCCAAAAGATATGCTTAGAAAAAGTGGCAATAAATTGGATTTATTCCCAGTATGCCGATGAGAAAAATACCAAACCTGCGGCGGGTCCAATCGTACCAGATTCAGATATGGCGCTGATGACTTCTGTACCGCTTGAAAAAATGTTCGCTGGTGATGACGATTTTAACATCTCGTTTTCAGCAGGGACCTACGTGTGTAATGAATTGTATTACCAGGTACTACGCCACTTTACGAAGCCGCCTTCGCTATTTGTCCATCTGCCCCTACTACCAGAGCAAATGTTAAAAGATGATGTGTACAGTATGGATTACAGTGAACAGCTGCGTGTTATTAAAAAGCTAGTGCATCGCCTGGGGCGAAATTAAATAAAATTCAGGTATTTCAACTTCAAAAGGTTCACCATCATCACTTATGAAATGGTAGTAGCCCTTCATACTGCCCGAGGCCGTTCGTAACGGACACGCACTGTCGTATTCAAATGCTTGGCCTACGGTTATTCGTGGTTGAAGACCGACAATACCAGGTCCGCGTATTTCTTCTGTGTGACCTAAGGCATCGGTAATTATCCAATGTCGACTCATCAGCTGCGCATCCTGATTACCTTTATTTTTCACTGAAATTTTGTAAGCAAAAAAGTATCTGTTTTGATCCGGGGCAGATTCTGTTGGCACATACACAGAAGTTGCCGTTATCTCAAAAACTGGTGTCTGAATTTTTTTTAAGCTCATGCCCTTAAAAATCTCATCAAATCGGCAGCTTTTCAAGAGTAAAAAATAGGGGATAGTGGTCAGAAGGCAGCTGAGACTTGGACTCCATAGTGGTGGGTGGATCCATCGCTAAGCCAAATTTGTCTTTATACAAATACACTCCGCTATTTTCCACTCGCAAGTTTGGCCAAATCTTTTTTGGAATAAAGCAGTAGTCTATTTGTCGTCCATCAACCTTGGCGCCACTTTTTATTTGATAAAATGTAGAGCGTTTATCAACACTTAGCCCAGCCACTTCAAATATGTCTTGAAGATCTGTTTGCGCGTAAATGGGTAAAAATTCTGGATCAGTAGCGGGCTTTCCCGCAAAGCCATTTAAGTCGCCGCAAAACAATACAGAAGCTTCTGGAAACTGTTCAGTAAGTTCATTGTAAATCGTAACAGCTGTTTTAAGTTCAGCCGCGCGCCGTTCAGCGCCGCCGGGGTCGATGCGCTCGGGATCCAAACGCGATTTTAAATGCGTCAGTAAAATGATTAGGAATGGCTTTTCCCGGTTGCTGCTAAATAAGCGAAGTTCGACTAAGTCTCTGGAAAAGGTATGCGAAGGTGCCTTAATTTTAAAACCGTGGGCTTGTGAGGTTACTTCGTGTGGATATAAAAAATTGATCGGTCGGTGCTTATTGCTGACGACATCATAGTAAAAGGATAGATCTTTTTTTATCAAGTAGCCGACATCAATATTTCGGTTTGAATTGCCTTCTAGCAAAATGCAGGAATAGGAATTATTTAAAAAAAGTTGGTTGAAATTTTTTAAAGATTCAAGACCGCCAACTTCGCAAAACATCATGATGTCAGGTTTATTTTCTTTAATAATTTTAGCAATCTCTAGGCATTTATTCAGTGGCTTATTGTCGTACACTGAAGTTGAAAGTTTCTGCCATTGGTCTTCGGGAAGCGTGTTAAAATTTGCAGGGACGGGATGATCGAACATCAGAAAAAGATTTTCAACGTTATACAAACCTAGCTTAATGTTCACAGTTGCATATTCTGTCATGACTAAGGCAGGATAGTACCAATTACCACGAGGTCAATATATGAGTATTCAAACTGTGACACAATCCTTACTAAAATTCGAAATCAGCTTGTCAGATAGCCCACATGGGATTGTCTATGTTTTGGGATCAACAAACAAAACTCAGTTACAGAAAGAATATAAGCAAATCTTAGAAACCCATGCACAAGATTTTCAGATAAAGAAGTTGCTGGGTTCCGATAAGCGAACACAGCATTTTGTTGGCCACAGCGGACCCGTTTGGATTTTAAAAAATGCTGAAATAAAAAAAGGTCAACATTATGGGCTGCTAGATGAATCCGCGTACAGCTGGTTTCGTGATCAAGCTGGCACCATTTTATCGGCAGCAAAAAGTCAAAGTATTGAAAACTTGCAGGTTTATTTTAGCCAGTGCAAATCGGTCGATATTCCCCGCGCCTTTGTGATCGGTGCTGAACTTGCTGCGTATAATTTTTTTCAAATTTATTCTGGAAAAAAAACAACCTTTCCGAAGCTCTATTTAAAATCCGACGCAACAAAACTTTCTGCGCAAATCATATCGAATGCGCAGCTTGAAGCCGCGTGTGTGCAATTAGCTCGGCACCTTGTCAATTTACCACCCAACGAACTGAATCCGCAAACGATGGCCGACTTTGTAACCAAAAATCTAAAATTTCCAAATACGAAAATAGCTATCTGGGATGAAAAAAAATTAGCCTTAGAAAAAATGGGATTACTTCTGGCAACCGGTGCTGGGTCGGATACCCCGCCAAAAATGATTCACCTAAAGTACCGCCCAAAAAAGGCAACTGCAAAAAAGCCAATTGCTTTCGTAGGCAAAGGAATAACTTTCGACACAGGTGGTTTAGACATCAAGCCGTCATCAGGAATGCGCATGATGAAAAAAGATATGGGTGGATCGGCCGCTGTCTTGGCTATTGCGCATTGGGTAGCAAATTCAAATTTTACTAGACCGTGCGATTTTTATTTAGCAATGGCCGAAAATTCCGTGGATGCAAGTTCAATGCGCCCAAGTGATTTGTACACCTCGCGTGCTGGTTACGTTGTAGAAATTGATAACACCGATGCCGAGGGTCGATTGGTATTAGCCGACGTGATGGATGTTGCCGTAACTCAAAAAGGCAAAGACGAACCTGAAATTTTAGTTGATATAGCAACACTAACTGGTGCCATAAAAGTTGCGCTAGGGGCTGAAGTTGCCGGAATTTTTTCTAACAATGACCAGCTGGCCGAACAAATTTGTAATGCCGGCCAAGCTGCAGGTGATCATGCTTGGAGAATTCCACTGGTTGGCAAATACTTTGCTTCGTTAAGTTCAAACTTCGCTGATTTTAAAAACTCGGCCGATGGTTTTGGTGGCGCCATTACAGCTGCACTTTTCTTAGAAAAATTCACTGCTGGAAAAAAATGGGCCCACTTAGATATTTATGCCTGGACCGATAAAACGACTGGCGCTTTATCGCAAGCGGGTGGTAGTGGCCAACCGGTGCAGATGATGATTCAGTGGCTGAAGACAGTCGGTTAATATGGCTACAAAACAGGACATTAGAAATCTTGAAGCTAAAGTTGAGACGTCAATAGAGCGCCTTGAACATAAAATGCTTCAGTCGGAATACCGTCTTACTATAAAGCTTGGGTCCATAGTTACACTAGTAATTGCGGCCGCAACTGCTGTTATAAAAATTATATAAATAGTTGGGTAAAAAAGAACGGCTACGTTTTCACGCAGCCGCCTTTTACATAACTGTGTATTTAAAAGTTACCTAGCTAATGGCATTGCCAGTAAAAGTTGTGTATAGAACGCTGTTGGCTTAATGACTCCAGCAACATAAGCATCAATTGTTTCAGCAGATAATGCCCATACAGCTTTCTCGTCGTCGGTCGCTGTTTCTGACATAGCTTCAGCCGCTATTTTTGCTTTTAAAATTTCTTCAGCTTTTTCGGGTGCTAGCTTTTCTAAAGCTTCGCCCACTTCTAAGTTCTGTATCGTTTCAACGGCCAACGTATTTGTATTAGTCGCCATAAATATATCAGAGCCAACTACTTTCTTTAGCACGTCTTTGCCAGTGTTCGAATCGTTGATACGATTTGTTTTATAAACACTGTACTTTGCTGCGATAACTTTATCGTCTTCATGTGTACGTGTTGCATCTAAAGCTTCGGTCGCGACAGTTTTTAATATCGTTTGCTGAAGCGGCGTGGTGCCAGCGGCATTAACACCAAGTAAGTTAGCAACAACTCCTACGGACGATGGTCTGACCAAAGAAAGTAATAGTGGCTTCTTGATCACTTGTGACTCACCCAAATCGTAGCCGATTTCAAACGCTACCGTTGATCCGTCTGCTAACGTGAAGGGAACAACATCAACCACATTATTGTTTGTTAAGCCATCAACCATTCCTAAAATTCCGCCACGAAGTTCTGACACATTCAAAAAACTATCAGAATTTTCATCCATGCTTGGTACACCGATTTCTCGATTTACTAAGTTTCTGATAGCTTGAACCTTATCTAACCAAATACCACGCACATCGATTTGATCAGCGTAGGCATTCGTGCTTTCTGGATCTTTTTTCGAGTTAAACAACTTTCCACCTTGAGCAACCACGACATACTTTGGATTCATCTCGACCTTGAAACACGAGATAGCATCGGGGCTTAGAACTTCTAATCGCTCGACTGCGATCACTTCAAGTGGTTTTTCAGCTAGTGCTACGGCACAGGTTGCATCTGGTACCAAAACAACACGAGCTAAGAAATTTCCGCCGATAAACGCTGCGCCTTTAAGATCGGCTAAGAATTCAATACTTTCCCATTCAGGGGCCGTGTCCGCTAAATTAAAACGGTACTTAACGCGTTCTTTCACTTCAAGCATAATTCGCAGCTCTTCAAAAATCTGGTTGATACGATTTGCGTAATTTAAATCGTCAACAAGGCTCATATTGGCACGTCCGGCACGTAAGTTACGATTAGAATACGCATTTTCGTAATCAGATATTAAATTTTGTACGATCTCTGTGTATGTCGTTCCTAAATCGAAACGTTTGCAACCTGCATTGATGCCCACGTGTTCGTCTGTACAAAACATGTATTCTTTTAAAGCCTGTTCATTTTTTGCTAAATCAGCCTTCATGCTTTCTAAGGTGTCCGTTACCGCTACTTTTTTAGTGGCGCCATCTTTGCCAACAACTTCAACTTGTCTAAGGTATGCGAATTTTAGTGCAGCAATATCGTATTTTCCTAAAACAGGTAACGCTTTTAAGTCATTGCCATAGTCCATGACCGAGCTAAACGGAATCAGGTGATCGACTTTTTCTTGTACCAATTCATCTTCTGACAAAAAGTTCTTTTTATCTTCTGAAGCCGCAAAATTATGACGTAAGCCTAAGTTGTGACCCAACTCATGAATTAATGTTGGAATCCAAATCTGTGGCAAGATCAAAGCAATGGCCGCATCCTTTTCTTTGTTGCTTAGCTGATCCCATGGTTTTGCGTCAGCAGGAAACTGCGATAGCAATTCTTTGCTAACTTTGCCAGAAACACCTTCCACAGATGGTGCGAAAGCGCAGTTTTTCGCGTGTTGCAGGTACTGCATCTTAGCTTTTAATTTGGCAGCTGCGGTATCGTCACCTGAAAACTGAGCATTCTTTACTGCAACATAATTTTTCAAATGTTTTTTAATCTGAGAAACTTTAGCTGTTGAAACAATTGAACTAGCAGAGTTTCTGGCTACGCTAGGTTTACCAGCGCTGATCGCGTGTGGTTGCTTAAGCGCTATAGCATCGAAAACTTTGCTATGCTTTTTTAATGATTGCACTTGCTTAATCAATGTATCAGACAATTTCAGCGTAGAAGCTGCTTTCACACTTTGTGCTTGTTCGCGTTTTTCACGAATGATTTCGTCGTAAGTGTACTTTACAAATTTCTTGATCGTACCTAAGAACATAACGGTCCGTGCTGACACAATTTCGCCTGTCACCGGGTCTTCGGTTTGCGGTCCATAGCCAATAACACTTGTTGCTACTGGGTCTTCGACAAGCACAATCATGCTATTTCGAATATCACCAGGCACTTTCCCTGATGGGTCTTTTAAATTAATTTTAAAACTTATTCCAGCTGTTTCTAGTCCTCGGTTTAAATTTCCAACTGTAAGATACGTTAAATCCTTAATAAGTTTGTTCTCGGGCTTATTGAATTCATCGCTTAAATGGTAAACGATTTCCTCACGATTAGGATTCCAATGATTCATGATTTGCTTTTGGCTAGTGCTAGTATTGTTATTATCAACGTCCAAAATAGTGCGAACCGTTGAAAAGAATCCGAATGTTTGCTCGTCGATTGAACCGACAGGATAGCTAACGGTTTTAAAATCTTTCGATAGGACTTTATCCGTGCGCACTAAAGAGTAATGGTAAACCGCAGTTACTGTCGCATCTGCCAATGACTTGATGTCACCTAAGCAATTTATGTTTGTTTTAAATGTTCGCTCTATCTGAAAATTGATAGCTTCGGCATTGACATCAGCTTTTTTGATTCGTGATGATACGTTTTCAAAACAGTTTTCACCGATTGTCGCACTATCTAAGATAGGCAACAGCTCAAGCTCTGCGGATTTCATTTCATCAAATTTTATCTTAACGATATTTCTATTCATCCACGGTACATCATCGTTTGCGACTTCGGTGTTGGTACATTCTCCATAGCGGTCTTTCGCACAATCGTACTGTAGATGCTCGATGGGTATTTCTAATACAAGTTTATTGTTGGCATCGTTTGACGCAAAACGGTTGTCACGCTCGATATCTACGATCCGCAAGCTGTCTTTTGTTACCTGCAACTTAACTCGTTTGTTTTCACTGGAAATGAATGGAAAACCACTTTCAGCAGACATGCTTGAATTCTGCTGTGATGATGAGTACAAAAATTCAGCTTCCTCGTCAAAAAACTTTTTTTCTACATCTTGCTCTTTTTGTGCACTTGGTAAAAGTTTATATTGAATTTCTTTCGTGCATGAAGACAAAGCTATAAAGCTAAGTACTGTAAGTACGATTCCTATTGTTTGTTTTTCTTTTCTTTCTGTTTTCATAAAGACCTCTTTGTTTAAAGTGTTTTAAATTAAAAATGTAAAAATAATTGATGGGATTAGTAGGTGTAGCTAAGGCCAGCGCGGGTCACTGAAGAATTGGGACTATAAACGCTGATGTTAGAATCAACACCATTTGCTTTTAGTGCTGCTCCGTCATTAGAAATGCCCACGTTAACAGCCAAATTTGCAGTGACATCTAGATTCAGATCGTTATGCCACTCGAAGGC
>JAYTMU010000210.1:0-4081 GCA_043728195.1 Bdellovibrionales bacterium
TAGTTACAGATCAATGGGATACATCTGTTTTCTTATATTACGGACAAAATAAAGGGTCCGAGTTACAAATTATTAATATTTCGCCATCGGCAGTTCAAATTGGGCCGGTCCATCAAAATTCAAAAGGATTAGGAATAGATGGCAGCGTTATCTTTAATAAATGGATTTTTAGGACAGAAGCTTCCTACCAGCAGGTTGCCTTGGTGAAAGGCCAAGAAAACTTGAAGTCACCTGACCTGGCCGAGCTTGTTGTAGGAGCCGAGCGCCCACTTGGCGAACATATGC
This sequence comes from Bdellovibrionales bacterium, assembly GCA_043728195.1. Classification (GTDB taxonomy): domain Bacteria; phylum Bdellovibrionota; class Bdellovibrionia; order Bdellovibrionales; family Bdellovibrionaceae; genus Pseudobdellovibrio. The sequence goes on from JAYTMU010000210.1 coordinate 286, forward strand.
AAATCCAAGGACAGTACTACCAAAGAAAACAACTTAATTATCCGACGAACAACTTTGATGCTGCAAATCCGATTGATACCTTAACTGCCAATCTGCAAATTTATAACGATTATGCAAATGGCTTTATTGCAGATATTGAATATGGCTTTACCCTACGGTTGACTGCTTTACTTTTTGATGACCGGCTTGAGCTTCAAAATGCGGTGATGACATTTCAAGAAGCCAAGGGATATTTTTTTCGGTCGTCAGTCAAGTGGACTGGAATTGATAATTTAGACCTTACTTTAGGAATGACACACTATTCGATCGATGAAGCAACACCCTTAGCCGCAATAAAACAAATGAATCATGTATTTACAGAAGTTTCATATGTCTTTTAAAGGTTCACGTGTTTAGTCGTGAACTGTTGTATCTTTGATCGATAAGTTTCTAACTAGCAGTGCTGGCAAAACAGCCGCTATAACCGTAAATATTAATACCACAATAATTAGGACGCTTAAGTTTTTAACTGCTAAAAACGGTGACATATACCAACCTAAAAAACGTGAAATTGCTGTCACAAACCACAACTGAAGAAGCGTTGCGGTTAATAGTACAGTCATTACACATGTTATGAAGCACTGTACTAATGCCTCCGAGACAATTATCAAAAATAAAAAACGTTTAGACATTCCTATCGATCGCAACATTCCGAACTCAGGAATACGCTGATGGACACGGAGGTAAATTGAATTCATTAAGCCAAAAAAAGCAATTAACACTGCAACCCATTCAATAACCTGAGCCGGGGCAAACGCGGCCTTTACATTCGTGTAACCCTGCAGCTTTAAATCGGCCGTCGATGTGGGGACAAAACCAAAACGCCCTAAATGGGTATTTAATGACTGTTCAAAATCCGCCAGACTGATCCCATCTTCTTTTGAAACTTGAACCACGTTCACATGTTCATCTTGCCAATACTTTTTGTACACGGATCTAGAAAAATAAATGACTCCCACGGGTGATGCGTAATCGCGCGCAATGCCAATAATTTTTAAGTTAAGTGGGCCTTTGGGCGTATTTAACTGCATCGTTTCACCTAGTTTAAGATCAAAATTAAGTGGCATATTTTCTGAAATAATAACTGTGTCGCCAGAAAAAAGCTGCGGGGTTATAATCTTTGGATCAGCTTCGATTAAATCAATATTTTGAAAATTTGCATTAGCAGGTGGCTGATCGATTGCTTTGATTTTAATGATCTGATTATTATAAACAAATTCCGTGAAGCGGATGGCAAGCACATTGGCTTTATCATTCTTTTGCACACCTGGCACACGTTCTATATCTTTAATTTTACTTTCGTGAAAAGGTTGAACATTATTTCCAATAACACCAGAGCCTAAGGCCAACATATAATCGGCGACAAACACCCGATCAAACCAATTTTTGATGTTTGTCGTAAAACTATAATTAACGGTAGAAAAAGCCACCGCCATAAATAAACTAACAGATAAACCAACAACACTTACCCACGTCGTTTTTGGCGTACGCAGTAAGCCGTCGATAACAATAAGCAGCCTGCTCATTCCTAACTGATAGCTTAGCTTTCGTAACCCTTGCAAAATGAATTTTACACATAAAGTTGCTGTCAAAATTACGGCTGCCAAAAATAAGATGCACTGGGATGTAAAAAGCGCATTAGAATCTTCCAACGTAAAACTTAGAATTAATATTCCAAGTAGGACAGGTCCCAGGAGTAGTACTTTATTTAACATCAAATCACTGTCGACTGTGGAATTATTTTTCTTAAGCACTGTTATAGGATCGATTCGGCTAGCAGACCATGCCGGCTTTAAAACAGAAAGTATGGTAACCATCGTCCCCAAAGTCAGCGACATTAGAACAACATCAAATGTTATTACGATTGAATTAACTTTAGCATTTGAAAGCATCTGGGCACTTAATGATGCATTCACAGCGTCCAACATAGCGTAGGCTAAAAAAGCTCCTAGAACGCATCCTAAAACGGAGCCTAAAAATCCTAATATGAACGCTTCGCCCAGAAAAAATAAAACGACTTTCAAACGTGTCATTCCCAAGGTTTTAAGCGTCGCAATTTCGACTTCGCGGTCCTTAATAGAAATTGATATCGTATTGTAAACTAGAAATGCAGCCGTTAATAAACAAACGATACCCATCATTTGAAGTAATCCGTTAAAGGCGTCGACCAGTTTAAACAACGACTGCACTTGTCCGTCAGGTAACTGCACTAAAAATGACGGACCTAGTTCCTTTTCAATTTTCTGTTTCACTGATTGGTCGGACTGACCATCTTTAGGAACAATGTCTAATCGATCAATCTTTCCTTCTTTGCGAAAACTGACCCTGGCGCCGTCAACATCCATAATCATTAGCGATCCGCCAAAAGCCTTAGCTACTCCTTTTGGCTTAAGTAGTCCCCGAACAACAAAGTCTTTCGGTCCGTTTGAAGTCATCAGCTGAATTTGGTCATTCATTTTCAAAGCATTATCTAAAGCAAAAGTCTGGGTGATAATGATCGAATCCGGTTGATTTAGAAAAACTAAAGGATCTTGCAAAAGGTCTTCACCCTCTTCCGTTTCATAGCTTCGAACAGATCCCTCTTTTAATAAATCTAACCCTAACACAACAACTTGAATCATTTCCTTTTTGCTATTTAAAAAATAAGCTTTATTTTCTATTACAGGAACAACATATTTTACGCTATCGATAGCCTCGACCTGCTCGATGACTTTTTCAGAGTAGCCAGATTCACTTGCAGTAATAGATATTTTTGATTCTCCAACCAGGGCTTCAATGCTTTCCTTAAATGAATTTTGTGTCGAGCGGGTTAGCGTGCTAACGCTCATGTACAGCGCGACACCTAATACGATGCCAAGCAACGTTAAGACTGACCTCATTTTATGAACTGTGTAGTGACGAAGTGAAATAATCCGGATTAGGGTTTTCACTGCAGTTTCTCTTGCGTATCACCGACAATTTTTCCGTCGCTTAAACGAATTATTCGTGATGCGTAACTTGCAGCCTTCGAATCGTGGGTCACCATAATTAAAGTTTGCTTAAATTCTTGATTTATTTTTTTCAAAAGATTCAGCACGTTTTCGCCCGTTTTTGAATCTAGATTTCCGGTGGGCTCATCTGCTAAAATGAGTTTAGGTTGTGAAAATAATGATCTTGCTATGGCTACCCGCTGCATCTGACCGCCTGAAAGCTCTGCCGGACGATGCCCTGCCCGGTCTTTCATTTCCATTAAATCAAGTAATTCGTAGGCCCTACGTTCGGCTTTCGAAAATTCGGCGCCGTCAATAAGTGCCGGTAGCATTACATTTTCTAAAGCAGTCATTGTCGGCAGCAAATTAAAAAATTGAAAAATAAAACCCAACTGCGTTCTACGAATTAAAGACATTTCGGTATCAGTTAATTTGTTTAAAGATTTTCCAGCAAAGAAAACCTCGCCGTGATCAGGCGTATCTAAACCACCCATAATATGCATCAAGGTGCTTTTACCTGAACCACTCTGTCCCATAAGACAAATAAATTCACCTGCTTGCACTTGCAGATTGATGTGACTTAAAACAGAAAGTTGACCTTTGTTGTAAGACTTCGAGATATCTTTGATATTTAGAACCATAATCTTTAACCCTTCGTTGGCAGGCTTATTAAAGACTGTCCAAAATTCACTTTACCATCTTTAATATCTAACAGATTTAAATTTATTTGTTCGGGGTAAATCATAATGACGGTGCTTCCCATCTCAAATGTTCCAATGCGCTGTCCT
>JAYTMU010000211.1:0-1632 GCA_043728195.1 Bdellovibrionales bacterium
CTTAAACAAATTTCTAAGCCTTCTTCCAGTGGCTGCAGTGAATTCGTATTTTTGGCGGCTTTAACTTTCTGCTGCATGATTTCTGTCATTTGATCCAAATCCAATAATTTCAGTTTTTGGTACGACATCTGAATCTCTGCAGAACGTGTTGTTCCGTTCGATGACGCGCAACTGATAAGAAATAAACAACAACCACCCAAAACTGCAGTAATAAATATTTTTTTGTTCATAAAAAATACTATATCCTAGGTTTTGCAGAATTTTTAGGGCTGATGCTTCTGTCTAGACCTCAGACGAGTCATGTCGAGACTAAAAAAAGAATTTTCGTTTTCAAATAGCTGTGACACACTATTCGAGCTTAAGACATAGACCCTAACCGGAGGAAAAATTTGAAAACAAGTCGTATTCTATCATTATTAACAGTCGTTACCGCAGCATTTACAATAGCTGCTTGCGCACCATCTGCTAAACAACTTAAAGAAGCTGTTGAGAAAGATCCTTCAATCGTTTTTGCTGCTATCGAAAAAGATCCAGCAAAATTTATTGAAATCGTTAATAAAGCTGCGCAAGACGCACAAAAAGTCGGTGCTGAAAAAGCGCAAGACGACGAAAAAAAATCTCGGCAAGCTGAATTTACAAATCCACTAACTCCAGTTGTTGAAGATGGCCGAGTTATCTTTGGTAACAAAGATGCTGCGATTACGATTATTGAGTATTCTGATTTTCAGTGCCCGTATTGCTCACGCGGTTTTCAAACCATTCAAGAAGTTCGCAAAGCTTACGGCGATAAAGTGCGCGTCGTGTTCAAACACTTACCACTAGATTTCCATCCGTTAGCTATGCCTGCAGCTAAGTATTTCGAAGCAATTGCCAAGCAAGACGCTGGTAAGGCTGAAAAATTTCACGATGCTATTTTTGAAAATCAAGGTATGTTAAAAGATAAAGGCGAAGGCTACTTTAAAGAAGTCGCTAAAAAACTTGGTGTAGATGCAAAGAAGTTAGAAGCCGATCTTAAAGACGAAAAAATCCAAGCCCGCATCAATGCTGACATGGAAGAAGCAAAAAAATTCAACATGAGCGGAACACCAGGATTCTTAATTAACGGTGTTTCATTACGCGGAGCCTACCCGTTCCCAGCTTTCAAAGAAATCATCGATCAACATTTAGCGAAGAAGTAAAGTACGCCGTTCCTTTTTAATTTAGATTTCGAAAAATAAAAAAAGGGTGTCTAAATGACATCCTTTTTTTATTTGTTAAGTGGCACTGTCTTTGCTTTGCTCCCCTTCTGTCTAAAAAAAAGGGGACAAAATGATATATTCGGCAATTTGTAAGCGCGCAATATTTATCGCTGCTGGTTTAATAGGCTTAATTTCAATGCACTCGGTAGCGGCACCTGCTCCTTCCGAGCAAACGAAGGTGAAGATTCAGCGTTCAAGCACTTCTGCAAACCCAGTTGTGTCTTCGCTAACAAAAAATCTTTTTAAGACAGAATCTTATGAAGCAGAATATACAGTGCAAGTTCCGTATCAGGTCGAAGAAACTTACACGGTTGAAGTACCATACCAGTCGACAGAATCATACGTGGCAGAGGTTCCTTACACAGTTCAAGTTCCCTATACCACTTATGAAACT
>JAYTMU010000212.1:0-9945 GCA_043728195.1 Bdellovibrionales bacterium
TGGACGACGAATTATATAAAAAGATTAAAGCTAAGTATACTTTGGGACCAGCATCGCACTTTCTTCACAGAGATAATTTGCTTGGTATTCTTCAAGATGGACTGCTTTGTCATTCTGCTATGAAAAATACAGTGTATGTGGATATTTCAGATCCAAGTGTTCAGCTCGGCAGAGAACATAAAATTATTCCTGTTACACAAAAAAATTTGCATGATTACGTGCCGCTTTATTTTGGTCCGAAAACTCCGCTGGTGGTAAAATACCAAGATCGCAACGAGGAGTTTCTTTACCTAAGGTTCTCTCTGAATATTTTACAATTACCTGACGTCGTATTTAGCTATGGCAATGCACGTTCCAATGCGACCAAGTTCTATATGTTTAATGCTCTGGCTGACCTGCAAGCTGTCGATCCTACCGCAATTAATGCGTTTTCATGGGTTGGCGATGACGAAAAGAAAAGACGTAAGCAAGCTGAGATTCTAATCCCTGCCAGAATAGCTCCTGAACACATATTTGACATTCTTTGCAGCTCTGAAACGGCCAAACAGTATGTCATAGACAAAATTAAGGTTTCTGGTTTAAATTTGAATATGAATATCAGTGGCAACTGGTTCTTTAAACCAAAGGTTCAAAAGTGATAACATACTTAACAGGCAACATTCTAACGTCAGCGGCTCAGGTTATTTCTAACCCAATTAACTGCGTTGGCGTTATGGGTGCTGGTTTAGCTTTAGAATTTAAAAATAATTTTCCTGATATGTATGCGGACTACTCGATCCGATGTTCGGATAAAAAAGTTGTGATTGGTCAGCCGTACTTATGGGAGTCGAACGACAAACAGATTCTTAATTTCCCAACTAAGCGTCACTGGAAAGATAAATCTTTGCTAGGTGATATTGATGCTGGGTTGGCCTATTTAGCCAGTAACTATGAAGACATGGGTATTACAAGTATCGCTCTTCCTGCTCTTGGTTGTGGCTTAGGCGGCTTAAATTGGTCTGATGTTAAGCTGTTGATCGAAAAGCACTTGAGTCACTTACCGGCTTTAGAAGTTTACGTTTATCAGCCAGCTAATTTAACTAGCTCTGTTAAATCCAAAGAAGAACCTAGCAATACATCGGTTTCCTCAAAAGACAAAGCTGCTGCAGCTTCACTTTAAAATGTATTCTAATTAGTACATTCACACGCAAAACTTTGGGCATCTGCTCTAGCGAGATTTTTCTACTGTTATAAATTTAAAGCGGTCTTCTATCTTAAAATATACAAGTCATTCACTATAATAACTCGCAGACTTTAGTCCAACATACTAATACAAATCGGAGTTTCTAAGTGAAAAAGTTTGCATTTGTCATTTTAATTGTAGGATTATTTTATTTCTATGCAAATAGAAATTCAAATAAACCTACTGACGCATCCATCGACAAAGAAATAATACAAAGTTCAGAATCCGCTAGTTATAAAAATCGCAAAGTTAAACCAGAAGAGCAAGTCGACAACATTCAGAAACCACAAGCAGAACAAATTGCTCTTCCTAGTCGCCCCGTTGCGCGTGCAGGTGAGGTTCAACCAGCATTAAAACAAATAAAGCCTGTTATCAACGCGGCTCCACTTTTAACATATGTTATTGACGATGGCTTGGCCGTAACTCAAGGGGATATAATTATCGGCGAAGTTCCGCGGGATACCCTTTTAAAAAGCTTATCTGGGAATGTAAATGAACCTAGCCTACAAATTTGGCCAACAACGGAAATACCCTATTTCATTCAACCTAACTTAACCAATCCCGACAGAGTGCTTCAGGCTTTAGCTTTGTTTTCGGGAACGAATATTCATTTTGTTCCCTATGTAGATCAAGAAGATGCAATCGTATTTGAACAGGGCATGGGTGCCTGTAAATCATATTTAGGTTATATAGGTGGACATCAGAAAATTATTTTATCGAATGGTTGCTCACCAAAAGAAATCGCGCATGAAATTATGCATAGCTTAGGATTTTTACATGAACAAAATCGGACAGACAGGGACAACTATGTGAATGTGCTTTGGGACAACGTTGACCCAAAGTTCAAAATTAACTTCGAGAAGTTTTCTAGTGCAATGATGAAAGTAAGTGGTCTTACCCAGTTTGATTTTGAATCCCTAATGATTTATCCAGAAAATATGTTTTCAATAAATAATCAGCCTGCGATGAAGTCCAGAGCTTGAAGGTCAGCCAGTATTGCCAAGACATGGGCTTAGTTCAAAAGATGTCGAACGTATCAATAAAACTTATTAAGTGCACCTACCGCTATGTACTTCTCGTAGATCGTTCACCTACGATCTACAGCCAAGTTCTACAAAGTGCTGCAAACGCCATGATTTTTCATGATCTAACGTGATTATCTAAAAAAGAATTACGAGACCTTAAGTCTTTCTATGTTGTTGTTTTGTTTAAACTATCTCTAGAAAATAAAAAACCCGCATTGGATGCGGGTCGGACCCAGAACAAATGGTGGAGGCGGCCGTCGCCGACACCGCGGATTCCACTCATATTAACTACATGTTTAGTCGATTGTCATTTGGATTCAAAAACGCAGAAATGCGTCAGAAGATAAATCAATTGTACCGACTGTTTTGGAGGCCTTTTCACTTCGTTTGACTTCGTCTGAAGGCTGAATTGCTATGGTGACTTAGCCAATCAATTCCCAAAAGATAAATATTGCGAAATTCCGCAATATTGTGATATGCTCTACAGCTAGAATGAGTGAGAGACGTAAGTATAAAATAAAAGCTATTTTGGTAAACGGACTTCTAATTAGCGAAGTGATTATTTCAAGTCATTATGAAGAAAATCATTTGAACCATATAAATGATAATCTCATATTGAAGTTGGTGAATGAACTTGATGGTCGTCGCGAAATTCCAGTCGCTGAAAAAGAGAGTTACTCTTATTTTGTTACTTTGGTTGAATATTCGGACAAACCCTACAAGCTTGTTTGGTTACTTGAAGCCGGTGCAATTTATATTGGCATTGTTAATGCTCATCGAATAAAGAAGAAGAGGTAATTTATGGGTCTTCCAAGTGAAAAAGAGCTATCTAAAATGCGTAAAAAACTTGAAAAAGCAGAGCCCTCTAGAATGCTTCCCAAGAATGCTTCGAAGGCTGATCAAGTTAAGTTTAAGCTTTGTGAGAAGTTTGTTATTTACCTTCAGGAACACAACATGACGCAAGTTCAGTTAGCAAAGAGACTGAAAGTAGATCCATCCCGCATTAATGAGATTGTAAAGTATCGTATTGATTTATTCACTGCAGACAAATTGATGGATTTAGCTGAGAAACTTCACTTGGATTTTGATGTTGAAGTTGCTTGATATAGTAAAGTTTCTCACGCGAAACTTTACTATATCAAAATGAGACCCGTGACCACCAGCTTTTCTTTGAAAAGGTTTGCGGGCCAACCAACTAAGACTTTGAGGATGAACGATGGACTTGTTAGAAGTAAGAACAATTAAGCAGTGCCTGGATATCGTCACTACGGATGCTTATGACGAAGAAATAACTTCTAGTTGGGAGAATTGTCTCGATGAAATTTTTAGTGGTGCTGAAGCAGAGTTGGTTGGTCAGCCCGTAAAAGTCGTTGGATTTTGTGGAACAACGGAGACAGTTCTAGCTAAGTGCAGATGGAAGAAAAATAAACTACGAGTCACCATAGATTCTTTGAACTTTAAAAGTTTAAATCCAAACCAAAAGCTTTGGCTAAAGGCCTATTTAAAGTGGCAGCCCCAGGGTTGGGTCTAGTATGCCTAGCTTACAAGAACCAGTTACTTTACCAAATCCAGTCGTAGACGATCGAATGGGTCCCAAGGGGCCAGATATCGCTGTTTCATTTGGTACTATTCTTACGTTTACCTATTGGGACTTATGGTGCCTTCTTGCGGCTCAACAAAAATATCAAGGTGATTTGAATTTATTGCGACAAGCCTTAGTCGATAAACGACTGGAAAACAAGTTCTGGATTTCATTTCGAAAAGATGCAGTTGAGGATCTCATTGCTCTCGTTGAAGACTTATCAATACGAGTTAAACCATTCGGGGCTATCCAAAATATTCTACAAAAACTAACCGATCGAATTGTTAAAAAAGAGTCGCAGAAAGCTATTCGAAACATTATTGATCAAGAGGGATCGCATCAGCCAAGTGAACCCATGCTCAGGTCCCCTCGAAGACTTTTAGAACAAGAGGCCTTTCGGGGTATGTGGAGTCAACTTCCTATTGACCCAACTCCAATCGCAGAAAGGTTATTAGATCTTTTTGTTCCACCAAAGAAACATGGCCATTTCCCAAAGGGACTGACCTTTGCCCTTAGCCGTAAGGTTGAGAAAAGAATTCAACGAGAGCTTGATACAAAAGATCCTGCCATAAACAAAACAGCACATCAATATGCGGTTTACCGCGCGGCTTTGACCCTGTTTCATGAACACCATACTTGGGACGATTCATACGGAAACATGGGCGATCTTGGCATGGAGTGGGTGAAAAGCATTTTAAGCATAACACCGTCATCGATTGGTCTTCTCCCAAATATTTTTCTAAAAGACCTGCTAATGTTTTTATGCTGGGAAAACTATGGCCTTTCTTATTCTGACCGCATAGCAAGCGCCCTTCAAACTCAGTTATCTAAAAACGAGCAAAATATTGCTGTTCAAATTCTCAGTGATATTAAACAACGAGCCGATCTTGGCTTTCAAAATTATAATGCTGACAATGCCGTTCGTATTCTAAAACATTTAAATGTTGCGACTCCAGTGAACCAGATTGCAAAGCCCAGCCATCTACGCTTGGTAAACCCTGAAGGATTGCCACTTTGATAAAGAGTAAAAATTGATGGGATCACCGAATCCAACCATTTCAAATGAAAAACACCTTGAACGTCTCGCTGGCATTGTTGAACGAGTTACGTTTCACAATGAGCAAAATGGTTGGTCTGTTTTAAAAGTAACCTCATTTCGAGACCCCGCGCGTATGACAACGGTACTTATTCATCAGGCCAAAGTATTTGCAGGGGCTACTATGGAATTCTGGGGTGAATGGGGCCACCACCCGAAACACGGTGAACAATTCCGAGCAGTTCGTGCAGTTGAAAAAAAGCCCGCCACAGCCGCAGCATTAGAAAAATACTTAGGATCTGGCCTTATCAGAGGAGTTGGACCCGCTACCGCGAAAAGAATAGTTGGCCACTTTAATGAAAAAACTCTCGAAGTATTTGAAAGTAAAATTGAAGAGTTGATGTTGGTTCCAGGGATTGCTGAAAAAAAACTAGAGCAAATTAAAATATCATGGGAAGAGCACCGGTCTATTAGAGACGTAATGATCTTTCTTCAGGGCTACGGAATCAGCACTTTATTTGCGACCAAAATTTATAAAACATATGGCGATAAGGCCATTCAAACTGTCTCGGCCAACCCTTACCGACTGGCCCATGATATTTATGGGATTGGATTTTTCTCAGCAGATAAAATTGCTTTGGCCATGGGTTTTGAAAAGACAGGCGAGCCTCGAATTGAGGCCGGAATAAAACATGTCTTGTCGGCAAGTCGCGAAGAGGGTCATTGTTTTTTGACCGATCAACAGATCATCGGCAATACCCTAGAGCTTTTGAGAGAGAAAATTGAACCGGAAAGAATTCTTGAAGTTCTTCAATCTCTACTTTCAACGGATCAAGTAAAATACAGAAAGCTCAATCGAGAAGGCGAGCTTGCATCCTGCTATTACTCCAAGGGTTTATACTTTGACGAACTGACTACAACAAAACATGTCAAAGACCTTCTTGCGATCTCAATTCCGGTCGACGTCAACCGTATCCGTACCTGGGTAACAAAACATTGCGAAAAGAATGGAATTACTCTCAGTGATGAACAGCAAGCATCAGTTTGTGGTATTGCAGGTGAATCATTTTCTATTTTAACTGGCGGACCTGGTTGCGGTAAAACAACTTGTACGAAGGCTTTGGTTCAACTTTTAAAAGCCATGAAAAAGCATGTTCTCCTTGCCGCCCCCACTGGCCGTGCAGCCCAAAGAATGACTGAGGTCATTGGGTTTGAAGCGAAAACAATTCATCGCTTACTTGAGTGGGCTCCTGATAAGAATGGTTTTAAGCGAGACGACAAGGATCCACTCAAGACTGATTTTTTGATTGTTGATGAAACCTCAATGCTTGATATAAGTTTGGCCGCAAGTCTTTTAAAGGCAGTTCCTAAAGGAGCACAAGTTCTTTTTATTGGAGATCCAGACCAGCTTCCATCTGTCGGTGCCGGGGATGTTCTTTCTGATCTTCTAAAAACGGAAAGTGTGCCGCGCTTTAGACTTACAAAAGTGTTTCGACAAGCTCAGGCCTCATCGATTATTAGATTTGCTCATGAAATTAATAGCGGATCAGTTCCACGAATCATTTCGCCACTTGCAAAGCCAAATGCCTTTGCTGAAGGACATGACTGTCTTTTTATTGATGCAGATGAGGCGACTCAAGATCAAATCAAATTTATTCAACGTGCCAAATTTGCCATTGAACAAACTCTGAAGGATGATACCGGCCATCTTATAAAGCTTGGAGAAGAGTGGAAAGGCCGTCTTCAAAAGACATCTGAAGGAGTTGAGGTTGATCAACTTTATCGACCTGAAGAAATCGATGAACAGTCCATTAGAGCCCCCGTGCTGACAATTCCTGAGAAGTTTAAACATGTAGATTTAAATATCCTCGCAAAAGCTGAATCCAACACCAAAGAACTAATGGCGGTTTTAAAAAAAGTCCACCCATGGTCTACACTCAACTATGGGCTATCTGCTGTTGAAACTGCCGTTAGGCTTTATACAAAAACAATTCCAGAATGGCTTGGCAAAGGTGTTGAAATTCAAATCTTAACCCCTCAAGTGCGCGGCACACTTGGCACACTGAGCTTAAACGAATCACTTCAGAAAATATCAAATCCTGAGGCTCCAAATAAACGACAGATTCAGGTTGGTGCTCGTATTTTAAGAGTTGGCGATCGAGTGATTCAAACTCGCAACAACTATAATCTTGGTGTTTTCAACGGTGATATCGGACGTGTAACTCAAGTAGATTCTGAAGATATGACCTGCGAAGTTTGTTTTTCAGGCGGCGAAGAGCGCGTTGTTTGTTTTGAAAAAGAAGACTTGAGTGACCTTTCGCTTGCCTACGCGATAACGATTCACAAATCTCAAGGGAGTGAATTTCAGGTCGTTGTAATTCCCGTTTTAGGTCAGCACTTTAATATGCTTTTTAGAAATCTGATTTATACAGGGCTCACGCGTGCTAAGAAACTGGCCGTATTTGTAGGGAGTCGAAAAGCCTTTGCAATGGCCGTTGGCCAGATTGATAATCGCAAACGACAAACTGCACTTGCCGACCTTATTGAGCAGTCTATTTAACCAAGACATTGTGAATCAATTTCTGTTGATATTCTGGACGGCCGGATCAAGCTTTGATACAACTTATCGCAAATGAGTATTGGACGAAATGACCCCTGCTCTTGTGGTAGCGGCAAAAAATATAAAAAGTGTTGCTTAGTTGAAAGTCAGCCGAGCCAAGATGAGTTTAAAAAGCGTCGATGGTCGGCCATTAAAACTGGTCTTATCAACAAACTCATGAATCATATTTCTAAAGTGTATGGACCTGAAGCTATCAACGAGGCATACAATGAGTTTCAACTTTTTGATACTGAAGATGGTTTTGATCTTGAGTCCAAGGAACTAACAATTTTCATACCTTGGCTTTTTTATGATTGGTATCCAGATGTCGATGGCAACCTACTTGAAGATGCTCCGGATATGCCGCCGGCCCTATCGCTCGCCGAATCAGGTAAAGGTATTTCTTCCGATGAAGAACAGTATCTACGTGAATGTTGCAGTACCTCTTTTAGTTTTTTTGAAATCCTAGAAATAGTCCCGGACAAATCTTTGAAATTAAAAGACGTTTTGACTGAAGAGTTTCACAACGTCTTAGAAAAGAAGGCCACTCAAGGGGTTCAAAAGGGCGACATGTTTTTTGGAAAAGTAATGTCAATTGATGACATTGATATTCTCGAGGCGTGTGCGCCAATAATTATTCGCCCTGACTTTAAACCTCAAATCATCGATCTTAGAAAAAGAATGCAAAAGAAAAACAAGGTCATCGATCAAGAACTTTTGAACGAGTGGGGCATTGAAGTTCTTGAGGTCTATCGATATATTTACGATTCGTTAACTATCCCACCGAAGCGAATCATTACAAATACAGATGGCCACCTGATGGTTCCCCATAAACTTATTTTTGAGATTGAAAGTCCAGACGATATATTTGAGGCACTCCATGAACTTTGCTTTAATACGAGTCGAGAAGAGTTGCTGGACGACGCTGAGATCGACAAATCAGGTAAAATTACGTCCATTGATTTCTCTTGGCTTAAAAAGGGTAATAAGAAGCACAAGACTTGGGACAATACAGTTTGGGGACATATCAAAATTGACGGCAAGAAAATGGTCGTTGAGGTTAATTCGAAAGAGCGAAGTGATCTTTTTCAAAAAGAAATAAAGAAGAGAATGCCTACGGGCTGGAAGTTGAACTCAACTCTTATTGAGTCGATTGAATCCCAACTAAAGGAAGCCAAAACGTCTAAGACAAAAAAAATTGCGATGGCAAAAGAACAAGAAGAAATGATGTCGAATCCTGAGATTAGAAAACATATGGAAGATATGATGAAAACTCATTGGGACAACTGGATTATGGATTCAATCCCAGCTCTCGGCGGGCTTAGGCCAGTCGATGCAGTTAAGACCAAAGACGGTCGCGAAGCTTTGGATGCTCTTTTAACTCAGTTTGAAAGAGATGCTGATTCAAGACCAATGGTCGGCCAGACAAGAAAGACATTTGAAACCATAAGAAGTAAGCTCGGCCTATAGTTTTTAAGCATTTTCCCAAAGTGGCCAAAATGTGTTTGGATGCAAAATTTCGTCCGATTGACTGACCCTGTTACTTTTTTTGAAAGAGCCCGCAACTTACTTAAATTCAAAAATTGAATTTCAATGATCCGACCGGCTTTGTCTTCACAAAAAATAAAGCCATCTTGCTCATAAGATTTATGCTCAATACCTTTTGCAATTTTAATGGCAGCAAAATCACTTTCTTTATCTATAAATACTTGCGGCAATATGCCTACTTTATTTGGAAGCTTATCATGACTGTTATTACGACCCATATCTAAGCACTTTCCTGCCCAAGCGGATCAACCGCAACGTCAACGGCTGTCATATAAATAGATTCTGGATCCATATCAATACAATTTGTTGGATCAAACTTTCCACTTAAATCCCAAGCCAATGTTCCATTCATAACTGTGCACTTATTTAAAAAATTATCTACGTCTGAAATTTGAACGAACACACCTTTATTTAAAAAAGGTTTCATATCATATAATTTTATTTTTCCATCGTTAAAATAAATATAAACTGTAAAATCAAAATTTGGCTTAACTTGAATGACTCTTTTTAACATTTTTTAATCCTTATTTTAAAGGTCCTATTTTTGCAATCTCGCCATGGTTAAGTGATGAATTCCAGTTTTGAATAAGCTCGTCTTTATGAATTTCACACCATGCTAAAACTAATTTTAATTGTTTTGCCGGAAGCACACCTTTTATTACAGCGGCTTCTTGAATAGAAATAAGTGCCTTTGATGACCCGTACTCAGCATGAAAATGCATTGGAAAGTGATCAGCCCAGTACATATAAATTTTTATTCCAAAAAACTCGCTTACCAAAGGCATAGTTAAACTCCTTAACTATCTTGGAAATCTCCAAGAATTTGTCTCACTAAAAAACCACTTCATCATCCTAAGCGCTTGATTCCTCGTTGAACCAATGCACCACGAACGACTCACTACCAGAGGCGAAAGCTAATCATAACAATAGCTT
>JAYTMU010000213.1:0-2151 GCA_043728195.1 Bdellovibrionales bacterium
TTCGCAGCTGAATTTAATTGCGGTGGATCACTGACCCAATTTGTTGGTGACAACATGTTTGTCAGTTGCAAACCCCAGTTCGTATTATCAAAATTTGCAAAAGAGTTGTCTGCAGGCGAGCAAGTCACTTTTGAAGTAGTTGATCAGCGGGTTTCATCTATCGACGGCTCAAGCAGGGTTGTAACCATGGTTCGAAGTGCAGTTTCTGCGTCTGGAAAAGTACTCAAACCACAAACAATTACTCAGCACGGAAAACCAGTTATATGTGATCCAACTCAGATTGAAGTTCAATAGGCTGGTTTAAATGTTTTTCGTTATCTCTTTGGTAAATAAGATGTTGGCCGCAAACTTATCATTCTGGCGGTTTTAAAACTCGATGTAAGTCGATTTGAAATCCTGCAAAGCCGCCGTGGTAGCGAATTCTATAGAGCGTGCACGACGGTGGTTATTTCTAGACTTAACTAATCCGTGGACCTGCCGATGAAAAGCCATGGTGTCACGTAGTCGATTCATAATCATAAGTTTTATTTCAGTTTTTGCTACTAATTTTTGTGTGCAGGCTTCAGAACTTTTTAGCGGAGTTTCTGCTTCGACCGGCGAGCTATCCTATGTTGTCTGTACCTCTAGCGCTAAACTAAACGTTCGAGACCAATCACTTGCTAACGTGCTTTTTCAAGTTGCACCGTATACAAAGGTTCTTCCTGTGCAATCTTTCGGTGAAGACCGCGCAGATAAGGTAATTAGTGGAAAACTTTTTTCATTTATGAAAGTTCAATTTCCAGAAATTAACTTAAGTGCTAACATGGGCTGGGTAGCAGCTGACGCTATTCGGCTGGCCTCTCAGTGCCAAACACCTTTACCAACCGTAAAAGCTGTAGGCGATGGGCGTTATACCTTTCCAACAGCAAAACGACCTACCGCAAATTATAAAACAGGGATGCGGGCGTTTAAAGCGTCGCGGGGTGGTGGTAGCAGATATCACGCAGCCGTTGATTTATACCGAAAACATAACGATCCCACAATGGCTGTTACTACGGGCACTGTAATTCGCGGACGTTACGCCTTCTATCAAGGAACATATGCAATTGAGGTGAAACATTCTGACGGCAAGATCATTCGCTACGGTGAAATTACGGGCGCAACTGCTGTCGGAGTTTTACAAGGGTCGCAGGTCTCTACGGGACAGACGATTGGCTACATTGGAACTGTAAATTCTGGCTGTTGTAGCCCTATGTTACATTTTGAAATGTATTCTGGAAAAGCAACGGGTGCTTTATCGCAAGGCGGAAATAAATTTCAGCGCAGGTCTGATTTAATAGACCCCTCAGTTCCAGTTACGCAGTGGGAAAAAGCTCAATTCGGAGTTTCGTACTAGAAATCGTCCTCTTGAAAAAGGATTTTCATGAATAATAACATTAAAAAAATCAGTGCGGTGTTTGCATTTGTTTTTCTTTTTCTAATCATTGGCATTGTCGGTGGAAAAAACTCGAATCGAACTCAAAATTCAAGGACCGAACAAATTGCGGGCCTCAACGTGCCGGTAAGAAAGTCCACGTCCGTAAAATCAACTGCAGCACCTAGGAAAGACAATAATCAAAATGAAGTAGAAGCGAAGCGAACGCCAAGTTCTGCTGACTTAACTGCAGATGAATTAGCTTCGCTAGCAAAAATGACATTGACCCTTTTTAATTTTACGCAAGTTGAATCAAGGCTACAAGATTTGTTACAGTTCCTAGAGGGCTCTGGTCAAAAGCCAGTCGTTGTGAACAACAGCAATGCCGACACAGGTGAAATGGCAATTGTTCGCACGGGGTCGCCGTTACCTGGGACACGCTATTTTCACGCGCAATATTTTTCTGATGCGGGACAAAAAGGTTTTGTACAACACATGTCTTTTGAATTAAAATCGGGCCCAGGGGCCATGACTTCGGCTGAAGTAGCCGTGCAAAATAGTTTTCCAAACCTTCCAAATCCTAGTCGCAGAACCGCGGATTATATTCAATGGGATTTACCTAATGGACAAATTTTATGGATTAAAAAATTAGCCGCAATTGATCTTAAAGATAATCCCTTTAATGCCTACACGGCCGGTGATGTAGGAACAATTCGCGTTGCTGTAGAATTAGAAATTCACGACGATCAAGCCAGTCA
>JAYTMU010000214.1:0-14631 GCA_043728195.1 Bdellovibrionales bacterium
ACCTCGTGAAGTCCGGCAATTTGCGCCGCCCTCCAACGCCTTTCTCCCGCGATTATTTCGAATCCGCCGCCTTGGCGCTTCCTTACAGTAATGGGTTGGATTAAACCGTTTTCTTTTATAGAGTTTGCTAACTCTTGCAACGTTTCCTTATTAAAGTTTTTTCTGGGCTGGTAAATTCCAGGAACTAGCTTATCGATGGCAATTTTCCATATTCGAAGCTCTGGCTCAACATCAGCGTTTACTTTCGTGGCAGGAA
Source organism: Bdellovibrionales bacterium (assembly GCA_043728195.1). Lineage (GTDB taxonomy): Bacteria > Bdellovibrionota > Bdellovibrionia > Bdellovibrionales > Bdellovibrionaceae > Pseudobdellovibrio. Next base: position 257 of record JAYTMU010000214.1, read on the forward strand.
TATTTGTCGTCTTGGTGGGCGCCTGTTGGCTTGGCGTCTCAGTTGCGTAGTCAGAATTTTGGGTGGTGTTTTCGGAAAACAACGACCCTAATCCGCGGCCTAGGCGTTTTTTGTTTTGATTTTCTTTATTAGTTTCCATAAATTACACCATCGCTTCGGCAGATTTTGTTTCTGTCTTGCCAAACAATTTTGTTCGCTCAACCAGCTCTTTGGTTAGCTCAAGATACATAAGCGCCCCGATTGATTTTGCATCATAACCAAAAATGGATACTCCGTGACTAGGCGCCTCGCTGAGCCTAACGTTTCTTGGAATGACTGAATTAAATACTTTTTCTTTAAAGTGGGCTCTTATTTCGTCGACGACCTGATGGCTTAGATTATTTCGTTTATCAAACATTGTAAGCACTATGCCTTCGATATGTAACTGTGGGTTAATTCCTTTTTTAACTAAGCCGGCGGTGTTCAATAACTGACTTAGCCCCTCTAGTGCGTAGTATTCACATTGTAGTGGCACCAAGAAACTATTCGCAGCAGCCAAAGAATTTAAAGTGAGTAGTCCCAGCGAGGGCGGGCAATCAATAAGTACGTAGTCATATAAGGCCGAGACGCTGACGATCGCGTTTTTTAATCGATATTCACGCTGAGGCATATCCACAAGTTCGATTTCGGCCCCAACAAGATCTGGATTCGAGGTCGCAATCCAAAGATTTGGTGTTTTGGTTGCAAAAACAGCCTCTTGAATATTCTTTTCGCCTATAAGGACGTGATAAATGTTCTTATCTTCGGCCTCATGCTTCTTAATACCCAAGCCACTTGAGGCATTGCCCTGTGGATCCATATCAATAACTAGTGTTTTGAACCCTAATTGCGCAAGGGCCGATGCTACATTTACTGTAGTTGTCGTTTTACCGACGCCGCCTTTTTGATTTGCCACACAAATTACTTTAATCATTGGGAATCCTCCATGTTGTTAACTGACTATTCTCAAACAAGGCGTCGCGTGCAAGATTTATTTTAGTTTTGGGGTGTTTATGCCGATGTTCTACGTGGAACAATGTCTATGTGCAGAATTTTAATTGGCTTATGCCTACTTATTACGATTTCATGTGTGCAGCGAGATACGAATCCGCAGCAGTCTGACTTACTATATCGAGATTTAAAAAAAGAACTGGATTTGGTAAGTAAAAATGTTGCCGCGATAGAAATAGAGTACGCTGAAAGGCTAAATGAGCTAAAATCAGTGGTTCCACAGACCGGACAAATCAAATCGTATGAAAAAAAAGTGTTTGAATCAAAAAATAACTTAGTGCGGCTGCAGCAACAAAAACTGTTTTTCGAAATTAGCCTAAAGCAACGTGAGGAATACGTACGATCGCGGTATAAAGAGGTCTTCCGCGGCGGAAGACCTTGGCCAGATATTAAAGAGCTAGAAACGTTTGAAAAATCACAAAAGTTTCAGCGCGAAAAAATAGCCTGGGAAAAAAACAAAGGAATGGTAAAAAGTGTTCCACGTGGAACAGGTGAAGTAAAAAAAGAAATCCCGACCCACTAATTGATTTTATCAGTTTTAACTAGAAACAACTTTAAATCACCAAGTGGAAGCTTATATTCTCCCATCAGGATCGGCTGCCAACTAGAGCACAGCTGGATGGGAATTTGCGAAACTTCCATGCTCCACTCTTCGGACTTAAGGTGAAAAACAGTTCCGCCAACACGTACAATTTTACGAAGTGTCATTAACGTTTTTGGTAATGTTGAAAACGCGCGACAGATACCCTGCCCGATACTATCTGCAGCAAAGCTTTCGATCTTTTTATTCATCACTGAAACATTCGGCAACTTCAGCGCCGAAATTGCGTGAGCCAGAAACTCACATTTTCGTTCTTCTATCTCAATCAGAATTACATCTTGAAGTGGATAAAGAATTGCGTAGATCAATCCGGGAAAACCATTTCCACTGCCTATGTCATATAAGGGCTCGTTAATATTGACTTTTTTTGAAACAATTTTGCACGCATCGATGCAGTCCGCAAAGTGAATGGCATCACAATTTGCAACTGTCTTTGCCGAAATAAGATTTACAACTTTATTGTATTTAACGAGCTCATTAAAGTAGGCCTTAAGAAGCGCGTGTGTTTTCTCGTCAAGATCAGGAAACCAAGACTTAAGTCGCCAATGAATTTGTGGTTCTGAACTGGGGGGTGCTTCCAACTTTTTCGCCCTTTATTTTTAAGGTGTAAGCCTTTAAATATACCATTAAAGCCTGCAAAGCTGAAGGGTTAACGCCACTAATTCGCTGAGCCTGACCTAAAGTTCTAGGTTTGATACGAGTTAGTTTATCGATCTCTTCATTAGATAGACCTTTAACTGCTTTGTAATCTAGATCTGCGGGTATCACTACCCCTTCGGCATGTTTAGATTTTTCTATTATCTCATTTTGTTTTTTGATATATCCAGCGTACTTTACTTCAATCTCAACTGATTCGGTGACAACTTCGGCATCCTCAAAAATAAAGCCTAGCTTACTTAAAAAGATAAAGTCGACCTCGGGCCGACGCAAAAACTCTTCAAGCGTTGCCGGCTTTAAAAGTGCACTGCTTCCCAGGGCCTTAATCTGTTCATTGACCTCGGGCTTTGGATAAATACTTTGGCTGGCTAAAGTTGTCTTCAGCCTACTTCGAGAAACTTTTATTTCATTCAACAAAGAAAGCTCTTCTTTCGAAGCTATTCCTAATTTATCAGAAATATCGCTTAAGCGGTCAATCGTGTTGTCTTCACGAAGAACAAGTCGATGTTCAGCTCGCGAGGTAAACATGCGGTAAGGTTCACGCGTACCTTTAGTAACTAAGTCGTCAACTAATACGCCCGCATAGGCTTGGTCACGTCCCAAAATAAATTCGTCACGCTCTAAAATTTTGTGGGCCGCGTTCACTCCTGCAATAAATCCTTGTGCTGCAGCCTCTTCATAGCCACTTGTACCGTTTATTTGTCCTGCCAAAAAAAGCTGAGAAATCGGCCGTGTTTCAAGCCGGTGTAAAATCTGTGTTGGCTCGATGTAGTCGTACTCGACTGCATAGCCGTAGCGAACAACTTTAACGTTTTCCAGCCCAGGAATAGTTTTTAAAAATTGATCCTGAATATCCTCAGGAAGTGACGTCGAAATACCCTGCAAATAAATTAATTCAGAATTTAAGCCTTCGGGCTCTAAAAATGTTTGATGGGTTTTCTTTTCTGCAAAACGGGTGATTTTATCTTCAATGCTTGGACAATATCTAGGGCCAACGCCTTCGATAATTCCACAAAACATCGGTGATTTATCTAAATTATTTCGAATAATTTCATGCGTCTGTTCAGTCGTATTTGAAAGGTAGCATGCAATCTGTTTTAATTGAAACTTGCGCTCTGATTTAAAACTAAACGGATAAAATTTTTCATCGCCAAATTGGGGAATTGTTTTTGTCCAATCAATGCTGTCTTTGTGAAGTCTAGCGGGCGTTCCAGTTTTAAGTCGCTTCACTTCAAAACCAAATTGTGCCAACTGATCGGAAAGCCCAATAGACGCCTTATCACCGATTCGTCCGCCAGCAATTTGCTTAAGTCCAAAGTGCATTACACCATTCATAAATGTGCCAGTGGTAATGATCACAGCCTTTGCGCGAATTTCCACACCATTTTGCAATACTACGCCTTCACAAACATTTTTTTCTAGGATGAGGCGTTTAACTTCCGCCCCCAGAATTGTCAGGTTTGCTTGCGTCTGCAGTGCTTGCGTTTGAAAAGCCGAATACACGTGTTTATCGCACTGGGCGCGGCTTCCGCGAACTGCGGGCCCCCGGCTTGAATTTAATCTTTTAAATTGTATGCAGGAGGCATCGGCTGCGCGGCCCATTTGTCCGCCTAAAATATCTATTTCGCGAACCATGTGGCCTTTTGCAAGCCCGCCAATTGAAGGGTTACATGACATATAGGCAATGCGATCTAAGTTGGTGGTAATAATAAGGGTCCGCACCCCAAGTCGTGCAGCTGCTAGGCTGGCCTCGACACCTGCGTGTCCGGCTCCAACAACAATAATATCGAAAGATTGCATGACTTAGTCCTTCTTCGAAAACTTACTTACCTAGACAAAATTCCTTAAATACGCGGTCCATGATCTGATCATCAAACACGTGGCCTAAAATTCTTTGCAGTGCCAGAAGGGATTCTTTTAAGTACATCGCCGTGAACTCTGCACCCATGCTTTTATTCAACTCACCGATCGAAATCTCAAGCATCTCTAATGCGTAGGTCGACATTTCGTACTGTCGTGCCGACGTTAGCAAGGCTGTCTCCATTACATTCATGGCGCCAATCTTTTGCTTCACTGCATTTAATACTCTGATGCGCGTCTGGGGATCAAGGTTAGAAGTAAGAATTATGTCGAGTTCTGCTAAGGACGGTATAAGGTTTTGTAATTTTTTTCTGGCTATGTTGCTACCAGCACCATCTAAAAGATCGGCTTTATTTAGTAGGATCAGATACGGAGTTTTAATCGCCCTAATCTGCTCTGCGGCGGTGACCCAATCTGTTTCAGTTAAATCTAATACATAAAGAACTACGTCTGCCCGACCGGCCTCTTTTTGGCTGCGATCGACCCCTATTTTTTCCACAAGATCTGTGGTTTCACGCAGGCCTGCCGTATCGCTTAACGTATATTTTAAACCATCAAACACCACTGGGGCGCTAATCACATCGCGAGTTGTGCCGGCAACACTGGTAACAATGGCTTTGTCGTCTTCGGAAAGTAAATTCAATAGGCTTGATTTTCCAACGTTCGGCTCACCTAAAAGAACTGCTTTTATACCCTCTTTGATCAGCCTGCCTGAACGATACGACGCGACTAACTTTTCTAGGTCACCCTTTATATCACTTAGTTTCTGTAAAAGAATTTTCGGATCAACTACATCAATTCCTTCGGTTGAAAAATCTATCGATGCTTCGATATGCGCCAAACACCATGTCAAATCCGACTCTAATACCTCATATTTTTTCGAGATATCACCCTGCAATTGGCGCACAGCCACGCGTGCCGAGGCCTCGTTCTGACTTTGAATCAGCGACAGCACAGATTCAGCCTGAACCAAATCCATTCTATTATTCATAAACGCGCGAAACGTGAATTCACCTTTTTCAGCTAGCACTGCGCCGGCATCAATTAAAATATTAATTATCTTTTCTGCGACGTATTCACTGCCATGACACGAAATTTCTACAACCTCTTCGCCGGTAAATGATTTTCCGAAAGCAAAGTACGTTAGCACGGCTTCATCAATCACTTCATTTTTAAAGTCTTTGATTTTTGCGAAATAGGCTGTGTGAGTTTGAATTTGTTTTTGTTGTAACGACGGCGCAATTTTTTGCGCGATCATTAGCGCCTCAGGACCACTTAGGCGAATTACAGAAATTCCACCAGTGCCCGGCGGAGTCGAAATAGCGCAAATTGTTTGTTCGCTTCGATTCCGCATGAGCTACCTTACTAGTGCTTTCCGGCCGTATTAGGCCTCTTCAGTTTCGCTGGCTTCAGTGTTCGCATTTTTTGCTGGAAAAATCTTAATTTTTTTATAAAGACCATCCCCAAGCGATCGGCTTTTAACTCGGCCGTCTTGTGCTAAGTACTGATGAACAACTTTTCGTTCTTTTGGCGGAAGTGCCCTATAGTAAACAGACTTTCCTTGCTCGATCGCAATTTTTTTCAAATGCTCTGCGCGTTCGATCAGCGCGGCTTCAGATTCTTGGCGGAAACCGCCGCAGTCAACTGTGACATTCGTCATCGTGTCTGCAAAGTGATGCTGGGTTACCCGTTTAACTATTAACTGAATAGCATCCATAAGTTGGCCTTTGTAATCTTTCAACAAAGCTTCGTCTGCACCTGAAAATTCAATACGAACATCAGTAGCTTCTTCTTTTTTTTCAAGGTTTAGTTCATAAGATAAATCAAATGCACCTTTTTCAAGTATACCATTCAGCGTTGCTTCAACAACTGATTCCAAATCTTCTTTCTTTCCGCCCCCAAAAATTTTGCTGAAAAATCCTGCCATGATGATTTCCTTTCTATGCAGCCTTAGCTGACGTGTCTTTTAATAAAAAATACTGTTGAATGACTCCGAACAATGAGCTGACAAGGTTATAAAGTGTTAGTCCACTTGGAAGGCTAAACATAAACACTGTAAATATGATCGGCATAAAATTTAAAATTTTTTGCTGAGTTGGATCCATCGTTGTCGGCGTTAACTTTTGCTGAAAATACATCGTTATACCCATCAATACTGGAATGACAAAATAAGGATCGTTAGCACTTAAATCAACAATCCAGCCAAAAAATGGCTGTTGGTAAAGTTCTACGCTAGATCCAATCGTCTTCCAAAGGGCGAAAAATATAGGGATCTGAATGAACATAGGTAAGCATCCGCTTAGCGGGTTTGCCTTATGTTCTTTCATCAAAGCCATAGTTTCCCGATTTACTTTAAGCGGATCGCTTTTGTAGCGCTCGCGAGTTTCTTTAAGTATCGGCTGAATTTTTTGCATCGCCCGAGCCGACCGAAAAGACATAATATTAAATGGTAATAAAATAATTCGAACGACCAGGGTTAAGCCAATAATAGCTAGTCCCCAGTTGCCAAGCAATTCGTGCATAAACTTCATTAGTTTCAAAAGCGGTTTAGAAATAAAACCAAATATCCCGTAATCCATGACCTCGGGCAGAAGCGGATCAATTTGCTTTAGTACGTCTGTGTTTTTTGCGCCAACAAAGTAAATCTGTTTTAATTGCCTTACCTGCGAGTTTGCCAAGTCATAGCTTAACAGCATTTTCGCATGTTGCTGCTGCACGCGCATAGAAAGCCCGGGAAGCAGATCAGATTTATCAATTATCGCTGCCGTAAAATACTGCGTACCAATCGATGCAAGAGTTACCGCGTTTGCGTGTTTGTCAAAATTTTCGTCATCCTTTAGTCCTGATATTGGCGCTGCAATAACTTTATCAGCTTCGCGATAAAGAAAATCTTGCCGCTCGAAGGTTGGCATAAAGAAAGACGCACCACTGCTAGAGGCTTTTTTTTCATCCAGCGACAGGGTTAGATTTTGTAATCCACTGTCAAAATCAAGTGCGGATTCAAAGCTTGTTTTCTCTTTATTGTAAACCAGTGTTCTAGTTATTTTTTTTCCGTCGACCGTGGCTTCGCCGCGAAATTCAGTTTCAGAAATTTTTGCTAGTGCAAAATTAACTTTTTGGTTGTTTGCATAGAGGCTGAAAATTTTGTCGTTGGCTGCGAACTCAACTTGCTTTTGCTTACGATTTTTATACTTTTTTAAAATTAAATTTTTTAAACCCATTCCGTCCGATGACAACGTCCATTCAACATTTTCATCCGAATACAAAAACGATTTTTCTTCAACAGCAACGCCGGGGGGGGCTACTGTTGCTGCCTGTGGTAAGGTGGGCGTGGCTGTGGTGCCAGCAACTGCTGGGCCAGTGCCCGCAGGCTTAGCTGTTGCTGGGTTTTGTACCACTGTCTTAGGTGGATAAGCCTTATCCATATAATACTGCCAACCCCATAGCGCCAAAAAAGTTACAACTATGGCTATTAGAAATTTAGGGTTACTAAATGGAGATTCATTCTGATTATTCACTAAAAACCTCTTCTGATTTGGAAAATAACGCTGCGACTGGCGGCACAGGATCATAAAATACTTTTTTTGAAAATGGGTGGCAGCTAAGCAGTCGTTTAATGGTAAGAAAAAGTGCCGATGCAAAGGGGTGTTTTTCGAAGGACTGCAAAGCATAGTGCGAACACGATGGATAAAATCGACAGTTGCCGCCAAGAAAATGGGCTATGGTGCTTTGATAAAACAGAATGAAGCCCTTCGAAAATGATTTCAAATTAACCCAACTTTTTAAGAGTTGTAACGAACTGCTTGTAGGTAAGCTGTTTGTAAAAGGCATCTGCTGTTTGTGGTCTAAACACAAACACAACTTTTTTTGAATTAAATTGTTCCGGCCAATTCTCTGAACGAACACAGTTGCGCACCCATCGTTTTAGTCTGTTACGAATGACAGAAGGACCCACTTTTCGAGACACCGTTAATCCATAATAACTGAAACCATCTGCTGAAGCTAAAACTTGCAAAAGCAGCCAGGGGGCTGCTTTTATCTTTTTACCTTGAGTAGAAATTTCTAAGAAGTCGGACGATCTCTTAAGAGGTTTCGGTTTATTTGCCACCAGCGGTGATTGCTATGCGCTTACGGCCCTTAGCACGACGACGAGCTAAAACTTTTTGTCCATCTTTTGTTGCCATGCGGGCACGAAAACCGTGAGTTTTTTTACGACGACGATTACTTGGTTGATATGTTCTTTTCATTCTACACCTCTGTATAATTCTTTGTATAATTCTTCATAAGACTGACTTTTCTAAAGCTACTAATTCCTACGACGTCATTCACGTCAATTGTACAATATCTAAGCAGTACTTTTTCTTGTGAATTAAATATAAAGCACATTGCGGCATAGTGGTCAACTGTTGATAAGTCGGACCGCTATTGTTAATGCTTTCAGGTCCTGAGGGGGTTTATGGAAATTAATAGTTCGTTTTGGAGCCAAATCAAATCCTCGATGAAAAGTAAAAATGGCACCAACAAGTTGTTAGAAAACTGGCTAGATCCTATTGACCTAATTCGGACCGATAAAAACGATGGCGCATTGAAGATAACCCTTGGCGTTCCTAATCAATTTTTCTATTTCTACGTAAATGAGCATTTAAAAGATAAGATTGCGTTAGAATTATCAGCCTTATCAAACATGCCAACATCGGTGGAGTTCGTTGTCACGGGCAAGGTTGCAGACGATTACAACACATCTTTACAAGATATCATGCAAAACGCTGATCAGGTTTTTCAAACACCCGCTGCTGCAAGTGTTGCTGTAGCTCCAAAACTTTACGAAAATATCAACTCTGATTTTACGTTTTCTACTTTCGTAGTCGGTAAAAACTCGGAATTTGCGCACGCGGCAACTTATAACGTTTCCCGAAATCCAGGGGCTGACGATTATAATCCACTTTTTATTTATGGTCCATCTGGTATGGGTAAAACACATCTATTAAACGCCGCCGCCAATGAAATAAGAAATAATTTTTCTCACTTACGAATTACTTACGTTTCAGCTGAGCGTTTTTTAAATGAGTGTGTCTCGGCTATTCGGCGCCAAGAAATGGATAAGTTTCGGCAAAAATACCGCGATAATACCGATATTTTGGTGGTTGATGACGTCCAATATATAGGCCGTGGTCAGGCCGTTCAGGAAGAGTTTTTTCATACTATAAATTCGTTTATCGAGCGTAAAAAACAGGTTATTCTAGCCAGCGATCGCATGCCGAAAGATATTCTGACGTTAGAAGATCGTTCTAGAACGCGTTTAGAGCGTGGGCTAATAGCCGATATCACAATGCCGGATTTAGAAACTCGAATAGCTATTCTACGCTACAAATCAGAAAACTTTAATTTAAGAATTTCTGAAGAAACCATCCAATATATTGCAAAAATTTCAAAAAAATCGATTCGTGAGTTGGAAGGAAACCTTAAAAAAATAAAGATGTATTCCGAGCTTCAGGGTCTTAGCATAAATATTGAGCTTGCAAGAAAAGTGTTAGCCCATCACGAAAACACGATCACAATTACAATTGATGAAATTCAGCGCATAGTTTCGGAATATTATAAAATTCGAATTACCGATCTAAAGTCTACGGGGCGCGCACGTCAAATTGTAGTGCCACGACAAATTGCTATGTATCTGATCAAGAAGTTTTTAGATAAGTCGCTAGTTGATATTGGGCGCGCTTTTGGAGGCAGAGATCACACAACTGTGATCAATTCTTTGGAAAAGGTTGAATCTCTACAATCAAAAGATGCTCAATTTAAGAATGATATCGATGAGTTAATCAACATTATCCACAATATCACAGGATTGTGATTGTGGATTGTGGATACGCATGTTGATAAGCACGTGTATTAAAATGTGGGAAATGTTAACCCCATTTTTAGCCAGTATTTGAATGGTAATCCCGATTGAGTTTTCCACGAACAAAGGTTAATAGTTTCAATTGCTTAGTAGAATTCTTAGATTACCAACGGCCCTACTACTACTACTACTTATATATATTAATATTATTAGGAAATAAGAAGAGATGAAAATAGAGATACAAAAAAAAGATTTATTAAATCTATTAAGCCGTACTCAGAACATTGTAGAAAAAAGAAATACAATGCCCATTCTAGTGAACGTTCTACTTGAAGCTCAAGGAAGTGTTCTAAAGGCCTATGCCACGGATTTAGAAGTAAGCCTTACTGACACCGCACCTGCCCAAATTAAAGATGCTGGCAAAGTTGCAGTGAGCGCTAAGAGCCTATACGAAATAACTAAAGAGTTATTTGACGGACCTATTCAGCTTTTCAAAAAAGAAAATAACTGGCTAGAAATTAAACAGGGAAAGTTTTTATCTAAAATAATTGGCGTAGCTGCGGACGAGTATCCAGTTTTTCCAACATACAACTCAGAAAATTTTTCTAAGATCAATGCTGCTGAATTTAAAATGATGATCGATAAAACCATATATAGCGTTTCAAATGATGAAACCAGATATCACTTGAACGGTGTATTTTTCGAATCTTATGAAAAAAATAGAATTACGATGGTTGCAACTGATGGCCATCGATTAAGTATGATTAAGAAAAGTTTTAAAGATTTAAATTTCACAGAAAAAATTGGCGTTATCATTCCTAAAAAAGGATTGTTCGAAATTAAGAAATTAATTGAGTCTACTGTAGAAGATGTTTTCATTGCCGTAGAAGGCTCGCAATTTATTTTAAAATCGGGGTCAAGTATTTTAATGATTCGTTTAATTGAGGGAAAGTATCCCAATTATCAACAGTTTATTCCACAGAAGTTAACACACAAAATTACGGTTCCACGAGAATCTATTCTTTCATGTTTAAAACGAGTTTCATTATTGGCGAACCAAAAGTCAAAAGCCATACTGATGCATTTCAACGAGGATCGTCTTGAAATCACTTCGAATAATCCAGAGCTTGGTGATGCCAAAGAAGAATTAGACATTAACTACAAGGGCCCTGAGCTTAAAATTGGTTTTAATGCTAGGTACATTGAAGATGTTTTAAAAAACATTGAGCAGGATAATGTTGAATTCGAATTGAATGATCAGTTGTCACCAGGTGTTTTAAAGCCTGCGGATAATTCAGATTATTTAAATGTCGTTATGCCAATGAGAATTTGATTCAAGAAAGATTCTTATGAAAATTCGTCATGCAAACATTACGAATTTTCGCAATTTAGAAACATTGCAAATTAACTTTTCTGATCGGCTGAACATCTTTGTCGGTGAAAACGGCCAAGGAAAAACAAATTTACTTGAAGCCATATATTTGATCGTCGAAGGCGAAAGCTTTCGCTATTCCCGTAACGACACCCTAATTCAAGAAGATAAAAATGAAACGCTATTAAAATGTTTTATTGAAAATAAAAATTTAGACTACAATTTACGGCTTCACTTAACTGCAAAATCTAAAAGTTTTCTTTTGAACGAAAAAAAAACTACGCAGATCAATGCTGATTTACCACCAGCCATTTTATTTTCTCCGGAAAGTTTGAACAGCATAAAGGAAAGTTCTGATCATCGGCGACAGTTGTTGGATCAGGTTTTAGTGCAAACGTATTCTTACGGAAAGCGACTGATTTCTGATTTTAAAAAAGCACTTAAAACCAGAAATAAAATCTTAAAAGATATATCTTTCGAAAAAATGGAACGCGAGATGGGGATTCAAACTTTAGAAAGTTTGAATCCAATTTATCTAAAATTAGCATCTGAACTTACATTTTTGCGGCTACAGGCACTAAAAAACATTAAACCCGAAGTGCAAGAAACGCTTGCAAAAATTCACACCGAATCAAGCGCGAACTTTGATTTCAGTTACATAATTTCAGATCGTAGTTTCAAAGATGAAACAGCGGCTCAAATACATGATTTTTTGCATAAACGTCATGCAGATTTAGCAGTTGCCGAGCTGAAAACTGGGGCTTCTTTAGTGGGTCCACAAAAGCATGATGTCGTTTTCCTATATAACGGAAAAGACTCACGATTTTTTTGTTCGCAGGGGCAGCAAAGATCCATCATATTAGCTTTCAAAATGGCTCAAATTGTGTATCATCATAGGGTTCACGGATTTTATCCAATCTTGCTTTTAGATGATGTTTTATCCGAGCTTGATTTGACCAAACAAGAGTCGCTAATTTCGACCTTGAATCAAATCGAAACTCAGACGTTTGTTACGACAACCGATACATCAATATTGAAAAAGCTGCGTATGGAAAAAAGTCAGGTGTTTCATGTCCACGCAGGAAAAGTTTTAGAACAGATTTATTAAAAAGATTTAATAAATTCTTAAACCCCACTGTGGATAAAGCTGTGATTTATGTTGAAATCTTTTTTACGAAGTAAGGAGTACTCGTGGCAGATGTTAATAGTACGCACGTTGACGAAAACAAAGCGTACGGCGCAGATGATATTCAGGTTCTTGAGGGTCTAGAGGCAGTTCGTAAGCGCCCAGGCATGTACATCGGAGACACCACTATTCGTGGTTACCATCACCTAGTGTATGAAATTGTTGATAACGCGGTCGACGAGTCTCTTGCGGGCCATTGTAAGCGAATTATTGTTACTATTCACACGGATGGCTCGTTATCTGTGGATGACGACGGTCGCGGCGTTCCCGTTGGCCCCCACAAATCGGGAAAAGATGCCCTTGAGGTTGTCTATACAGTTCTTCATGCTGGTGGAAAATTCGAAGGCTCTGCCTATAAAGTTTCTGGCGGATTGCACGGGGTTGGAGCCTCCGTTGTGAATGCGCTTTCTATCCGCTGTCAGGTTGAATCTCATAAAAATGGAACCCATTACCGACAGGTTTATTCTAAAGGAATTCCGCAGACGCAGGTCGAAAACTTGGGCCCCACAACTCGTAAAGGTACTGTCGTCACTTTTAAACCTGACACCGAAATATTTAAAGAAGTCGGCGTCGAATTTGATGCTACGACTCTTACAAATCGTTTTCGTGAAATGGCGTTTTTGAATGCTGGCCTTCACATATGTCTTATCGACGACCGCAATGGAAAAAAATATGATTTTCAATATGCTGCCGGAATTGCTGAGTTCGTTGCGTACCTAAATCAATCTAAAAAATCCATTCACAGTGATGTTGTTTATTTTAAAGGCGAAAAAGATCAAGTCGAAGTTGAAATCGCAATGCAGTGGAATGATTCCTATACAGAATCTATTTACTGCTATGCCAATAATATTAATACACACGAAGGCGGCACGCACATGGTCGGTTTTCGCGGGGCTCTAACGCGCTCAACGAATACTTACGCTACCCAAAAGGGTTTACTGAAAGATTTTAAAGAAGGCATCGAGGGCGAAGATATCCGTGAAGGATTGGCTGCAATTATTTCTGTGAAAGTGCGCGAGCCTTTATTTGAGGGCCAGACAAAAACAAAACTAGGTAATGCTGAAGTAAAAGGTATTGTTGAATCTTTAGTAAATGAAAAATTAGCCGACTGGTTTGATCGCAATCCAGGGAATGCGAAAACAATTGTTACAAAGTGTGTTGAAGCTGCCAGAGCACGGGATGCAGCCCGAAAAGCGCGGGATTTAACCCGTCGCAAAACGGCCCTTGATGGCGGCTCGCTACCGGGGAAAATGGCTGACTGCCAAGAACGCGATCCGGCAAAATGCGAATTATATTTAGTCGAGGGAGACTCGGCCGGCGGTTCTGCAAAAATGGCAAGGGATCGAAAGACTCAAGCCGTGTTGCCACTAAAAGGTAAAATTTTAAACGTCGAAAAGGCGCGCTTTGATAAAATGTTATCTAACGAAGAAATTCGCATGATGATTTCCGCACTTGGTACTGGAATTGGAAAAGACAACATTGATGTTGGAAAAATCCGCTATCATAAAGTTATTATCATGACAGACGCCGATGTGGATGGGTCACATATCCGAACACTGCTACTAACATTTTTCTATCGACAAATGCCCGAGGTTTTAGAAAAAGGGTATATTTACATTGCGCAACCACCGTTGTACCGCGCAAAAAAAGGTCAAGCAGAAACCTATTTGAAGGATGAAGTTGCGCTGACAGAATTTTTATTAAAGACTGGGCTAGATTCATTTCAAATCAAAGGCAAAAAAGTTGAATCTGCTGAAATGCGCGAAATGGTAATAAGCATTCAGAAATTTTATCGTTTGTTGAAAATTTCGTCGAAAAAATATGATCC
>JAYTMU010000215.1:0-1713 GCA_043728195.1 Bdellovibrionales bacterium
GTTGCGAAAGCTAAACCATTAACGTTAGCCAGCACTTCTAACATGACTTCGGGTTTCCAACTCAAGATTTTGTCGAAGCTCAGCATTTTCTCTTTAATGGCCTCGGCCCAGCTAGGATCTTCTTCAGTTATGATATTCATGAATTGATCATATTTTTTAGGTCCACAAGTTTCTAGAACTTGAAGAAGTTGAATGAAGCCGCCGCTTTTTTTGTATCTGTCTACCATACCCATATTAGAAATATCGGTAAAACCCACACGAAAAGTGAACGTTATTTTGAATAACTTTATATTAATGGTGTATCAGACTGAGAAAATTAACTGAATGTTAATTTTACTTTACACCCTTGTAACATCGGTACGTAACAACGACGGGAATACCCTCAGAACCGCGAGGAAACAAAATTCCCTGTTTGCCGTTCCAAGTGTGAGCAATCGGCTGGCTCGGGTTCGATACCCGTTCAACCGTAGGAGCCGCAACCGGATCACAACCAAGTGTAAGTAGTCGAGCTGCGTCACCAATATTGGTCGCCATTGTCGAAAAATGCTGCGCGTAATTGCTTTGGCAAATATCAAGTATTTGGCCTCGTGGGCGAGGATTATTATCAATATCTTTAGCTGCAGAGTTAGAAAGTTTAGCATACTCCATTCCAAGAGATGCCCCAACCACACTTGCGTCTTCTTGATCACGGATTTGCAAGCTTTGCTTCGCTCTACAGTCATTGTCTTTTACAATTATAGAATTAAAATCCCAATACTTTGAAGGATAGGATTCCGACATCATAAAATTAAAATTTTCATAACGGTCATTTGCTTCAAAAATGTTCGTCTGGCCACTACGCTCATCTTCATCAGAAACTAGGATCACGCTTAAGTTGGCATCTGCTCGTAAAAAACTCGACGAATTTTCTTTGATAACTAAGTTAGACGTGAACAATCCGCGCTCGTCTGCCGAAGGACACTGTGCAGTATAAGCTATTTTGTACCTAGAATCAGATCTCCAGCCAGACCCGTAATTGTTAATTGCGAATCGAATGACGTCATTTTCACACTTTACAGTTTCTTCGCGGATAATAGACTGATTAAATAATCCGACTCGGTTTACATCTGCATTAGTTAAAAACTTACTACCGTTGCCAAAAGCAATTAATTTGTTCGCTTGGGTAGTTGCTAAGTCAGTTGTCACAATTGCAATTCGGTAATCAATTTCCTTACTATCTAAATTTTCGATTAGTCCCGCGAAATTTGCGGCCATATTTTTCTGTTCAAACGACATAGACGGCGAGTTATCATTAACAAACAAAATATCTACTTTTCCTGCGCCAACTTTAAAGTCGCGAACGATATCTACAAAGCCATTCGTAACCACGCAACTTCGTACAGAAATATCGCAAACATCTGAAACTTTTTGTGATGTATTAAATTTTGTTGGTGAGCATGCAATGACCACACCGATTACTAAACCAATAGAAATCTGAGACAGAAAGGTTTTATAGTTTTTAGTATTGGCCGGGTTCATTGTAACCACCTCTAACCTTGTACTATCAATAAAAATGCCTGATTAAAATGGATCAAGCCCGATCTGGGCAAATTTTGTGTCAAATCTGTAGACACTAAGACAAAAAAAAAGCCCGATTTAGTAAACTAAATCGGGCTTAGAAAAAAGAGCTGGCATCGTGCTACTCTCTCACACGATTGCTCGTGCAATACCATC
>JAYTMU010000216.1:0-12399 GCA_043728195.1 Bdellovibrionales bacterium
CGGCACTAATTATTTTGTAACCTCAGGCGGTGCTAGGCGAACAATTGCCTCTGGCGGCACAACTGGCACACTGGACAGTATTAGCACTATCAACAACACCAGTGGAAATATATCTTTAAATTCTGCCGCAGCTGGATCCACTTTAATTACAGCAACAACAGCGTCAACAAATGCCAGCACCGGCGCTTTAGTTGTTTCCGGTGGTGTCGGCATAGCTGGCGCACTGAATGTAACTAGCAATATTTATTCTAGCTCAAATATTCAGGCTGCAACCAGCATGATTTCACCACTTATTTACGGTGGCACTGCTGCATCCGGAAATTTAACCCTAGATTCAACTTCAAATGTAACCAAAGGTAATATTATTCTAGCACCAACTGGTGGCAATGTCGGGGTTGGTATAGCGACTCCCGCAGCTACAGCAATCCTTGATCTAACATCATCGACTAAGGGTTTTTTATTACCACGAATGACAACAGCGCAGCGTGATGCGATATCAACCCCTGCGACCGGACTACAAGTTTATAACACGACTACCAACACAAATGATTATTTCAATGGAACAGCTTGGGCTATAACAGCAGGGCTAACCGGTGGCGGGACTATGTCGGGTTCATTAGGCGCCGTGAACATCATGGCTGGCGGAACCAATCAGAATATAACTCTAACATCAAGTGGCACCGGCGTTGTAACCACTCCAAGCATAACAACAGTTACGAATGCGACCCCAGCAAATGGCACAACAAGTGGTGCGCTGGTTGTCACTGGTGGTATTGCCGTTGGTGGAGGGGTTAATGTTGGGGGTAATCTGTACGCTTTTGGCCTCTCTGGCGGTGGCAGCATGCTCGCAACGGATATTACAAATCAAAAAATTCATTTTATGTCAGTAAGCGCAGAAACAGCACCAGCAGTGGCTCCGTTCAGAATTAATCTTGGTGCTAATCTAGGTAATCAATCCATCGGCGTTAGTCGAAAATTAAGTGCTATCACCGGCTCAAGCTTAACTCTGCAAGCTGGCGGCACGCAAACGGCAGCAACTAATCTGAATGGCGGAGATTTAATTTTAGCCTCAGGAGTTGCAACTGGCACTGGCAGTTCAAATATGTATTTTCAGACGACAGCGGCTGGAGTAACGGGAACGGTTGACCGCACACCTGCAACCGCCATGACCATTCTTGGTTCAGGAGACGTCGGTATCGGAACTCCAACACCAAGCTCAATGCTGAATGTTGTTTACGATTCAACGCCACATATAACTCTGACTACTGGCGGAATTAAAACTCAGTCGACAGGTCCATACGGATCCGTGGCTACAATACAAAGTCAGGACACTGGTGGACGTAGTTATTCAATTTTATCAACTGGTAGCGGAAATTATCCAGGTGCTGGCTATTTCGGCGTGTTCGATAACACCGTCAATGCTAGTTCTAGTTACCGGTTTATGATAGCACCAAGCGGAAATATCGGTCTGGGTGGTACAGGATCTTCTGCTCCGCTTTCGCCATTAAGTGTTGGCGGCGGAGTCGCCATCGGCACTTATGGAGCATTAAATGCAGCTCCGTCGAACGGACTAATTGTTAGCGGCTTAGTTGGCTTTGGAACTCCAACACCGGGTGCCGCTTTAGACGTTGCAGCAACAGGCATTAACAGTGCGATTATCATCCCGCGCGACACCACAGCTAACCGTCCAACAACATTAGTTAACGGAATGATTCGCTACAACACCACCACGGCACTTTTCGAATTCTATCAAAACGGAGTCTGGGTAAATTACACAACTGTTTCAGATGGTCGTTTAAAAACCAATGTTCTACCGATCGAGCAAGGTCTAAATTTAATCAATCAACTTCGTCCCGTGTATTTCGACTGGGATCAGTCAAATCCACGTGCCCAGGGCTTTGGCGACAAACCGCAAGTGGGTTTTATCGCACAAGAATTAGAAAAAGTTATCCCACAGGTTGTTGAAAAAGGCGAAGACAGTTACCGTTCGGTCGAATACGGAAAACTAGTTTCGGTCGTTGTTGCAGCCGTGCAAGAGCTTTACAAAAAGGTCATGGGAATTACCGCTGAGGTCGAAAATTTACGTGCCGAAAATGAGAAATTAAAGCAAGAAAACGAATCCATCAAAACCCGTCTTCAGAAAATAGAAAAAGCCCTCGACTTAAAGTAAAGGGCTTTCATCAATCAATCATTTTATTTTTTAATTAGTTAGCGGACTCAATCTCTAGAGCTAATCGCTTTTGCTCAATTTTGCTAGCTGGGCCGTAGTCCGTTTTTGCTTTCTTGTAAGCCGTGAAGCTTTTTTTAGTCGGTGAATTAATGGTATCAGCGGCTTCAACAATGTAGTCTTGTTTTTCTGCTTTAACTGCTGCCTGCGTATCGATTAAATTTTGTTTTAAATCTGTGTGTAATTCTTTTTGCGCCTTTGAATTCTCTTCGATTAGGGAATTAAAGTCGTTAACCTTAGCTTGTACCGTGAAAGTTGCACAAACAGTTAGAACAAGTATTGCGATTGTTTTCATATCAAGCCTCCGGGCTTATGTGTTTAAGTTCGTCTCTACACATCTATAAAGCAACGGCAGTGCCAGACACCTATAAACCCAATTGATATACATTCGCTTATAACGATTCACTCTGAGATCGCTGTAAGTTTCCTAACATTTTTAGCAATTTACGGAACGCGTTCCATAATGAAACTTTGCGGAACACTTTGGAACTTATTTCATAATCACTTCAATAACGCACTGCCTGAAGCCTATCAGTTTAGAATCAATAAGTTCTTTAGCCTCGAAAGATATTTGCTCACATTTCTTATTTCCACTCAAACGACAAAAAGTTTCTGCCTGGGCCTCAGCACACATTGTAGCTTTTGCGAAGTTTGCACTTGTTTGATCACATGTAACAGCTTGTCCCAGAGCAACTGCGGCCGAACAATTTCCGAAAAACATGTTGACATTAAAGTTTTTAAAATAAGGTTCGCTAGCGATGTGCTGGGACAACTTATGTGTCCAATCACGCAAACCCGCACTCACAGTATACGTATCTAATTCAATGGACATCAGCCCCAAGTACTCGTGTAAAACTAGTTGAATTTTTTGTTCTAAATTTAGTCTTCGCCAGATTTTTGAATTGACCTTAATTATCTGACTACTCGGAAAATTAATTGCACCTACTTCGTAGCCATTTAAAATCATGTCTTCGCTACTTGCGGAAACAATACGCGACTGCTCGACTACTTTTAGAAACGAAACACCGCTTATTGAGGATAATACTGAAATATCTTGGTGCAGTTCTACTAAAAATGCGCCAGAGATTTTACCAATTATGAAAAACTCAGCAGCATACGGATCGCCACCGTGACCACCTTCATTTCCTTGTGGTAGAGTTAAAAATTTAGACTTATCAAATTGTTTTAGGTTCAAACTTTTTTTAGGCCCTAATTTTGAATTAGAATCTGAATCTAAGCTTGGGCTCGATTCAAATTTAGTCTCAACTGGTCTATTTTCCGGTTTAAACTCAAAAACAGAAGTAGGCGAAATATTCATTTTATTTTTTTGCTGAGCTTGCGAAGTCCCAGCCAGAAATACTAAATTTAAGAAAAAGATAGCTAGTGAGATTGCTTTTTTCATTTTTGACCTCGTTGTGTTGACGTTGGGAAAAGTTGCACTGTAATATTATAAACTTCTTTAGGCTGGCCTAGTTCTTCCAGCTCTTTAACAAGCTCTCGTCTAAATTCACGAATTCGTTTCAGCGCATATCCGACATGCTGCGGATCCATAGCGAATGTTGTGGCCGACATGTCTCGCAATTGCACTGGATCATTCTCCATAGAATCAATTGCTTTGGTAATTAATTGTTTTTGAAACTTTCTTGTATAGACAGTTGATTCTAAATTTTCAACAACGATCGGGGCTGTGCTTTGTTTCCATTTTCGACCAGTTCTTGTTTCTATGCATTCAATAAGTTTCAGGTCCAATAATCTTTGTATACTAATTTTCGCCAGCATTTCATTGATGTTTAGCCGCTTTGAAATAAACTGAATTGTGAACTCGGTATCTTCGATTTCGAGTAGGCTTAATATGGCGTAATGTTGCCATTCAGAGAGTAATGAGAATGTGTCTAAACTTATTTTATTGTAAGTAATGTTTGCAGCTTTAATTTTTTTCTTGCCTTGGATAAATGGTGTTGACTGCATAAGTAAATTCGTTTGTTCGGGACTAAAACTTAATCTGGCGCCAACTGTTTCAATGAATTTTTTAGACGGCGTACGATGACCATTCATCACCAAAGAAAGTAGAGTGTGGCTGACATTTAAAAATCTGGCAAACGAGCGCATTGAAAAAGCAGAGTTTTTTTCACAACGAGACGAGTACTCAAAGCGTAAAATCTCAATGACACTATTGCCCCGTGGTTCCGATGCCTTTGTTGACAAGATTTTCTTTGGTTTTTGAAATTCCATTTTATTTTTCATTATTTAAAAATAATTTTTCTATTTCGGCTAATGTCATAGAAACTAGGTCAGGAAAAATGTACAGCTTATGACTTGTCCCAACAACGGCTATTAATCGAGTCGTGGGCGCAAACAATGAATTTGATTCACAAGAGGCCAGGACTATTTTCTTCAATTTTCCGACTTCAGCAGAGTTATGAAAATTTTTGTTTAAATCAAACGTCCACTCTGATCTGAAAGGGCCTATTGCCAGTCCGAAACCCTTTCGTGAGTGCCCAATATAAATAACCTGTTCGAACTGACCGATGTTTCTTTTTAAATAATCCATTGAATTGTCCGAGGCCTTAATTTGCTCACGACAAACAACAGTTCTAAACTGCGCACTATCAGAATTTTCGCCAGGGCAAAGTCGATTAGGGTTAAGTACTGTAATTTCAATATTTTTTAAGCCGTGCTTGCTTGCATAAACATTCGTTTCGTTTCGTACCGTCAACATCTTTAAATAATTTCTAATGTTTTGGTCCACTTTTTTCGCAATATCAGGATAGTATTTAACCTTTAGCGGATGTTCTAAAAATTCTGAAAAATTGTCTTCGTCCATGTAACCGATGACGATCAAAACTTTTTTCACGACAGAATCATCAGCCTTTATTTTTTGCGAAAAAAAGGGCGCTGATAAAAAGATGAGAAATAAAAGTTTTGTTACTTTAATACTGTGTTTTGGTCGCATATTAAAACCCATCTTTACTTTTAGGTAACTTAGTCAGCACGCACGTTGTTTTCAGAACTTTGTTCATTGGGGTTATCGATAGCATTCAGGATTTTCAAAAATTCAGGGTCTTTTAATTTTTCGAAACATTCTTGACTTGGATTCTGTTCGCAGTTGACTGCAAAGCTTAAATAGGTTTTGTGCAATAACGATCTTTCAGTACAAACAACATTTGCAGAAAGACTTGCATGGTATTGGCTTTTTGAATAATTACTATTATTAGTCAAGAAATTAATTGGACCATCGAATCCTTTTGATTGTAGTCCATACAGAAGAGTCCCATAGTGTAACTCAACCTTGCTACACATATATTTAAGACTTTGCGAACTAGATACTGATTGAGAATTGCTAACTAGGAATGCATTATAGGCGTTAGCGATAGACACAGTCCCTCGTCTTAGGGCTTCCGATTCAGATGTTAGGTTGCCATCTTTCCAAGAAAAATTCTTCACAACAATTTGCCCAGCTATTGATAACTGGCCAAATAAAAGCCCAGCTAAAAAGTACGTAAATATTTTCATAAAACTCTCCTTTGATAATTTGTTATAGATTGAAAACTTGTGAGATAAATTTCTCTTTTTTTCAAACAATCAATCCGTTTGCTATTTTAATTATGCAAAAGCATGCCCAAAGAAGAGTTGGTTTAAAGTAAATGTATTTGATCTGCTAGCTACTTAGCGTCTATTCGATTGACAGTTCGGCGACCTTTTTTGAACAGGTTGGTTACATTACTGGTTACTTTTGTTGCGTAACCAACCCGTATAAATTTTAAAATTCAGTTCATAAATTAGCGTAATCTGTAACCATGAACTGTGATCGTTGCATCACAAGCCCTGAAACCAATAAATTCTTTGCTTACGAAGTCCTTATATGACGCGCTGACGATTTTACAGTCAGCATTCATATCATTTTTGCATGCCGATAAGGCCTCAACAGCAGCAATCATGTAAGACGACTCCCCTGCTTCTGTGCCAAAACTTTCTCGGATTTCCGGAGATAAGTCTATATTCAGCGCAGCTGGCGACGGGCCTTGGCATCGCTGATATGTTGACAGTGGTATCGCATAACGCGCTTTTGCTGTATAAGTCTGACCTACAATAATTTTTGTTGGGCCTTTTGTCACAACAGCATTTGCGAATCCAACGGAGCCTAGTGCCATCACTGCGACCATTAATTTTATATGCGTTTTCATTTCGTTTCTCCTTGTTAAATGTTTGTTAGGAGTTAATCTCCTAGTTGAAATACTTTTATCAAAGACATCGTTTTTACAACAGTTTTTTGTAATCAAAGTGGTTACAAAAAACTTGTAGACAGAAGAATTTTCTTGAATGACTAGTTTCTGTACGATTAAAAACGACATTGTCGCTTTATTTTGAATGGCTCCATAGTGGCAAACGCATTGACACCACCAAGGACACTATATCCGGTCCCGGACTTCGACCAAACAGGACCCAGAAAGTACAGCCTGACCTGTGCCATTTCGGCCTAACGCAAGTTTGCATTGGCCACTAGTATAATGAAACTTTGCGGGGCTTTTCGTATGTCCTGAATCCAGGCCATCAGCCACGTGGGTTCAACTCCCCTATTGGTGGCGTAATCAGCCCCCGTCCAGCCGTACCAATCCCAGCAGCCTTTTGGATTTAATGGATAATTAAGCTCGGTGATGTCAGTTTGTGGGAAAAGTACCATCAGGTCATTTGCTTCAACGTAGTCTAAATACCCTGACGCTTGGGCAAATTTTAATCCCGCCATACCGTTTTTTTTCTGTTCGATATAGGGTAGCGGACTTAATTGAAACGAATTTGCTTTCGTGCGCATTTGATAATATCCAGCTCGTGCTGCTTTAACGTAACGACTATCGAAAGTAGCGTCATACGCATCAGACATTTCACAGCCATGTAAAGCAACATGCAGGTGACAACTATCGGGATTTTTCAAACACTTTTCACTAGCAGCTAAATACCCGTAAGGCGCTAGACTGCGTGGTCTAGTCAACCCACTGCGGTCTTGTGAAACGACTTTAAGTAATTCGGTCGACGCTTTAATTTCTGTACGCTTAAGTTCTTTAATTCCGGTCAAATGCGCTAATATTTTTTCTGCTAAATTAAAATTGCACGATGACACATACGGGGTTTTTTCAGTGGCGCAGCTATTTAAACCTACCTTATCCGTCGGAAAATTATGACCACCAGGGCGAGTGATCTGCATTAAACTTTGTGGGCTTACGCCATTTTGCAGGTAAAATTCAGATAACTTTTCGGCCATTTGGGGGTTCACAACGCTATCGTTCTGACCTTGGTAAAGAAGAATTTTTTGATTTCTTATGCTTACAAGCGGGTTAATCAAATTCTGTTTTTCAAATTCAGCCATTGCATCAACCGGCATCACAGCACGCGCCGGATTTTTCATACAAACACTAACAGCAGTATACATCGGATTTGCGGGATCCAAGTCAAATATAGCTTTTGGATTAAAAGAAAACATATGCTCGCGATCAATTCGCATTTTAAAAAGCGATGAATTAAAAGTTCCCAATTTTTCGCTTGCCTGCATTTTTGTGACAAAGTCGTCACCCGCGCAGTAATAAAAAGTACCTGCTACCGTGGCAACGCCTGAAAAATGCTCCGAGTATATGACACCCATTTGCGCAGCCATAGCCCCGCCCGATGAAATCCCCGAGATTGTTAATGAGGCCGCCTTAGCAGACAAACAAAAAAATAAAGAAATTAAAAAAATTTTCATAAGTGAATCTACTACAATGTATCTGCCACCCCGCAAAGCACTTTAACTTCCTCACGAAAACCTAACTGTAAGTTGTTCACAGAACTAACAAATTGAAGCCAAGTTTCTTTTGTGCAAATGAAACCATCAGTGACTTTACTAAACAACAAAGCTAATAAAATCTGTATGAAGCACTTATTTATCACCCAGATTTATCAAAAAAAAATAAAATTTGATTTACAAGATTTAGCTAGCGAAATCGAATTAATTAAAAAATCAGATCATGACGGCCAGTTATGGTCTGCAACAAATTACCAAAGCGGTTACACCTCCTATAGCTCGCTGGATAAGCTACATCAGTTTTCAAGCACATTTGAAAAACTACAAAAAAAATTTGATAAACACGTTGATGCGTATTTGAAAAACCTCGACTACCAAGCCAGCACCAAAACAAATCTGAAAATGACCAACTGCTGGGTTAACATCATGCCCGCAGCGGTTCAGCACACGGCGCACATTCATCCCCATTCGGTCATTAGCGGAACTTACTATGTTTCTGTTCCTAAGGGTGCAAGTCCGCTGAAATTAGAAGACCCCCGCTTAGGCTTCATGATGAATGCTCCGATGTTAAGGCCAAATGCTAAACTGAATAATCAACGGTTCGTAAGTCTAGCAATCAAACCCGGCGACCTTATCTTGTTTGAAAGTTGGCTCAGACACGAAGTTCCTGCAAATGCTTCAAAATCACCGCGAATAAGTGTTAGTTTTAATTACGGCTGGGTCTAAAAGTTGACGACATTGCCAGTTGTGCTGTAGTTCATAGATCCTTATGAAAATCAAATTAAATGAAATCCCTGAAGATGGCCGAAGCTATGAATTTAATCGCAAAACTGCAGAGCTTAATCCGGCTCTTGCCGATTTAATCCAAGACGAACCGTACGACATTCAGTTTTTAATAAAACCGTTAAATTCAAAAGACTTTGTACTGACTGGCACTATCACCACACGAACTGGGGAAACATGTTCCCGCTGTGGCGATGATTTCAAATTTCCGGTCACCAAGAAAATTAATGAAATCCTTATTCCCAAGCCTGAAATGGACCGCACTGGAAAATACATCAAATCAAGTGTTGCGATCAGCGATGACGGCGATGATGTGGCAGTTCTAGAGTATGTGAACAATCAGTTTGATTTGGGCGATTATTTGCACGAAGCTATTGCTATTGATGTTCCGTTTAACCCAATGCCAAAAACCAAGCCAAACGGCGATTGTACATTATGTGATAAACCACCAAGTCACAGCCCAGTTATTTATGATGAGAATTTAGGCGTCGAGAAAACCAATCCGTTTGCCTTGTTGAAAGATCTGAAGCTGAAAAATATAAAACTGAATTAACTATTGATTTTGCTTAAAATTTCGAGCAAGATTTGATTCTTTTTTCCGGAGGATAAAATGCCAACACCCAAGAAGAAGACCTCGAAGTCTCGCCGCGATATGCGCAGATCCCATGATTTTTTAGAAGCACCTGCTATGGCTTTAGACAAAAAGTCCGGAGAACTGGTTCGCCCTCACCGTGCTTTTAAAGCGGCAGACGGTGCCTTGTACTACAAAGGTAAGCAAATCAGCGCAGCTAAAGCAAAGAAGTAGATGATGTTTCACTCGAAAGTAGCTGGCATCGGATCTTACTTACCAGAAAAGATTCTTACCAATTACGATCTTGAAAAAATGGTCGATACCTCTCATGACTGGATCGTCCAGCGCACAGGTATTGTAAAACGTCATGTCGTAGCCGACGACGAAGGTTGCTCAGATCTTTGTGTTCAAGCTGCAAAGCGCGCCCTGACCGATGCTAAAATGACGATCGATCAAATTGATCTTATCCTTGTGGCCACTGTTTCTCCAGATTACAAAATGCCAGCCACTGCGTGTTTAGTGCAAGCCAAACTTGGTGCCAGAAACGTGATGGCCTTTGACCTAAACGCCGCTTGCTCGGGCTTTATTTACGGCCTATTTGTAGCCGATCAGTTTATAAAAACCGGAGCTTACAAACATATTCTAGTCATCGGCGCAGAAAATTTAACTCGCTTATTAAACTACAAAGACCGCGATACCTGCATTTTATTTGGCGACGGAGCCGGCGCTTTCATTATGTCACAAGCCCCAGCGGACGAAACAAATTATCTCATGACAGCACACGCTCACGCCGAAGGCACGCATGCCGAATTGCTATGGGCTAAAGGTGGCGGCACACGTCACCCGTTCACTCAGCAAGTTTTAGATGAAGGCGGCCACTTCATGCAAATGAAGGGTAAAGAAATTTTTAAAAATGCAACACGCACGATGGCGGCTTGTTGTTTAGAAGCGCTAAACGCAACAAATATAAAGGCCGAACAATTAGATTGGATCGTTCCGCACCAAGCCAATATGCGCATCACTGAAGCTGTTGCAAACCAGTTCGATTTTCCAATGTCAAAAATAGTTTCTACTGTGCACGAAACTGGTAATACTTCGGCTGCATCTATTCCAATCGCTTTTGATACCGCTTACAAAGATGGGCGCATCAAACGTGGCCAATTAATTTTATTAACCGCATTTGGTGCAGGCCTAACTTCAGGCTCTGCCATACTTAGATTTTAAGGTTAGATTTTAATATGAGTTTACTTAAAGCTTTCGTTTTTCCAGGTCAAGGCAGTCAGTCGATAGGCATGGGAAAATTTTTATTTGATCAATTTCCTATTGCAAAACAAACTTTCAAAGAAGCCAGCGAAGCTATCAGTTTAGATCTTGAAAAGTTATGTTTCACAGGCCCCGAAGCCGAACTGGCTTTGACAGAAAATACCCAGCCCGCTTTACTTACAGTAAGTGTTGCAACGACTCGCGTGTTAAAAGAAATGGGCATTAACCCAGACATCACAGCAGGCCATTCCATCGGCGAATATTCTAGCGTAGTCCTTAGTGAAACGCTTTCGTTTTCTGATGCCATGAAGGCTGTGCGTCTTCGTGGACAAGCCATGCAGGCAGCAGTTCCTGCCGGCCGCGGCGGAATGATTGCAACTCTTGGACTAACAGAAGATCAAGTTCAGTTTTTATGCGACTGGGCAGTTAAAAATTCGGAAACAGGTCCAGTGTCGCCTGCCAATTTTAATTGTGACGGTCAAATTGTTATTAGCGGAAACCAAATAACTTTAGATTGGTTACGCACGAATTTTAAACCAGAAATTTTACCCGGCGAAGTTAAACGAGTGAAACTAATCCCACTTCAAGTGTCAGCGCCATTTCACTGCGAAATGATGAAACCTGCGCAAGCGCAGATGGCTGAATTTTTTAATACACTGAAATTTAACAGGGCCACCTTACCCATAGTTCAAAATGTTCATGCAAGGTCCGAGACAACTGCTGAAAATATCAGGCAAAATTTAGTTTCACAGGTGTCGGCACCCGTAAAATGGACCCAGACCATGAGCGAGTTTAAACGTTTAAACGCAGCTACCATTATTGAATGCGGCAATGGCACGGTTTTAAAAGGCCTATTTAAAAAATCAGACCCCGAGTTTTTCAAAGTCTATTCAACGAATTCGCTAGACGACTTAAAGGCCTTAGAAGCTCTTAAAGCATAAGCTTAATAATGCATCGCAGTCGAAACCAAATTAAAACTTGAGCTGATACTCTAGTTCAGTCATCGTGTGACCTATTGTGAACACCTTAAATCTAGTTGGAAAACAAATATTTGTAACCGGCGGCAGCCGTGGAATTGGCTCTGCTATTGTGAAATACTTAGCTGAACAAGGCGCTAAGGTTTGCTTTACGTATTCATCTAATGAAGCAAAGGCCCATGATTTACTTAAAACGTTACCTGGCGAAGGCCATTTGTGCATGAAGCTAGATGTTTCAATTGAAGCCAATGTTGATAGCGTCATCGCGGACGTCATGACGAAATGGCAAAAGATCGACGGCGTGGTTAATAACGCCGGCATCACAAAAGATCAGCTG
This sequence comes from Bdellovibrionales bacterium, assembly GCA_043728195.1. Lineage (GTDB taxonomy): Bacteria > Bdellovibrionota > Bdellovibrionia > Bdellovibrionales > Bdellovibrionaceae > Pseudobdellovibrio. The sequence goes on from JAYTMU010000216.1 coordinate 11,932, forward strand.
CTACTTCGCATGAAAGCCGACGATTTCCAAAATGTTATGCAAACGAACTTAAACGGCGTGTTCTATGTCACTAAGGCTTTTAGCAAACTGATGTTAAAAGCACGCGCTGGCTGCTTCGTAAATATCTCGTCCGTTATTGGTGCTACAGGAAACGCCGGCCAATCAAATTACGCTGCCAGCAAGGGTGGGCTCGAGGCCTTTACAAAATCTGTGGCGCTTGAGCTTGCATCCCGTGGAATTCGCGCCAATTGCGTCGCGCCTGGGTATATTAAAAGTGACATGACGGCAGCACTTTCCGAAGAGCAGCTTAAAAGCTTTTCAGATAAAATTCCGTTGTCCCGTCCCGGCGAAAGCGCCGAAGTGGCTGCGGCTGTGGCTTTTTTATTAAGTGATGCTGCATCCTATATCACAGGACAAACGCTTCATGTAAATGGTGGCATGTTTTTAAATTAAAATGTAAAAGGTAGG
>JAYTMU010000217.1:0-2733 GCA_043728195.1 Bdellovibrionales bacterium
AGGCTGATAAGGCTGATATGAATAAAATGATTCAATTTTTAAAAACCGGTGAGTGATAAATTAAACGCCATTTTCGATTTTCAAGAACTTACTTTTATGAAAGGAAGTAGTAATAAACAACTTCCTTCAGACGTATCTGTTACAACTAGTTTAACTTGTAAAACAAGAAGTACTAACTTGATGGTACGAACTGAAGAAGATCGTCTTATATTTTTAAAGCCGGTAGCTTGTATTTATAATGTTGCTAAGTCTGATGGACAAAAATTAGTTGTATTTAGCATCAATAAAGCAGCTATCACGTTTGCACAAGGTCATGTAGTTGAAAACCTAAATAACGACTTAGTTTTGACAAAATCTAAAAGAATTTACCCAAGTGGTAATATTATGAATTCATATGAAATTACTGACACGTTAGTTATATCTCAAGATCAAACTGCAGCAAAATTTCAAACGATTCAAAAACATGATGAAATCCGTTACTTAGATACTTATAGCTGTACTAAATAGCTACTGAAAAATCAACTTGCGGCAGGCTTCGATAATCTAAACCTTGCCGACCTATCCAGCCCCGTTTAGTACGATTTCCTATGACTCAATTCGGGACCATACAGAAGTGGATCTATGGGTACGACTGTTGCTTATTAATCTAGTATGAAACTCATCCTCACCTCAGGCTTCAAGAATCTCAGAGTCAAGGCTGGAGCGGAAGCGAACTGTTGTCGGCGTTGATTGCCGATGAAAAAAACTATCGGGAAATTAATAAAATAAATCGGAGATTGAAGGTTGCAAACTTTAGATCGCAAGCAAGCTTTGAATCACTGGACTACACCGCTAACCGAAGTTTGAATAAATCAGAAATTAAAGAGCTGATCCATTTAAATTTTATCAAAGCTAGGATTCGCTTTAGCCTTTTGAAGCCTGGTAAACGGGGACGAAAATTAGGCGACGGCCATTTTCACGATTTTTTAACAAAGAATTTAGAAATTTAAAACTTCGTCCCCACGACACTGCACGGAAACGGTCGCTATGCTGGCCAAATCACAAATGCGATCTTTACTGACTTTTGAAAATAGCGATACCCGTCGTGTCCCCGTCGAAAAATAAAAATTTTTTCTATTTATATATTTTTTGCGGGTACAAGCTAGGGAAAGAAAAAAATCCGCTTTTTTAGAGCGGATTTTCGGTAACTAAATAATTTCACAATGAAGGGTTATTGTTCATGTATCTCACATCTATGTTTCAGTGTCTGCCTAAAACCGGCAACGTGAAAATTTCCTGTTACGACTGCGATGTCTGATTTTGTTTTTAAAATTTCGTTAATAAAAGCGTCATTTCTGGATTCTATAAGATTTAGAACTTCAGAAACCTCTTTAAAATATTTTTGGACTTTTTGTTTTTCAGGCTCTGACAAAGTCGTTGTAAGCTCGTCAATCTTCGACTGAGATTGTGGTTGTCCATCTTTAACTAATTCAGTAAATTGTTCATACGCTTGAAGGCCTTTGGGACTTAATTGATCGACCTGTTGAGAAAACAGTCGAGATTCATTCGAGTAGGCCGAAAATGATTCTTTAATCAATTCATCGTTTCCAAGGGGCACGATTTCTACTAAGCCTTTGTGATCAACAGCGAATTTATACTCTGGTCCAGGAAAGATTAAATGTAAATCGCTAACGGAGTGCAATTTTAACTTGCGATTTTCATACATATGATATATACCGTATGTATGGTTACAGTTTTGCGAGTTGGCCAGTTAAAGTACAAAATAAATCAAAAGGATCACAATCCTCCGCATGTCCACGTCGAAGGCGGCGGTGCAACGGTTCGAGTCAACTTGTTAACCCTTGAAGTGATGGATGACAGCACCGAATTTTCAAAGGGGATGATTCGTAAAATTGTGACCTATATAGCTGAACACAAAGAAGAACTTTTAGAAAAGTGGGTAGAATATCATGAAGAAAATTAAGTATGGAAAAGTAGAACTTTCAGACGCATCCTTTGACGACGCCAATGCACTCATTCGAGTTTCGATGATGTTGCCTTTAAATGCCGTCAAAGATCTAAAAAAATTGAGTCTCTCTGAAAAACATAGCGGCAAATACCAGGTTTTAATACGCGATATCTTACTTGATTGGATCGACCATCAAAAGCCAAAGCGTAAACGTGCCGTTTAATGCCGCTATAACCGGACAATTTTTTGTTTTTTAGGGTCCCATTTTCTCGTGGGTCGCAGCCGTTCATGAACATTAGAGAAGTTCGTCCCGACATGTCGAGCTAGAGCAGAAATGCTCTCATGGACCAGCAGCATAGCCTCCAGTTCGTTTTTTGACAGCGCCTTTGGCTCGGGAAACGACTCCAACTCAAATACAACCACCGGGTAGAGTTCGCCTACTTTACGGCTCTCTCCGCCATTTATTCTCTCGAAAAAAACGCAAATTTCAAAATTATCAGTCGCATTAAGTAGAGCTAGTTCGGAGTTAGCGTAGCTTTTGACTCTGTGGTCATTGCAATAAATTAAAAATTTATCACTCTTTGAAAGTGTTTTTAATAAATAAAAATAATTTTATTCAAGGAAATCTCAATGACAAATCCAAAGCAAATCGAAATTGCGATGAATTGCAGAGCTTCAAAAGTAAAAGCTTTAGTTGGCCCAGAGCCGCATTACCGAGAATTATTAGGTGCAGTGGCTCTGATGTCAGTACGAAGTATCACGTATCGCCAAGCAGAAGATCAAAT
>JAYTMU010000218.1:0-2467 GCA_043728195.1 Bdellovibrionales bacterium
GAAAGCGGAAGTTCAATCAGCCGGTCGACATAGTTAATGTACGATATGGTACCTTCCGCTAGCGACGACGAAAAATGTAAATTTATAATAGTTGTAAACTGCAGTAATCCCATCCCCAAAATACCGGGAACCATGTTCATTAATACCCTTTTGAAATCTGAGTTTTTAAAATCGAACGAAAAGCGTGGGAAGTAGCCAGCCTTGATTAGTGCAGGAACTAAAATGGCCGCCTGTAAAACGCCGCCCAATAGCACTCCCCACCCGAGCTGATCCCCAAGAACTGGAAATGTGTCTTGTGGTAAGATCGTAAATAGGATCATAGCCATGTTCCACAACGTAGGGGCTATGGCCGGTAAAGCAAACTGACCAAGCGCATTTAAAATCCCCATCATGAAGGCGTACGAACTAATGAAAAATATAAAGCCGAACATGATTTTAGTTAATCGTAGCGTCAGCAAATATTTTTCGGTGTCGGCAATGTAATTTGCGTCCAAAATTAAGTTCAGCAGTGGATCAGGGTAAAGCACGCCGAACGTGGTTAAACCGCCCAGTATTATCAGCAGGAATGTGTAGATCGTATTGACTAGATTTTGGGCCCTTAACTGATTATCTAATTTAGCCTCGACGAACAGGGGTATGAAGCTGACTGATAATGATCCTTCGCCTAAAAGCCTACGGAACATGTTTGGCAACTTAAAGGCAGCGGCCCAGGCATCTGTGACCTGCTTATCGAAATAGGCTGCTAATAGACTTTCACGCAGCTGCCCTAGGATCCGACTGGTCATAGTTCCAAAGGCCATAGCAAGGGCGTTTTTCAGTACAGATTGGTCTTGCTTGTCTGGATGCCCTATGTTAATTCCTAACCTTTGTAATTTTATATAAATCCTATCTGGAGGTTTTAAGTGGCACAACACAAATCAGCGGCAAAAAGAGCACGACAAGCAGTAAAGAAAAACGCTGTTAATACAGCTCGTAAGTCTAAAGTTCGCACGAGCGAGAAAACGTTAGCCGCAGCAATTAAAAAAGCTGACGCTAAAGCAACTCCAGCATTACTTTCTGCTTACACAAGTCAGATGATGAAGGCAGCGCAAAAAGGCGTATTTAACAAAGCCACTGCTGCTCGTAAAATTGGTCGTTTATCAGCACAGGTTCATAAAACGTCTTCTGCTAAGTAGTTTTCGGCTTCATTTTCGAAGTTGGTATTTGAACTAACATAAATTTTCGATAACACAAAAATCCGAGTTTAAAGCTCGGATTTTTTTTGGGAAGGTACCTATGCCCGGAATTAAATACCGAAATCTATTTGTACAAGTGTTACTAATGATTATTACTTTTGGATTGTACGGCATTTACTGGTTTTACCAAAGTGCTAAAGAACTAAAGTCGCTTGATCCGTTAGCATCAGATGCTCAACCGGGCTTGTGGACTATTTTACTGTTTGTCCCGTTTGGTTGCATTTATTCGTGGTATCAGTATTCGTGTCTTTTTGAAAAAGCAGGGCACGAGAAAATTAACAAAGGCATCCTATTTCTGTTATGGTTTTTCTTTTCGCCAGCTGTATGGTTTTTGGTCCAAACAGATTTAAATAATCGTGCCCAGAAAATTCAAATTCAAAGCCCTGCTAACGGATAGTTTGAAACAACATCCCAAGCCATTTGTTGCAACTGTCGGGCTTGATTTATAAATCGCTGCATACTGCACGCAGGCAATATAGTAATTTCCCAGATCATTTAAATGCACATCATCGCTGAAGAAATAATTGATACCTTCAGGTCCCGCTGGCGCCCAGCTGATGGCGCGTGATTGAATGGCATCGTACAGAGCCCATCATAGCGCGGTGGCCGGGAACAACGTTTATTCGCGGACCAGCTGCGATGGTGCTATTCACTTCGCGTGTTAGTTTTTCGAAGATGGCATGACTGTGTTCACAAGTGAATGTATAGAGCCTACTTTAATTTTTGAATCACAAGCTGTAAATTGCAAAACCGCAAATAGGCTTAAGATTAAAAGTTTTAGATGCGCAGTGAAGTTTGGTGTTTTTGACATACAAACTTCTTTCGTGTGCCACTTTGCCTTATTTGAAAAGTCTTAAACTAGGTCATACTTCGTGGGAGTTTTACGTGCGACGTAGGCCCTGATTTGTCGCTTTAGTGCAATTGAAACATCATCAAAACTAACGCCGTAAATAAAATGATCGGCAGCTGTTTGCTTGTTTTTTAAAGTGGTGCGTACCGAGAAGAAATCCCCTTCGGCGATAAAAAAATTTACGATGATGCGTTGGTTTTCATCTAAGACAAAATCAGATTTGAAGGAAATACCACCTTCGCCGATTTCAACACCCTGAACAACATTAGCTTGGCCACGACACAAGAATGATAAATTCTTGCGAAATACTTTTCGCGGAAACTTTCGTCGGATTGGCAGGGAATCAACTACTGTAGACATACTTACGTATCGGAACAGATGC
>JAYTMU010000219.1:0-43689 GCA_043728195.1 Bdellovibrionales bacterium
CCACATTACAATGTGAAAGAATCCGATCCACAAGAAGCCCGAGCTTTAAAAAAAGCTAAGGATGCGCTAGAAAACGATCCATTCTTTCGCGATAAGAAAAATAAGAACCTATCCGATATTTTGCGCTGGTTAATTAAAGAGAAAATTCGTTGCGAGCAGCAAAGTTACTTCTCGGTCGATCCGCGTGATCCGATCAAAACCGAAAAAATTATTCTAGAAAAAATCAAAAAGGGCGATTACGTCTAAATTGATTACACTCAGTGGGTAATAGTAAGACCGCAAGGTTCCCTTTTTTAATGCGCTGCTATACATAAAGTGAGCAGGTACCTTTTTGTTATTTTGTGACTATGTTCATTTCGATTTTTATGTTGTCTTGGATTAGCTTGTCACCCAAAGCGGATACGGCTTTGAATTTTGCTGAGTTGTAGACGATGTCAAATTTTGTGCGGTCTTTGATTTCTGAAGTTACTACGGCCGTTGTTTTTCCAGCCGCTTCTTTAACAGTTGCCATCAATTCAACGGGTTCTGTCTTTCCTTTGATAGTTAGGTTACCCCAAATTTTGTGTGTTGGAGCATCTGCTGCCGGAGTTTTCATGGCTTCAACTTTTGTGATTTTGAAAGTTGATTCTGGGTGTTTTGCTACATCAAAAAAATCAGGTGATTGTAAGTGGCCTTGTAATTTTTCAGAATCTGCAGTTTTAAGTGATGACATATCAATTACGAAATCGCCGCCAACTAATTCTTTACCCTTCATTTCAACTTGGCCTTTTTTAATTTGTAAATCGCCTGTGTGGCTTTTACCGACGCCGTAACCAGTCCACTTTAGTGTTCCTGTCACATCGGACTTAGTTGTCGCTTCAGCGGCAGCTTTTTTGTCCATCTTCTTTTCCACTGCGAATGTTAAAGTTGTTGCTAAAAGTGTTGCTGTGAATAGTATCATTGCTTTCATTGGTGTCATCTCCTGATGGCTATAATTTTTTCGTAAATATATGAAATCACAGAATTATCTAATTTAAAAATGAAATCTTTTCACTCTGGTCCGCAAATTGTATACCTACAACTTACCAATTGTATCTGGTAGCAAGTTGGCCTTTTTTTGTCGATTTTCGGGATTAAAAAGCTTACAACTTGCGCAGTTTTTAAAATTAAAAGTTTCGGGGGAAACGTATGAATGTAATGAAGGCATTAGTGTCATTAGGGGCTTTGGCAGCAATCACTGTTGCAACGGGTTGCACAAACAGTTCAATGAAAAATCAATTGAACCCACATCTACTTGATTCACAAAACATCATCAGCACGCGACCACAAAACTCGAAGCAGTTTATCGCGGTGTTGAAGTTGAAAAGTCCTTCGCTATTACAAAGTGTAAAAAAAGTGGATGGCAAACCCGTTACCGATGCGGAATTACTGAAGCAAATCACACTTGAACAAGATGAAACAATTGCCGCGCTAAAAGCGCTTTCGTCTGAGATTCAAGTTCTTTACCGTTATAAAATGGTTTTGAATGCCATTGCTATTCTTTCGCCGAATGAATTTCAAGACCGCATTAAAGGGCTTGGACAAATCGCTTATTCAGAAACCTCTGGAAATTTTTCTCGTTCGGAAATTATGGAAAATTCTAACACTGTTATAAGTAATGCCTTAACTGAAAGAAATTCAGCTAAATTTATTGGTGCTGAGGCTTTAAATAAGCAAGGCATAACAGGTAAAGGAATCAAGGTCGGTATTATTGATACTGGAATTGATTACACTCATTCTATGTTTCTAGGATTAGGAACTGAAGAGGCTTTTAAAGCAATCGATCCATCAGGTTCTGCAGTTGGTTTTCCAAGTGCAAAAGTTGTTGGTGGCATTGATTTGGTCGGAACTGTGTTCGATTCAGGATCAGCTGACTTTGCTAAGCACATTCCAAAACCTGACATGAATCCAATGGATGAAGGTGGTCATGGGTCCCACGTTGCTGGAACTGTTTCTGGCATTGGCAACGGAGTAACTTCTTATAACGGTATGGCTCCGGATGCATTATTACATGCGATCAAAGTTTTCGGTGCTGACGGTTCAACAAGTGATTCTATTGTAATTGCTGCGCTTGAGTATTCTGCCGATCCAAATGCAGATGGCGATGCAACTGACAAATTAGACGTCATCAACTTGTCATTAGGTAGCGGTTACGGTAACCCGCATATTCTATATTCTGAAGCTGTTAAAAATATCGTAAACGGCGGTGTTGTGGTTGTAGCCTCTGGCGGAAATTCTGGCGCGCAAGACTATATCGTTGGTTCACCGGGTACAGCTGTCGAAGCTATATCGGTTGCGGCATCAGTTGATAACGGTGACCAGAATTGGAAATTTAATACTTCTAAAATAATGTTAGGTACCGAGCCTTTAATCGTTGAAGCTATCGAAGCGGCAACGACTAAGAAAATTGCTGACGCTGGAAATGTAACTGGGAAGCTAGTTTATGTTGGTCTTGCTGCTGAAGATTTATCTGTAGAGCTTGCTGCTGCAGTTAAAGGTCATGTTGCCTTTATTGATCGTGGAGCTGTTGCGTTTAATGACAAAGTGAAGCGTGCAGCTGCTGCAGGTGCTATTGGTGTTGTTGTTGGTAATAATAAAGAAGGCACGCCGTTAGCAATGGGTACGACTGATAAATTTGAAATTCCAGCAATCATGATTACGTTAGAAGCTGCGAACAAAGTAAAAGAAGCGCAAAAAACAGTAGAAGTAACTATTCAGTTTCAAGCCACTGAAAAAATTGAAAAGCCAGAGCTAATCGATACGCTAACTGGGTTTTCATCTAAGGGCCCGCGTTCAGTTGATGGTTTAATCAAACCTGAAATTTCAGCTCCGGGAAATAATGTTATTTCTGCTAAAATGGGTGGCGGACAGCAAGTTGTGCAGTTCTCTGGAACATCAATGGCAGCGCCGCACATGACGGGTGTTGTTGCATTAGTAAAACAAGCGCAACCGAATCTTTCTGCTGAAGAACTTAAAAACATTTTAATGGGTACAGCAAAATCCATCGGCGTTGCTGGCCAACGATATGCTGTTTCATTGCAGGGTGCCGGGCGTGTGCAAGCGGACCGCGCTGCCTTTTCAAAGTTAGTTGCGTTAGAACCATCAATCTCTATTGGTGAAACGGCTGTTGAAAGTAAAAAATCTTTACGTCGTTCTTTAAATTTTAAGAACTTGTCAGCAGAAGCTATGACGTTAGCAGTGGTTTTTGAAGGTAACGAATTTATCTCGATGACAGCGCCCGCAACTTTAGTTGTGAGTGCAAATTCAACGGCGCAACTTGCAATGACGTTCATCTTGGATGCGTCAAAAATGAAAGAAGAATCTATTCGTGAAATGGATGGGTTTGTTAAATTAATGAATGGTGCCGAGGAAGTTTACCGCGTTCCTGTTTTAGCGATTGCACACCGTTTGTCGGCGTTGCAAGCAAATTCATTGGTCGTGCATTCGGGATCTCCGCTTGATGCAGCCGGTGCTGCGGCAACGTTAGAAATCAATAATGCCAATCAAAATGTTGGCGATGCTTTGTTATTCAATTTAGTTGGTACCGACGAGCGTAAACCACAAGCTGCTAGCTACATGACTGCAGAGTGCGATTTGCAATCTGCGGGTTATAGAATTGTAACTAAAGAAAATGCTCAGGGCGAAAAAGAAGACGTGCTGCAAGTTGCAGTTAAAACTTTTAAGCCAATGACGACTTGGAATCCATGTGACGTTAGTCTTTTGATCGATGCTAACGGTGACGGGGTTCCTGAGCAAGAGCTCTTAGGCGCAAGTTTGAAAAGCATTCCGAATCAAACTAGCGAGCAGTTTGCATCGACCTTAATCGATGCTGCTAAAGCCCGTGAAATTCGTAAGGCTTTTGAAGCTAAAGTTGATAAAGTTAAAGATGACCACAAAAAGCTACAAGAGTTAAAAGACAAAGAAAAGTATGATGCAGCCTTAGTAGATCAACGTGAAATGACTTTATTCAATAACTCGACAGTTGTTATTGTTGAAGCGGCTGTTAATCAGTTAGCTAAAACTGAAGGTGGCCACTTAGCATTTAAGTTAGTCCTTACGCACAACGAGCAAAGCTCGGTACAGATGGATGACTTTTTAGCTAACACACCTGATTTGCAAAAAGCTGATCGAGTGATTTCGTTAAAGAAAATGGATCAAGGTTTTATTGATTTGCAAGATGTTAAGATCAAAGGATCTGAAACAGCACGAGTTGAATTAACAAAGGGTGAAGGGCAGTCAGAGTTACTGGTTCTTATGCCGCAGAATAAATTTACATTTTCTGATTTAGTAACGGATGCACAGTCTCAGACTTTGAAACCACAGTACAAGCCGTAGTTTCTGTTCTAGAACAGTTCTTTCGATGTTTCCTTCAGGGAACGTTGAAAGGACTGAATCTCGGGAAGAAGAGAAATACTTTTTCTTGAAATCAGTTTAATCTCTCGGCGAATTCCTGGAATAAGTAATTGAATTGCTTTTTTAGGTGTTCCCATTGTTAACGCCACGCCAATTGGCACAAGTCCATGGCCAAAACCTTCTTGCACCATTTGCACAATTGCTGCGAAAGACTCGACGGAAGTCACTTCAAAATCTTTTAATTTCGAATGCTTTAATATTTTATCGCCGACAGCTTTCCACGTTGCGGAATTTTGTTCGATGGTGATTAATTTTTGACTGGGAATAGTTGGATCAAAGCGATTGGCTAAAAGTACCATGGGCTCTTCAGAGATAACTTCAGCGACTAAATTTTTATCAACTGCAGGGCTAACGCATAAACCTAAGTGGTACCGGCCAAGTTTAACGTTTTCTTCAACTAATGTGCTGCGGTGGACGTGCATGTTGAATTGGATGCCTTTTTCTTTTTTGGCGCTGAGGCGAATTAGCCGTGGTCCCCAGGAAGCTGCTATCGAGTCAGAAATTCCTATAGAGAATTGCGTCATTTCATTAACAACCTGCAAGTTACGTAAATTTTTAATTTCTGAAATCAGCGGTCGTGCTTTGTCGACCAGGGCTTGGCCTTTGGCAGTTAAACGCACCCGCCGGCCATCGGGTTCAATGACTGCGAATTTCACATCGTCTTGTAAGCTTTGGATGCGCTTACTGACTGCAGACTGAGTTAGCCGCAGTTGTGCTGCAGCTTCGCTGATGGTTCCAGTGCGCTCTAAAGCTAAAAGTGCCTCTAAACCTTCGATCATTGTGAGCTCCTGTGTGTCGAAATACGGATTTAATACCAGCCGTAAGACTAGCAAAATCCTACCTATTCCTAATACTACTATATTATATTCCTATTATTCTGTTTTTTCTAGGATTAATTTAGCCCAGTATAAAGTGTATCTAAAACTAAACCTCGTAACAGAGGGAAAAGGACATCGCAAATGGCTGCAATTGAAACCACCCCAGACATGGTCAAAAAAGTTTACGAAAAAACACGTACGTGCACCGAAGTGATTCGAAAGCGTTTGAATCGTTCGTTAACTTTAGGCGAAAAAATTGTTTACGGTCATTTAACAGACCCACAAAATCAGGATCTAGAACGCGGAAAAAGTTTTCTACTTCTTCATCCGGACCGCGTAGCTATGCAAGATGCAACGGCGCAGATGGCGTTACTGCAATTTATGTTAGCCGGTAAGTCCGAGGCAGCTGTTCCATCAACGGTACACTGCGATCATTTAATTTTAGCCTATCAAGGTAAAGAAAAAGATATGGCAAATTCAAATATGACGAACCGTGAAGTCTTTGAATTCTTAGCGTCTACATCGTCAAAATATAATATTGGCTTTTGGAAGCCAGGCGCTGGAATTATTCACCAAGTGATTTTAGAAAATTATGCGTTCCCAGGTGGATTGATGATCGGAACTGATTCGCATACACCAAATGCGGGCGGCTTAGGAATGTGTGCTATTGGCGTGGGTGGTTCAGACGCCAGTGACGTGATGGTAGGTCTTGCTTGGGAAGTAAAAAACCCAAAATTAATTGGCGTGCACTTAAAAGGAAAATTAAATGGCTGGACGTCGGCTAAAGACGTTATTTTAAAACTTTGCGGCATGCTAACTGTCAAAGGTGGCACTGATAAAATCGTTGAATACTTTGGTGACGGTGCTGATTCTATTTCATGTACTGGAAAAGCCACAATCACCAATATGGGTGCTGAGCTTGGCGCAACATGCTCGGTGTTTCCTTACGATAATAAAATGGGCGGTTATTTAAAAGCAACCGGGCGTGCAGAGCTTGCAGCCATTGCAGATCAAAACAAAGACATTCTAACTGCAGACGCCGACGTTTTAAAAAACCCTGCAAAGTATTTTGATGAAGTTTACGAAATTGATTTATCTACTCTTGAGCCGCATTTAGTAGGTCCGCACACTCCGGATCTAGCACGCCCAATCTCTGCAATTGCAGCTGAAGCCCGTGAAAAAGGCTGGCCTACAAAGTTATCGTCAGCGTTGATAGGCTCGTGCACGAATTCATCATACGAAGATATCGGACGATCTGCTTTCGTAGCAGAGCAAGCTATGACCGTTGGATTAAAAATGCCCCAGCCATTTTTGGTTTCTCCGGGATCAACGCAAATTCAAAATACCATCACGCGTGATGGACAAATGAAAACGTTTGAAAGCGTGGGCGCCGTTGTGCTTGCGAATGCCTGTGGCCCTTGTATAGGTCAGTGGAAACGGGATGACATTAAAGCAGGCGACAAGAATACAATTTTGACATCGTTTAACCGAAATTTTCGTGGACGAAATGATGCCAATGCCGAAACACTTTCTTTTATCGGATCGCCAGAAATTGTAATGGCAATGGGTTTAGCAGGACGTATTGATTTTAACCCGATGGTTGATACTTTAGTCGGTCCAAAGGGTTCAATTAAATTAAAACCACCGGTTGCGCCTGAACTACCAGAGCGTGGTTTTGTTCCTGATACCGAAGGTTACCAAAAACCTGCAGGCGCAACGGCGCAAGTAGCAATTAGCCCGACATCAGAGCGCCTTCAGTTATTAAAACCGTTTACCGTTTGGAATGGAAAAGATTTCGAAGACCAATTTGTGTTAGCAAAAGCAAAAGGCAAATGCACCACAGATCACATCAGCCCGGGTGGCAAGTGGTTAAATTACCGCGGCCATTTAGATAAAATTTCAGACAACATGTTGTTGGGCGCAGACAATGCGTACACAGCAGAAATTGGTAAGGGAATGAACTTACTGACTGGCGAAAAGCAAGAATTCGCACACATCGCACGTGAATACCAAAAAGCAAATAAAGGCTGGATGATTATTGGCGATGAAAACTATGGTGAAGGATCATCACGTGAACATGCTGCGATGTCCCCGCGTTACTTAGGTTGCACTGCCGTGATAGTAAAATCATTTGCCCGTATTCATGAAACCAATTTAAAGAAACAAGGTGTACTAGCATTGCACTTTGTAAATCCTGAAGATTATAACAAAATCTTGGCTACAGATTTGTTGGCAATTCGTGGATTGAAAGATTTAGCGCCAGGAAAAAACTTAACTTTGGAAGTGAAGCGTGCGGACAAGTCTATGGAAGCTATTCCGGTGAAGCACACGTACAACGAAGAGCAGTTGAAGTGGTTTCGCGCGGGATCTGCACTGAATTTGATTCGCGGTAAATAGTATTTTTTTGCGAAAATTATTGAAAAGGCCAGGCAGTTTGCTAGGCCTTTTTTATTTTATGATATTCTGTTTTTTTGTTTTAGTTCGCGATGGCTCAGTGGCTGTGTCTGAAAGATCAAATTTTGGCCCGGCTGCTTCTTTACATAGTGGATGTATGACGTTATTAAAAATTTTTCCAGGGTAGGAATCGCGTAATCCCTTACATGCATTGGGTTCCACTGGGCAAGGTCGCTTCATCTTACTTTCGTAAGACTCGACACGGTAAAAAATTTCGCTTCTAACAAGTGCATCGATATCTTTGTGATAGACGCTGCAGTTTATGGTCTCGTCCCAAGCGGGCGTTACATAATTTTTTAGTGTGAATTTTTCTTTTGGATTTAAAACCCAAACTCCATTTTCACATTTTAAATACGAATTCGGAAGGCATTTATGTTTTGCAAAGTGATTTCTTTCAGTGGGTGTCGAGTCTTCGGTCATGGCACCGCAAAGCTTATTCCAAAACCTGGTTCCGTCGTAGTTCGCGGCCATATCGGCATAGGACTTAATATTCGTCGTTGCCATACCATTTTCCTCTTTTTCTGAGGTCGTATTTTGCGCTCGAACAGAATCTTTTTTTTGTTCTATGGTGGCGTGCGTATGTGCTTTCCGATAGAACTCATAACCTTCGCTTAAAAAATGACCCAATTTATCTGCGCCGATTTTTTGATTGTTTACGGCTATCACTGATGTAATGCCAAAGACTTTCATGATTATGCTTTTTTCAATTGCCGTTTTGTAAATGGATTCATCCGTCCGGATTTTACGCTTGTCTATGGATTTGTTATTCTCCGCAAAGGCCTCTACAAGGCCAATTGGATTTCCGGTTACAAGGTAACTACTTAAATTTGTAAATAGACGCCTGCGGGAATCGTTGTGATCACTGGCTTTATCCCCACAGCCGGAAACTCCGAGCAATTTTTCAAAAGTATTGGGATTGGTGGATTCTACTGCGTATTGAATTCGCTTATTAATTTCAGCATCAATTAAAGCGGTTGAATCGCGGATGGGTTCATTGCGCCGAGTAAATTGGTCCACTTCATAGCATTGCGCAGTTTGGCTAATAAGAATTGAAATTAGCGCTATAGAAACTTGAAGAATCAGATTCATAGGAACCTATCGACATCGGGGAACAATTTCTGTTTTGACTTAGGTCTAGTTTGCTACCTAGAATTTATGTATCAGGCGGAGGCCCTATGAAAATGATCATTCTAATATTTAGCATTTTGTTTACAGTAGCAGCACAAGCTGGATATCGGGGTGATTGGATCGGGTGGGGCACCTGGAAATTTAAGGGCGAGGGCGAAGGGGTTCGGTGTTCGCCAATGCAGATCACTTGGTCTGAAAGCGCTAGTCATATTGCCATTGAAAAAGGCCTTTTTGATTGCGAAATCGTTGCGATGCATTTGGATAAAACGTCATGGTCTATCAAAGATGGAAAATTGTTTGATGATCAAAATGTTGAAGTTGGTAAATACGACGGCGTAACGCTTGTGGTGTACATGCCAAGTCCGAATTTGAATACCACGATACAAGTTTCTGTGAAGCGCGCCGCTAATCATATCGATTACCAAGAAGTTTGGTTTAATCCGCAAGAAAAAGTATATGTCATTGAAGGACGTATGTTTACGTCAGGCGATAAGAAGTGAAAGTGATTTTATTTTTCCTTGTTGTTTCGATTGCTGAAATAGGTAATGCACAAATAGGGAAGCCTATTTTTAGTGGCCAGGGTTGCAGTGGAAATAAAAGTTTTGTGTCGGATAAATTAGATCACTACGTCGTGGGCTTACAGGTTGCAGTTGCTAAAATGATCGCGCCGTCTATAAGCCGAAAATCGTGTGCATTTCGGCTACCCGTCAAATTAGGTCAAAATGAAAAACTGACACTTTCTGATGTTCAACATGATGTGAAATTGTCGGCCGGGCGCGGAGTCCATATTAAATCAAATCTTGAAGTTTTTATTGTCGGCCAAAAATCTCAGCCGCTTTCGGCGCAAGCTAGCGGAGTTAACGAAACTGTAGAGATTTCTGAAACCGTTAAATCTTCTGGCCTAGTTTCTGAATCGGGCTGCGGCGCGGATGTTATCGTTGCTGGCAATTTATCAGCGTCTGTTGTGGGCGCAGGACGCGGTACGGCTTCGACATCACCGGTGACAGCCACCCTTAAAATTGTTTCCTGTAAGTAGAAAAGTTATACTTTAAAAATAACTAAGTTTGGATCAACTCGGTATTGGGGTCCGTAAATACCGGCTGGATCTATTGCTCCGACACTGATGACCATAACCACTTCGGACTTTCTTCCAAGACCTAATAATTTTTTGACTCGTACCTGATCGAAACCTTCCATAGGACACGTTCCAAAACCTTGCGCCGTAACTGCTAACATAAAATTTTCGCAAGCCAAAGCCGTGGATTTTGTTACAACCGATTGTAAATCTTTTTTGAAGTTCGGACCGCGAAAAATGGGTCTAAATAATCCAAGCGTGTTTAGTAAAGACCATTTAATAAAACCAAAAATACCAAAGGGATCTTGGGTGTACAGAAACGGAATAATTTTAAAATAATAATCTTTTACAAGTTTAATGACCGGAGCATCGTTTTCCATTTGCTGTAGCAGAATGTCGCGGTTTCGTTTCCAGGTGTCTAACTTAGAAACGGCGACAATAAGATGACTTGCCGATTTAGCAGTCCCTTGAAATAGACAGGCATCGATAAGTTTTGTTTTTTTTCCTGGCGATGTAACCCAATAAAATTCCCAAGCTTGCAAGTTCGATGAGTTTGGAGCTTTAACAGCAGCAGCTAAGGCCTTTTCAATGACTGCATCTGGTACGATATCGGAAGTGTATTTACGAACGCTGCGGCGGGTGTTGATGACCTCAAAAAATTCCATAATGACTTTCTATTGAACAGGCCATAAGTATGTTGTTTGCATCGATTTTGAGTCGAAAACTTCATAAATTTCAAAGACCGATCCTTGGGCCACTAACTTTTCTTCGGTAATGAACTCTTGCGCTTTTGGATAAACCTTCAAAGGGCCAATGCCAGGGGCGCCAGAAAATATGGCGACAACAGCTTTCATGGGATGAATTGTGTCCGCTTTAAAACCGGTTGGTAAGTTTAATTTTAATTTTTCAAACTGTGCAATTTCTGCAGGTACTAGTGGATCTACAACGCAACCAGCGCGTGCTCGCAAACGGCCCTCTTCGACTTGATTTGGATTATCTAAATATTCACCAAAACTTAGTCTGCATTTGAAATCATTTTTTTTAGCCCAGGTTTCGACCTCTTCAATGGTAGAAACAATTTTATGGTACGCGCCCTGGTAATCCTTGTAGATAACATTCATTTGTTCGCGCTGATCTACTGAAACTGTTACTTTTTTAAAAGCTCCGGTATATTGAAATAAATAAAGTGAGAATACTAAAATTCCTAATGCCAGTGCGTAGAACGTGTGTTTTATCATTTGACCCACTTTATAGAGCAGCCGGCAGATGGTGTCTGTGGTTTTGAAATTGGTTTTTTGGCAGCTAATTCCAGCATAGCGTTATAAAGTTCGCGCGAAGTTACCAAAACTGGATCTTTCCATGAATCATCCAGGCGACCGCGATAACTTAATTTTCCTTGATGATCATAAACGAAAAAGTCCGGAGTGCAGATCGCACCGAAAGTTTTTGCGACAGTTTGCGTTTTGTCATGAAGATAGAAAAAGGGGTAATTCATTTCTAACATACGTTTTCTTAAATTTTCTAAGTTATCTTCAGGGTACGAATTTTCATCGTTAGAACATATGGCAATGACATTCATGTTTTCTTTTTTAAGATCAGCACCTAAAGAAATTAAACGGTCTTCGATAGCTTTGACATAAGGACAGTGATTACAAATAAACATAATCAAAAAAGGTTTACCGTTTCGAAAGTCAGTAAGTGAAAATGTTTTTCCGCTATCAATCGCGGGCAAACTGAAATCAGGACAGCTGGAATTGAAATCGGGCTTTTCCGGAGTGTACACGGGCATTAGTTACTTCCTTTTAAAGATCAAACCAGTTTAACTTTTGGCTTTCTGTTCTAAGACTTCCATCGCCATCAATTGCCGTATACTTTTCTTTTAAATGCGGATGTTTGTTTAGTGCAAACAAAAGGGTAGTGCAGACGGTTGAATCCATGGGTTCGGCCGAAAGTTGTATCGCAATAGACACTTCAAAAATAAAACGTTCTAGAAAAGTGATCCAGTCCTGCGCCAGTAGGGGTGCGGTTTTTGGCAACTCAGCGACTAGGTTTGTAGCTAATGATAGATCACTTGGGTGAGATAGCACGTTAAAGCCAAGCCCCAGTAGCAATCGAATATCATCGCCTTGGGAAATAGTTTCAAGTAACAGTCCACCGATTTTTTTTGTGCCGATATAAAGATCGTTTGGAGCTTTAAGATTAAAATTTAAAAATGGCCAGGTCGTTAGGGCTGATTTATACAGTGCTAAACCAACAAGCGGTGATAAGATGGGTTGCACGTGCTCTTGCAACATGAAAGACCAAGTCGATAACAACTGCGAGCCAGGTATTGCTGTGCTCCAGGTATTTGTGCCACGTCCGCGGCCAGCAGTCTGCGCATCAGCAAAGTAAAGAATTAAGTGTTCGGCCAATGTGTCTTCGGCAAAAGCATCTGCTTTTGCTTTGGAGTTGGTGCTTGCGATTTCTGGAAAATAAAAACTTTTAATTTTTTGCGTTTGTGCCCAGTCATGACAGACATGTCCGATACGGATATCGTTAAGTGGTGAATCCATTTTAGTGGTTCCAATCAAAAAGTAGGCTGACATCAGCGCAAGGTGCTGAGTGTGTTAATGCACCTACGGAAATATAATCAACTCCTAAAGCAGCAACGGATGGAACGCGCGCCAACGTCATGTTACCACTGGCTTCTGTTTTTATTTCATCCGGAATTAATTTTAAGGCTTCGGTTAACAATTCGTTTGTCATATTGTCTAATAAGATTCGATTTACTTTAAGCTGCACACATTCGCTGACCTGCTCTAAAGTCGAAGCTTCAACTTCGATTGGCAGATCGCAGTGCTGTCTTAGGCGGGTCACTGCGGCTGTAATACCATTCATTATGGAAATGTGATTGTCTTTAATTAAAACAGCGTGCGACAAATTGAAACGGTGATTTATGCCACCACCATGGGTAACGGCGCGTTTTTCCAATTCACGAAATAACGGAGTGGTTTTTCGGGTATCAAGAATTTGCGTTTTTGTGCCTTGCACGGCTTTCACGAATTGGCGGGTAAGCGATGCTATGCCAGATAATGGACCTAAGAAGTTTAAAGCGACGCGCTCGCCTTTTAAAATTTGAATTAGGTCACCTTCGATGGAACACAGATTTTGCCCTTTAAAAACAAAATCACCTTCGTTAAAATGCCACTTAACTCGTGCGCTAGGTTCCATAAATAAAATAGTTTGTTCAAACGCTGTTGCGCCCGATAAAACTAAATCTTCTTTGGCTTTTAGAACGGCTTCGGCCATTCGTGGCTTAACGGCAAGCGATTCAGTAGTGACATCGCCCGTAGGCATATCTTCCTTCAATGCCGCTTTGATTAATTCTAATGTAGTCATGGTAACTAAGTATTCTTTTCAAGACCCTGAAGCAACTTATTTAACTCTTCGCGAACGACTTTTTCGGTTATGTCGGGGATGATTTGCCAGCAAATGCGCTCGGCCATTTGCTTAATTTCTTCTTTTAGTAATTGTTCATCAAATGCACTTAAGCTTTTTGTGTTGGCATAGGTTTCATTTGCTTTAGTTTTTGTCATTGGGGAATCTTGCAAATAGGTGTGTACTTGATCTTGAATACGCTTTTGCAAATCAGGAGTCGTGGGATTATTTTTCCCATTGATGACAGTAACTTCCTCGAAATCTCCGAAATTTTCAGTCTCGATGATCATTTCGTCAGGCGAAGACGTGCTCCATTCATCTCGAACTTCGGGCAAATTTGGACGACTAGATTCATCCTGTGGAAATTGTGCCCGGGACTTTTGAAAACTAAAATCGTCATCATCAACGTCTTCAATAGTTGTAACCTGTGTTACTGGCTCAACTGATTTTTTTTGCCGAACGAACGTATCTGATTCGGTAAAATCAGGCAGCGGAGGATGAGTCAGTAGCCCTTTAAGAGGAAAACGTGAAAGCTTGGGAACTTGTTTTTCGATAATGGCCTGCAAAGTCTCTGTATCAAATGGCTTTTCTAATGTGCCATCAGCTTTTACTTTTTCAACTTGGCTTCTGTCTATTTGCAAAAAACTGCTCCACATCAAAACTATGGGGACATGGCTAGTTGCAGGATTATTTTTTAGTTCTGAGCACACATCGTAACCATTTTTTTTGGTCAGAAGCACATCGGCCAGAACAATATCGGGTTTAAAAGTTAAAGCGACTGATAAAACATCTAGGCCTGATTGTACGCTTTTGACTTCAACAGCATATTGGGACAAGGCCATCTGAATAGCTCTTTTTATGGTGGAACTTTCATCAGCCAGTAAGACGCGTAAAGCCATAGACTTAAGTACATATCACAATACCCATCGAGTCAAGTTCAAGGCATGATTAATCTATGTTCAATAGGATCGATCGTTATTTGCTGGCTTTGTTTTGGACTTCATTTTTTGCTGGCTTACTTATTTTTGTATCGTTGTTTATCGCAACCGATGCCATGTCATCGATTTTAAAATACCAAGGTGTTTCGTCGGCGACTTTCCTGAAATACTATTTGTACTATGCGCCCGAAATTATCTACAAAATGTTACCGGTTGCATGTGTCGTAGGCATGGTTATGACTATCGCTTCACTGAACCGCGGAAGTGAATTGATCGCTTTATTTGCCTCGGGCATGAGTCTTTTTCGGGTTTCGCGCATGGTTTTTATATCTATACTGCTGATCTGCGGATTTTCTTACTATCTAAGTGATCAGCTTATGCCTGTTTTTTCGAAAAACAAAAACTTTACATATTATAACGACATCGAAAAGAACCCATCGCGCTTTCAAACCATAAAAACGAATCGCATTTGGTACCGCTCAAAAAATTCAATTTATAATATAAAAACCTTGAATGCTTCCGGGGATAAAGCCCAAGGGTTAACCTTGTATTTTTTCAACGAGAAATGGGATCTGATCCAAATGCTAACCGCGAATTCGGTGATGATGAATGGTTCACAATGGGTTTTGCAAAATGGGGCCGTCACGGTTTTTTCTGAAGGCTCAAGTTTTCCGTTAAACGATCGTTTTTTGGAAAAAACCATTGTCATGTCCGAAGAGGCGCAAGATTTACGAAGTACTGGGCAAACCTCCGATTTATTAACGCAAAGAGAGCTTTCTCGATTTATCGAAAGAAATAAGGATGCAGGATTAGATACCATCAAGTATGAAGTTGATTTTCATTCTAAGTTTAGTTTTGCATTTGCGGGGTTAGTGATGAGTTTGCTAGCTTTGCCGTTTTGTGTCAGTAAAACACGTGGTGGCGGAATGATGTTAAACATTGGAATTTGCCTAGGACTGGTTTTAGTTTACTGGATATTTTACAGCTCAGCGCAAACGATTGGTCAGCATGGCCACTTAAAACCCATCATCGCTGCTTGGATGCCAAATATCATTATGCTTTCATTAGGACTGACCTTCTTGTTGCGCCTGAAGCGATAATAGCTTAAAAATAGCTATGGCAAAGCTTGATATTTTAACCTATCCAAATCCTATTTTAAGAGAAGTTTCTGAACCCGTCACCGAGTTCGGACCTGAACTTAAAAAATTTGCCGATAATCTGTTAGAGACCATGTATGACGCTAGCGGAATTGGCTTGGCTGCAGTTCAAGTGGGACGCTTGCACCGAATGTTAGCCGTCGACACGCGTCCAAAAGACGAAAAATCTGGTCGCTATACTTATGACGAACAATCAGAATTAGAAAACAAAGTCCAGCAACCACTGATTTTGATTAATCCCGAAATTGTTAAGGGCGAAGGCAAAATAACTTTCGATGAAGGCTGCTTGTCCGTTCCTAGTTTTTTCGAAACTGTCGAGCGTTTTGAAAAAATTGAAGTCAAAGCTTTTGATGTAAATGGTAAAGAGTTTCGTTTTACGACTGACGGCTTATTGGCAATTTGCATTCAGCATGAAATGGATCATCTAGAAGGTACTCTTTTCATTGACCACATTAGCTTTACAAAAAGCAATCGCATTAAAAATCAAATTAAGAAAAGTGGCTATCCTACAAAAGAAGAAATTGAAGAAAAGCGTAATAATTTACGGAACAAATCCAAAGAGCCTTCGCGGGCATGATAAAAGTTTGCTTTTTAGGAACCCCTGAATTTGCAGCCACACATCTAAGTTACTTGTTATCGGATGCAAATTTTCAAATTGTAGGTGTGGTGTCACAGCCAGATCGACCTGCAGGTCGCAAGATGCAACTGACACCTTCAGCAGTAAAAATTTTAGCTTTAGAAAATAAAATTCCCGTGCTGACACCAAGTCATTTGCGGAAAGAACCAGAAATATTTGAAGAAATCAAAAAATGGAATGCAGATGTAGCCGTTGTTGTCGCATTCGGGCAAATTCTGTCGCAAGAATTTCTAGATTCTTTTAAGTTCGGCGCCGTCAATGTGCATGGAAGCCTTCTTCCGAAGTGGCGAGGGGCCGCCCCAATTCAGCGAGCAATTGAAGCCGGGGATACTGTTACCGGCGTGTGTTTGCAAAAGATGGTCAAAAAACTTGATGCCGGTCCTTTAATTGGAGAACGCCGAATTAAATTGGAAAATCACGCTACAGCAACCGACCTTTATAGTCAGTTAGCTTTGTTGGGCTGCGAATTATTAAAGACAGAGTTAGTAGAATATATTCATGCCAGCCGCAGTTTAACTGTACAAGACGAAGCCTTAGTTACGCTTGCACCTAAAATCGAAAAAGAGGAAAGCCTAATTCAGTGGACTGATACGGCTGAAAAAATTCATAATAAGGTTCGTGCTTTTTCAATGGGGCCCGGCACCTACTGCCTGTTTCATGGAAAGCGCTTAAAGATTCATGAAACTAAGGTTGTAGATTCGGCCGCTTCCAAAAGCCAGCCCGGCTACGTCGTAGCTGCTGATAGCGAAAAATTATTCCTGCAAACGGCTTCAGGAATTTTGGCCTTGTTGATAGTTCAGCCGGAATCAAAAGCAAAAATAGCCATCAGCGATTTTTTAAAAAGCCATCCTCTAAAAACTGGAGATTTGTTTGCATAAAGTTAAACTTGCGCCAAGTATTTTGTCGGCTGATTTTTCCAACTTAGGTGCAGAAATTGACCGCGTTACACAAGCAGGGGCCGACTGGATTCATGTCGATGTGATGGACGGACATTTTGTACCTAACCTTACAATCGGAATGCCGGTAGTGAAATCGATAAAATCTAAGTGCAAAATTCCATTAGATGTTCATTTGATGATTGAAAGACCAGAACGCTACATCGAAGAATTTATTAAAGCCGGAGCCGATTATTTAACTTTACACGTAGAAGCCACGAACAAATTAGAAGACGCTTTGAAAAAAATAAAATCGCTGGGTTGCAAAGCGGGAATTACGCTTCGACCGAAAACAGATTTGGATCTGATCAAACCTTTCCTAGGATTAGTGGATTTAGTTTTAGTTATGACCGTCGAGCCCGGCTTTGGTGGTCAGTCATTTATGCATGAGCAAATGTCAAAAATCAGCGAACTAAAAAGTTGGCGATCGCAAAAATTGGGGAACTACTTAATTGAAGTTGATGGGGGTATCAACGCAGAAACGTCTAAAGTCTGCGTGGCTGCGGGCGCTGATGTTCTTGTTGCTGGTAACGCGGTCTTTAGTGGCGAGCGCACTGAAGCTAACTACAAATTGAACATGGATAAGCTTAGACATATCATGCCTTAGCTTTCCGTTTCTTCTGCTAACACAACCCTGACTCGACATCATAAATTTTTCCGCGTTAGATAACTGTATGCAGTTAAATAAAGTTTCCTTTGTTGGTGCAGACTTTGAAACCGGGCAATCTCATAAAGGCCTAGCTGACTCGTCAGCTTCATTTTTAAACTACCTTGAAAATCGAAGTTCTAATTCGCATTTTGAAGTTATAAAACAAGTAAAGTCCGCAATTGAAGATGAAGCAATTCATTGTTTTTCTGAGCTGGATCTTTTTCGACTGGATCTGAAAAAGTACGAAGAGCTTTGTCATGCATCACTCAATGGTTTAGATGCAAATGGTGTCTGTCGTAACTTTGGTGGTGACCACAGTATTGCTATTTCAACGATCGAAGCTAGTCTACTAAAAAATCCTAGTACCCACGTCATTTGGATTGATGCCCACGCTGATGCCAATAGTATTGAAGAAAGCCTGAGTGGCAATTTTCATGGAATGCCGGTTTACTATTTACTTAAAAAACAATGCGATCGCCCTTTGCTGCTACAGTGGATGCAGAAGACACTACGCCCTGAGCAGCTAACCTACATTGGGTTACGTGACTTAGATGCGTTTGAGGTAAGACTTTTAGAAAAAAGTAAAATTAAATTTTTTACAGCACTGCAGGTGCAAGAACTTGGACTGGCTTTCATTTTAAAATTTATTTCAGATAAGAATAAAATGTATGAAAAAATTCATGTCAGTTTTGATATTGATTCGCTAGATCCTGACTATGGTTTGTGTACTGGTGTGCCAGTGCGCAATGGCCTAAAACCAAATGATGTACTGCAAATCTTTAAACTTATTCGTGATTCTGGAAAACTGTGCAATGTGGATTTCGTTGAAATTAACCCCAGGATGGCAAAATCGACTGACGAGTTGAACTCGGTCTATGATATTGCATTTTATTTAATACGGACATTATTTAAAATTAAAACCGAACTTAAGGAGGACCATAATGCTCTCTTTCATCACTGACCTTCAGCAGAATATTAAGTTTAGAAGCTACGATATGCATAGGTTTATACCTAAGGTTTCGCTTGAGTTAGAATTTGGAAATTACCAGCTGAAAACAGTCACAACGACTGCGGAACTAAAGTCTGCATTTTCATTACGCCATCAGATCTTTTTCGGTTCAGCTGGAAAAGAAAATGGAATACTTTATGATATCGATCAGTTTGACAATCTGTGCGACCACCTAATTATAAAAGTCAAACAAACTGGAGATGTCGTCGGCACCTACCGCATGAATAATTCTTCGTTAGCAAAAGACTTTTACTCTTCGACCGAATTTAGTCTGCAAAAAATTGTTTACAGCGGAAAAAATTGTGTTGAACTTGGAAGAGCTTGTATTCATGAAGATCACCGAAATGGAATAGTCATCAGTCTATTATGGCGCGGAATCTACAGTTACATGAAAAACTGCAGAGCCGATATTTTATTTGGCTGTTCAAGCATTAAGAATGTTAATGCTAGATAAACGGCTTTGGTCTTAAGATATTTCGAATCTGTGGATTTAATCGATACCGTCTTTAAGGCGTATCCCCAATATGTTTTCAAAGTGCCACTTTTAGAAGAGTATCAAAGTGAATACGATCGTGAGTTAACTTCTGACGAAGTGAATGAGGCAAAAAATTTAATTCCTTCGCTTTTAAAATCCTATCTAAAATTTGGTGCTAAAGTTACTGGCGAACCTGCCTGGGACAGTGAAATGGGTTGCGTAGATTTTCTGACAGTTATGCGCGTTGAAAATTTGTCGACGCAAATTGAAAGAAAGTTTAAAAATATCTAGCAGGTTACGTTAAACTATTGGTATTCTTTTCTAATCCTATGTTAGAAGAGAACGCCAGAATACAAAAATTAGCCGATCGTTTCGCAGCACTGCCAAGCAAATATTGGCAATTTGATTCGTCACAAAAAATTGCAGACAAAGATCACGAATTTCCGCTTTGGAAGATTTCGTGCGGTAGTCGGAAAGCGGATGCTTCAACCTTAATTTTGGTGGGCGGCGTTCATGGACTTGAACGCATCGGAAGCCAGTTGTGTGTTTCACTTTTAGAAAAATACTTTGAGTTATCGCTGTGGGATCCAGTCTTTCAAGGTCAGCTGGAAAACCTACGCATTGTTTTTATTCCGCTGGTGAACCCAGTGGGCATTAGGCATTTTACTAGGTCTAATGGAAATGGCGTCGATCTAATGCGAAACTCTCCAATTGTTGCTACTGATAAAGTTCCGTTTTTAGTAGGCGGTCAACGTTTTACTAATAAGTTACCATGGTATCAAGGCCAGTTAAATGCTCCGATGGAAATAGAGTCACAGTTTTTGATTGATGCCGTCGAAACAGAAGTTAAAAATTCAAAATTCGCAGTTTCTTTAGATATACACTCGGGTTTTGGCTTTAAAGATCAGATATGGTTTCCGTGGGCATTTACTGGAAAACCATTTCCGAAGTTAGATTTGATGCAAATTTTAACCGAGTATTTCGAAGCATTATATCCACATCACATTTATTTGATTGAACCACAGTCAAAAATTTACTGCACGCATGGCGATTTGTGGGATTATTTATTAAACGATAAAATAAAAAGTTCGCACTACTTGCCTTTAACTTTAGAACTTGGGTCATGGTTGTGGGTAAAGAAAAATCCGTTGCAAATATTTAACGCGCGTGGATTGTTCAACCCCATCAAGCAACACCGCATGAAGCGAATATTTAGACGGCACCAACTTCTAATCGATTTTCTAAGCCGGTTTTTAATTTATATGCGCACTGAGAATTATGCTAAGCTAGATTTTGCAGAATATTATCAAAAAGGTTTGAAAAGTTGGTATCATGAGCACAACTAAGTGGATTGTATTACGTGGGCTAGGTCGCGGACACGGACACTGGGGAACTTTTATTCAAAAGTTAGCATCAGCACTTCCGGAGGATAAAATTTATTGGTTAGATTTGCCTGGCAACGGTTTTCTGAACGCGCAGACCTCACCACTTGCAATTGAAGACTATGTTTCGTCGTTAGAGCAGCAGCTGAAAGCTACTGATTTTTTCGACAGTCACGGACGAACGATCGGGGTGGGTTTATCATTAGGGGCCATGGTAATGGCTGAATGGGCGCATCAACATCCAAGCCGGTTCAATAAAATATTTTTGGTCAACACCAGTGCTGCAAATTTATCTAAACCTTGGAAGCGAATTTCGATGCGCGTATTTGCTAATACGCTTAAACAACTTTTCACAAGCGAATTAGAACAGTTCGAATTGAATTCCTTAAAAATTACGACAACATTAAGCGAAGAAATTATCAAATCTAAATTTAACGATGATTACAAAGCCGTGATCGAATTTACAAAAAAATATCCAATCACAATGCGCAATATTTTGCGACAACTGCTGGCGGCTTCAAGATATGTGTTTCCGAAACAACCCGCAGTGCCAACTACTTTAATTAGCGGAGCAGGTGATCGCTTTGTTAATCCTACTTGCAGCGATGACATAAAACGGTGGTGGCAGTGTGATTTAGTAATTCATCCAACCGCGGGCCATGATCTGGCTTTTGAAGATTCCAGCTGGCTAATTGAAACATTGAAAGCCCACTCGGTTTAGAAGTCCTAAAAAAAATGCATTTTCTAGGCTTTTTGCGCAAAGTTTATACTAAGCATAAAAGTGTTCTTCTCGACGGATAGGGGGGCTTTTAGTACGCTCTGGCGTATGAAAACTACCGTTTTAAAAATTGATGGAAATTCCATAACTTTAAATTCTTTCTATGATGCCGTGATGAACCCCGAAGCCCGTTTTGAAATTTCTGACGCTGCAAAATTGAAAATGCAGCAGTCGCGCGATTATATCGATTCAAGAATAGCAACCGGCGAGATCATGTACGGAGTTAACACAGGGTTCGGCGCATTTTCTTCGGTGCGTATTTCAGATTCCGAAATTGAACGGCTACAACGAAATTTAATTCGCTCGCACTGTGTAGGTGTTGGTAAGCCCTTTAGTAAATTACAATCAAAAGGCATGATGATTTTGCGCGCTAGCACATTAACCCGTGGTCATAGCGGCGTGCGCGTGGCTGTGGTAGAAAAAATATTAGAGTTTTTAAACGCAGATTTAATTCCAGTTATTCCCGAACAAGGTAGTGTGGGCGCATCTGGGGATTTAGCCCCGCTATCGCATTTAGCATTAGCTTTAATTGGCGAAGGTGAAATCTGGGCCGATGATGGAAAAATTATATCTGCCGAAAAAATTCTTTCTGAAAAAAAAATTAAACCTTTAGAATTGAAAGCTAAAGAAGGGCTTTCACTGATCAATGGCTGCCAGGTCATGAACGCTGTTGGCTTATTAGCGCTTCATCAAGCACGCGATCTAATGTGGCTGGCCGATTTATCGGGTGCAATGTCATTAGAAGGCTTACGTGGATCCAGAAAACCTTTTGATCCGTTAATTTCTGCAGCAAGGCCGCATGCGGGCGAAGGGCCAACTGCCAGAAATTTATTAAAACTTTTAGGAACGCAGTCAGAAATTTCAGAAAGTCACGCGACGAATGATCATCGCGTGCAAGACGCGTATTCTTTGCGGTGTATGCCAGCGGTTCATGGGTCAGTAAAAATGACGTTGAACTATGTGCAAACGATTTTAGAAACAGAAGCTAATTCATCGACTGACAATCCATTGGTATTTGCGGAAGACAATAAAGTATTATCCTGCGGAAATTTTCATGGCATGCCTGTAGCGCACGCTTTAGATTTTGCAGCCATCGCTGTGTCATCACTTGCAAGTATTTCTCAAGAGCGCATCTCAAAATTAATTTCAACGCAAATGAGCGAGCTGCCTCCATTCTTAACTCCAAACGGTGGACTGAATTCAGGCCACATGATCGTACAGGTCGCAGCAGCAAGTCTTGTCAGTGAAAATAAGGTATTAGCTCATCCTGCTAGCGTTGATTCCATTCCGACGTCGGCAGAAAAAGAAGATCACGTTTCTATGGGATCAATTGCTGCTAGAAAATTTAAAAGTATAGTCGATAATGCACAAAACGTAATTGCTATGGAAATTTTATCTGCGTGCCAAGCCTTAGATTTAATTGCTCCGTTAAAACCGGCTGCGGGAGTGAAGTTGGCGTTTGATTTAATTCGAAAAGAGGTTCCTTTTGCTAAAGAGGATCGAATTTTTGGAAAAGACGTAGCGATTATAAATAGTCTGATAGCGAATCGAAAATTAATTACGGAAATAGTTTCTAAAATAGGAGAATTGGAATGTTAAGCCAATCACGTGTCGTGCGCGCACCAACAGGAACAAAGTTAACATGTAAGGGCTGGTTGCAAGAAGCAGCCTATCGCATGATTCAAAATAATCTAGATCCAAGTGTTGCAGAAAATCCGAAAGACCTCGTTGTGTATGGCGGTATTGGAAAAGCTGCGCGCAACTGGGAATGCTTCGATAAAATTTTAGACGCCTTAAAAAATCTTGAAAACGATGAAACATTATTGGTGCAGTCGGGTAAACCAATCGGAGTATTAAAAACTCATGAAGACGCACCACGGGTGCTGATTGCAAATTCGAATTTAGTTCCGAAGTGGGCGACGTGGGAACACTTTCATGAATTGGACCGTAAAGGTTTAATGATGTACGGGCAGATGACTGCAGGGTCTTGGATTTACATTGGTACACAAGGTATCGTGCAGGGAACATATGAAACATTTGTCGAAGCTGGCCGTCAGCATTTTGGTGGAGACTTAGCTGGACGAATTATTTTAACGGCAGGACTTGGCGGCATGGGCGGCGCACAACCCTTGGCTGGTGTTTTTGCCGGCGCCGTTGTTTTAGCTGTGGAGATTGATCCTGCAAGTATTCAAAAAAGATTAGATACAAAGTATGTGGATGAAGCTGTAACCGATATTGATGAAGCTATTACTCTAGCTCGTAAGTACGCTGCAAATAAAGAAGCAAAATCTATTGCGCTACAAGGAAATATGGCAACAGTTATTCACCAGCTGTTAGCGAAAAATTTTATCCCAGATATTTTAACGGATCAAACTTCGGCACATGATCCCTTAGTAGGCTACATCCCTGAAGATCACAGTGTTGAGTCGGCTGCGGTGTTTCGAAAAGACAATCAGAAATTATATCTTGAAGCTGCTTATGCCGCTATGGCAAAGCACGTGCAAGGAATGTTAGCCATGAAAAAACGTGGCGCGATCACTTTTGATTACGGAAATAATTTACGCGCCCGCGCCCAAGAAGCAGGAGTAAAAGAGGCTTTCGATTACCCAGGTTTTGTGCCGGCGTACATTCGTCCGCTATTTTGTAAAGGCAGTGGACCATTTCGTTGGGTGGCACTTTCCGGTGATCCGAATGATATCAAAGTTACTGACCAAGCCATTCGCGAACTGTTTCCCCATAAAAAAGATTTACTACGGTGGCTGGATATGGCTGAAAAACGTATTCAGTTCCAGGGACTGCCAGCACGTATCTGCTGGCTTGAATATGGTGAACGGGCACAAGCCGGTTTGTTATTTAATAAATTAGTTGCTGAAGGAAAAGTAAAAGCTCCGATTGTGATTGGGCGCGATCATTTAGACTGTGGATCCGTAGCAAGTCCCAATCGTGAAACTGAAGCCATGAAAGATGGCAGTGATGCAGTTAGTGACTGGCCGCTATTAAGTGCGATGGCTTTGGTGGCAAGTGGTTCGACGTGGGTATCATTGCACCACGGCGGCGGTGTGGGGATGGGTTATTCGCAGCACTCGGGACAAGTTATTGTCGCTGACGGAACTGCTGCTGCGGCTAAACGGATCGAGCGCGCATTAACAACTGATCCTGCAATGGGAGTTTTTCGTCATCTTGATGCGGGCTACGAATTGGCGCATGAAACCGCCGAAAGTCGAGGAGTGAAAAGCTGCTGGTTGTGAAATTTCTGATTGAGGTCCTGTTGTTTTTTTCTAAAAAAAACCGATAGGTATCTGATCATCAAGGAGTTTCTTTGTGGAAATACAGTTTTCAAGCTGGTTAAAGCATCCGACGTATTTTCTGTTTTGGTTCCTCACAGGAATATTTGCATGGAGTTTTAGTTTTTCTTCACTGGAAGAAAATTCATTTCAGTTGTCATCGTTCAGCGCGGTCAACGACGACTTGGAATTTGATAGGCAATTGGCCCAGCTAGACACTGCCGAATTTGATCCTGAGCTACCTATTGTTAGTACGTTCGAGCAAATCGAAGAAACTGAAAAATTATTCGATGGCACTTTGGATTTGGACGTAGGCTTAGACCCCACCGAGCTAGCATCTACGAAGAAACAAAAGAATTTTTCGTATTCCGAAGTATCTGCTGATGACTTGGCTTATCTTACCGATTACGAAGATTTAAAAAGCTGTACTGAGCCACGAATGTATTTAGAAAAAGCACTGCAGTCACCAAAGATTTCCGAGTGGACTTCCGAGCGAAAAATTGAATCCGCAAGCCTTCCACGAAGTTGCATTGCATTTGCCTTAAACAGTTTTCCGGAAGTCACAACAAAAAATGCTGCACTAACAGCAAAGGCTAACGGATCCCTTGCGTTTGCGACATGTGCAAAACCCAATGGAGCGCCTGTAATGCGTGGTAAAAGCCGTATAAAAAATCCGACCCCGTGCATATCGTCTAAGTTTGTTAACGTTACGTACAATGCCTATGTCGATGTGATGGAATGTTTGCGATTAGACCCAAAAGAATTTCTACCAAAAATTTATAACGAATCAGGTTTTTACATGAACGCCTTAGGCGGAGCAATGGACGGGGGAATTGGTCAACTGACGGGGTCTGCCATCCAGCAAGTTAATTCGATCTATTCAAAATACATTGAACAAATGATTCAAGCAGGAGTTAACAATCCGGACGGGGCCTGCGCCCGAGTTGTAAAAAATAAATCGCTTATAGCGCCAGTGAAAGCTGACACCGGTAGTCGCTGTTCACTGATGTGGCCAATAGAAAATCCGCTACGAAATTTAGTGTATTCGGCAATTCTAACCCGTTACAACACCAGGTATGTTTCAGGACTAAATTACGTTGCCGGTGAAGAAATGCTTGAAGAAAATGGCGAAATGATCTTAGCCAAAGGAACTGCTGACGAAGAGCTATTCGGTAAAATGAAAGAGTACGGCATTAGAAAAAAATTGCTGCAGCTAGGAATGAAAAAAGTAAACCTTCATCAGTTCACCTCGATGATTGTGCTTGCTGGTTATAACTCGGGTATCGGGACTGCAATGAATGCATTCGTGAAATATTTAGATTTACGCCTAGAGGCAAATCGCCGTTTGAAGTCTGCAAAGTACAACTTAACAGCGGCACATTTTAATTTTATCGACACAAAAGATTTAGTTAAAGAAGCCCGGCTAACACTGATGTCATCAAATATAAAACCAAAAGAGGACGCTAAGTCAAAAGCCGATAAGGTCAGGCGCCGTAAAAACCTTCCAGCTGCCTGGGCAGCCGCTCATACAAAAACTTTTCCCGAGTATTTAGCTTTGAAGCTAAATAGTTATGACGGAAAATCTGTGAAGCCGTTCTCGGTCTACGGATACCCAGGTTATTTGACGGCACTTGCGCTGAAAAATAAAATGATCCGAGATACATTCCAAGCGGCGGGGGTTGAACCGAACCACTGCACACTGCCGAACTTTCTAAACGTAAAGTAGTTATCAGTTCGAAAGTTAGCCCTGTCGAGCCCGGCCATCCACATTAAGTGCTGCTTCACGAATAACTTCGCTCATGGTGGGGTGTGAATGAAAGCTGCGTGCTAAGTCTTCGCTGGAACCGCCAAATTCCATGGTCACAATTATTTCCCCAAGTAGTTCCGAAGAGTTGGCTGCTACAATGTGGCCGCCAATAATCCGGTCTGTGCGTTTATCTGCGATAATTTTCACAAAGCCTTCAGTGGTGCCTTTAGCTTTAGCGCGTCCGTTAGCTGCGAATAAAAATTTACCTACGGCTATTTCGATTCCCTGCGCTTTGGCTTCAGCCTCTGTAAGGCCGACACTTGAAACTTCAGGATGGGTATAGATGACTGACGGCACAGTGTTGTAATTGACATGGCAATGACCGGTTACGATTAGTTCAGCAACAGCTACGCCTTCTTCTTCGGCTTTGTGCGCAAGCATGGGGCCAACAGTCACATCACCAATAGCAAAAATATTAGGGACACTAGTTTGATACTGATGATTAATTTTTACACGACCACGTTCATCTTTTTCGATGGCTACAGTTTCTAAACCAAGTCCTTCCGTAAAAGGTTTTCGTCCGGTTGAAACTAAAACAACATCGCTTTGGATCGACGATTTTTTTCCGTCAGTCAATTTTTCAAAATCTAACTCGACACGGCCGCCGACTGAACGTGAAGCTGTAACTTTAGTTGACGTCATGAAAACAACGCCCAACTTTTTCATCGAGCGCAGTAAAACCGTAATGCAGTCTTGTTCCATCATCGAACAAATTTTATCGGCAAATTCAATTACTGTAACTTTTGTTCCTAAACGTGCCCAGACAGATCCCATTTCTAGGCCAATGACGCCGCCACCAACGACGATCATTTCTTTTGGCACATAATCTAAAGCTAAGGCACCGGTGGACGAAAGAATTTTCTTTTCATCAAATTTTAAAAATGGCAGTTCTACGGGGACAGATCCCGTAGCTATAATAATATGTTTAGCTTCAACTTGCGTTTTTGTTCCATCAACCCCGGTTATTTCAACTGTATTAGCAGTTAAAATTTTTCCATAACCTTTCAAAGTCGTGATTTTATTTTTTTTAAATAAAAATTCAATTCCGGCAGTTAGGTCTTTCACAATTTTATCTTTACGGCCCATCATCTTTGCAAGGTCAAGTTTTACGGACGCAAGGACAACTCCGTGATCAGCGAAGTCGTGACTAGCTTCATGGAAGTATTCAGAACTTTGCAAAAGAGCTTTAGAAGGAATGCAGCCAACGTTTAAGCAGGTGCCACCAAAAGTCTTTTCTTTTTCAATAACAGCTGTTTTAAGTCCTAACTGGGCTGCGCGAATGGCGCCAACATAACCACCAGGACCAGAACCAATCACGACCAAATCAAATTTTTCCATGCAAAACCCTTAAATTAAAAACTACATTTTAAAAACTAAACTTCGATCAATAATCTTTCTGGATCTTCAACGCCTTCTTTAATTTTTACTAAAAAGCCAACGGCCTCTTTGCCATCAATTATGCGGTGATCATAAGAAAGGGCTACGTACATCATCGAGCGCACTTCGACTTTGCCGTTAATCACAACAGCGCGTTCTTCAATCTTATGTAAACCTAAGATTGCACTTTGTGGCGCATTCAATATAGGAGTCGATAATAGCGAGCCAAAAACGCCCCCGTTAGTTATTGAAAATGTTCCGCCGTTTAAATCGTCTGGAGTAATTTTACCGTCGCGTCCTTTTAAGGCCAAATCCCTGATCGCAAGTTCAATCCCAGCAACTGATAAAAGATCAGCGTCTTTAACAACTGGAACCATAAGTCCA
Organism: Bdellovibrionales bacterium; assembly: GCA_043728195.1. Taxonomy (GTDB): domain Bacteria; phylum Bdellovibrionota; class Bdellovibrionia; order Bdellovibrionales; family Bdellovibrionaceae; genus Pseudobdellovibrio. The sequence goes on from JAYTMU010000219.1 coordinate 28,136, forward strand.
CGTTCAGTCGAAACGGCCATACCGATATTGTAGTAATTATGATACTCAACTTCATCGCCAACAATCCACGCATTAACTGCAGGTGAAGCTTTTAATGCTTCTAAAGTCGCTTTAACGAAAAATCCGTTAAAGCCTAAGTTAACTCCATACTTTTCTTTGAATTTATCTTTGTATTTTATGCGAAGCTCTAAAACTTTCGTCATATCAATTTCGTTGAAGGTCGTAAGTATGGCAGCGTTGTGCTGAGCTTGCACTAAGCGCTCAGCAATTTTTTTGCGAATGTTCGTCATTGGAACGCGCTTGATATCGCCTTGCTTCGATGGACCGTTCAAAATAGGCGCAGGCGCCGGTTTTGTGGGTGTAGATTTCGCTGTAGCGGGCGCGGTTGCTGTAGATGCATTTATCACGTCTGCTTTGGTAAGCCTACCACCCAAACCAGTTCCAATTAATCCCGAAGTGTTCATGCCGGTTTCATTTACCACGCGCTGGGTAGCCGGCGATAAATGTGCAGCCAATTCAGGATGAGTTTTTCGCTCGATTGTCGGTGCTGCAGCCGAAGTTGCGCCCGCAGCAGCGGCAGGTTTTGCTGCAGCAGAATCTTTCGCTGTATCGGCAGCGGGTGTCGCACCGGCAGCAGCTTTTCCATCCGTATCAATCGAGCCAATACTTGCGCCAATTTTCACAGTATCGCCAGCCTTAGCCGTAGTGGTTAGCACGCCATCTTTTTCAGCCACAACCTCAACAGAAGCTTTGTCTGTTTCAAGGGATAATATCACGTCATTCATTTTAACAAATTCACCAGAATTTTTTGTCCAGCTGCCAATAACGGCTTCTGTTATAGATTCTCCAACTGCTGGAACTTTGATGTCGATTTTCATGCTGTAGCCTTTCGGTAAAAATTAAAAACTTTTTAATTAAAAATTAAGCTTTATACACTTCAGAAATAATCTTTTGTTGTTCAACGCGGTGGCGGTAAATAGAACCTGTCGCCGGTGATGAACGCTCGGTTCGCCCCACAAAACTGAATTCCAATTTTGATTTCAATTGCGCTAGTAGTTCTATAATACGAAAATGTACAAACTGATAACTGCCCATGTTTTTAGGCTCTTCCTGAGTCCAGACCAATTTTACCGCATTGTTGTATAAGGCAAAAATTTCTTTCATCTTCCAGGCAGGGAACGGCGAAATTTGCTCTAACCGAACTAATGCGGTCTTTAAATCTTTTGTTTTTTCGCGCTCTTCTAATAACTCGTAGTAAAGCTTCCCCGAAACAAGCACAATTTTTTCAACTTTTTTGGGATCGGTAACAAATGGATCTTGAATAATTTCCTGAAACGAACCGTTCGCAAGTTCATCAAGTGAGCTTGTCGCGCGTGGATGGCGAAGTAAAGATTTGGGCGACATAATGATCAATGGTTTCCTAAAATCACGTTTCACTTGCCGTCGAAGAGCATGAAAAATTTGCGCCGGAGTTGTTAAATTCGCCACTTGAATATTATTTTGCGCGGACAATTGTAAAAAGCGTTCAAGCCGCGCCGACGAGTGCTCGGGTCCCTGGCCTTCGTAGCCGTGTGGCAAAAGTAAAACCAGTCCGCTCATTTGCTGCCACTTCGATTCTCCGGCAGCGATAAACTGATCAATAATAATCTGCGCACCGTTACAGAAATCTCCGAACTGGGCTTCCCACATTGTAAGAAAACTTGGGTCTTGAATTGAATTGCCATATTCAAAACCCATGACCGCGTATTCGGACAAAATAGAATCATAAACACAGAAATAAAGCTCTTCGGTATCAAATTGCTTCAAACCAAAAAAGGCTTCTCCGGTTTTGGCGTCGTAAAACCCAGAGTGACGATGTGTAAATGTACCACGAACACAATCTTGCCCTGTTAATCGCACTGATGTGTTTTCGCTAAGTAAGCTTCCATAAGCTAGAAGTTCACCCATGCCCCAGTCGATGGGTTCAGTTCCGGCAGCCATGGATTTACGAGTTTCAAGAAGCTTTACCAGTTTAGGGTGAATGTTAAAGCCAGCTGGTATTTCAGATATGGTCGTGCCTACTTTTTTAAGTTTTGCCATATCTATTTTTGTGTTTGTTGGTTTTTCGATGTCAGCTTGCGCTGCTTTCTTTAAACCTTTCCATGCGCCATCAAACTTGAACGTTTTTATTTTTGGCGGAGTGGCTTTGGTATCTTCAAAAATCTTTTGCAGTTCGCCCATGCGATTACTTAACAAGCTATCTGCAAACGCCTGATCACACGCACCAATTTGGATAAGATTTTTTGCATATATTTCGCGTAACGTTGGATGCTTGCGAATGATATCGTACATCAGCGGCTGTGTGTAAGCAGGTTCATCGCCTTCGTTGTGTCCGAAACGGCGGTAACAAAGTAAATTAATAACAATATCGCGGCTGTATTCTTGCCGGTAGCGAATAGCAATGTCCATCGCGCGAATGCAGGCTTCGGCGTCGTCACCATTACAATGAATCACGGGGATAGCTAAAACTTTTGCAACATCCGACGAATAATGTGCTGATCGTCCATTTTCAGGGTTTGTCGTAAACCCCACTTGGTTATCAATGACCACATGAACAGTCCCACCAACGGTGTAACCTTGCACATGAGCCATCTGAAAAGTTTCCATAACAACACCTTGACCAGCAAAGGCAGCGTCTCCGTGAATTAAAACGGGCACCACTGTTTTACGTTCAGCAGTATCACTGCGGCGTCGTTGAGCTGCACGCGCCATTCCTAGCACAACTGGATTTACAGCTTCTAAGTGTGAAGGATTAAATGCCAACTGTGCAGTTACTTCACCGGTTGGCGTTGCTTTAACTTTAGAATAACCTAAGTGATATTTTACATCGCCGTCAAAATCTTCTAGCGGCGTTTCTAATTCGGTTGGCCCGTTGAAATCAGCAAACATCGATCCCACATCTTTACCCATAAAGTTGGCCAGTACATTCACACGTCCGCGGTGGGACATACCGATAACGACCTCTTGCACTTTTAACGTCGAGCCTTTCGTCACTAAATGATCCAGCATTGGCAAAATGGCGTCGCCGCCTTCAACTGAGAATCTTTTGGTACCAACATAGCGGGTGTGAATAAATTTTTCTAACGCTTCAGCCACCGTAATTGATTTTAAAACTTCTTTTTTCTGCTCAGTTGTAAATTTAAATTCTGTCGGGTTTTGCTCAAACTCTTTGATAAACCAGTTGCGAATTTCTGGTAATGCTTCCGCACACTGAACAGTTAACTTTCCGCAGTAGACACTTTTTAGATGTGAAATAATTTCTTTTAATGCCGCATTCGGTTTACCAACAACTGAACCAATTTGAAATTTACTTTCTAAATCTTTTTCAGATAAGTTAAATTTGCTAAGATGCAGTTGGTCGCTTGGGCTTGGGGTATTGGTCAACGGATCTAAGTCTGCTTCGTAATGTCCGTAATTTCGATAAGCAGAAATCAAATTGTAAACGTGCAATTCTTTTTCGGAAACTGCTCCTTTTCCTGTTGAAGTCCCAACGTCTTTTGAAAACTCGACTCCTTCAAAAAAGCGTTTCCATTCAATACCGACAGAGTCTGGAGATATTTTAAATTGTGCGTAAAGGGATTCTAAATAATCTAAATTTAGGTGGTTCATTATGTTTTGACCTCGAGTGTGATTTCAAGGAAGATCATGTCATAAATTCAGGATCAAATGAATAAGAAATTATAATTTTATTTAGGTTGATTCAGCTTTCCCAGCGGCAATCTTTTGTAGGAGCAATTCATGAAAACTTTTAAACTAGTGCTAATTAGACACGGTGAATCCGTATGGAATAAAGAAAATCGCTTTACCGGGTGGAAAGATGTCGATCTTTCAGAAAAAGGTGTCGCTGAAGCTCAAAAAGCGGGCAGCACGATCGCGAGCAATGGACTAACTTTTAACGTGGCTTACACAAGTCGGCTAACACGCGCTATCAAAACGCTAAATATTATTTTAGATCGTATGAATTTGGCGTGGATTCCAGTCACCAAAGAATGGCGCCTGAACGAACGGCACTATGGTGCTTTGCAGGGCTTGGACAAAGCCGAAACTGCAGCTAAACACGGCGACGAGCAAGTTAAAATTTGGCGTCGCAGTTACGATACGCCCCCACCGCTGATGGCAGTGACAGATGCTGGCCATCCAAGTTTAGATTTGCGTTATGCAGATATTTCGGCAAATGAAATTCCAAGTGGTGAATCTTTAAAAGATACCGTGGCGCGCGTACTTCCCGTGTGGAATCAAAAAATTTCAAAAGATATTCTAGCGGGTAAAAAGGTTTTGATAGCAGCGCACGGAAATTCAATACGTGCACTGATTCAATATTTAGAAAAAATGTCGCCTGCCGAAATTATGGAAATCAATGTACCAACAGGGGTGCCGTTGGTTTACGAATTGGACGAAGATTTGAAAGTTACAAAAAAATATTATCTAGAATAAATCCTAATCGCGAATTTTTTTACGAATATCAATTGTAGCATCTTTTTTGGTGCTGGAACTGAAAAACCCAGTGAAGCCTTCCCAAGCGTTAGTTGCTTTTTCGCCAATCCATTTGAACGGTGCTTTAACCGTGTCTAATGCTGCGGTTTTCGCTTTTGTTATACTTTGGTCTACAACTTCTGTAGCGGCCACTTTGCTTTCTTGAATTAATTCTTTTCCGGCGACTGTTGTTTGCAAGATAGTTTTTTCCGAAACTTTCTCAGCTGCGACCGTTGCAGTTTGAACCGAATGTTCCACAACCCGAGCTGCTGATAATTCGGCGGCTTGAATTAGATTAACGCCCGTCGTTTCACTAGCTTTTACGATATTGATTGCTGCGGTTTCAGCCTTAGTGATCGAAGTTCCGATAACTTCGTTGGCAGCAACTTGCGCTTTGGCAATTGAACCCTCAGAAATTTCTAAAGACGTTTTTTTAATTTCTTCTAAGGTCTCTTTAAGAACGCCTTGCATGGTGCTGCGTGCTTTATCGATTGTTTGATCAATGGCTTTACTTTTTTCAGCTTCCGCAACTGCTTTTTCAGTGGTTGCAACTTTATCATCGGCTTTAGCAACGGGCGGTGCTAAATCAGCATTAAGTCGTGCATCATCTTTGTCGTATTCTTGGATTAATGCTTGATGACCAAAAATTTTTTTCAGTGAACTGGCGCGTTCAACTTCACTGCTGATCTCTAAGTTTAAGCACAAAAGCGAAACAACAGTGCTGCCGCTGTCCTGTAAGGTAATCAGTGAACTTTTCTGCTTCAATTCAAAACCAACATCCGTCTTAGTTGCGACAGACTCAGCTACATATTTTAAAACAGAAGCTTCAGAAATCTCGTTTGATTGCGATGACAAGGTACACGTTATTAGACCGGCCTGGGCGTCTTTTTGGTACTGTTCTTTACCAGCTTTAATTTCAGACTTTACCAGGTATAAAAATTCAGATGCTGTCTTAGGCTGAATTAATTTCTGAGCAGTGCTGCCTAATTTGATCGCAATCACTTTTGGTTTTACGACTTCAGTAAATGTGTTGTCGTCCCGGGTAACAGTTTTACCCCAGTCGCCTAGGGTTTTGCATTTTTTCTCAAGAACGTCTTTGCTGAACGAATTCTCTTGCGATTTATCGTCTGCAGTTTTGAAGCATGCACTTATTTTTTCTTTTTCGAATTGATCTAAGATGGCTTTGCAGTTTTCAACTTGTTTCTGTGCTAACTTGCGGTAGTTTTGTTGGTGTTCAGCGCTATTCTGCAATGACATTTTATCGTGTAATGCTAGGGTTTGAATTTCTGCTAATTGAAATGTTTTACGTTTAGCCATCAAATCGTCTGAACAGACAGCAATAGCCAATTTTTCAATTGCCGGAGCCGCTTCATCTGCCTGGGCAGATACCTTTTTGGCCGGCGCTTTTTGACAGCCCTGGGCAAGCACAGCAGATATGAATAAACCTAGAATGGTGTAGCGAAGTGATTGTTTTTTCATAAAAGTGCGAGCTCCTTGTTTAAGCCTATTTTAAGTCTTAGATTGCAATTGAATGGCCATGTCTCAGATTGAGATGCCGGATCGACTGTGCGTTACGGTAGTCACCGCGAGTGATTAAAATAGAATTGATTTAGAATATAAAGCCTGGGTCTGGAACAGCAGTTGGTTAGCAAGTTAACACCTTGAAGCAAAACTCGGACTGTGACGTTGAAATGACGGCGTAAAAAGATCATAATTCTTACTGTGAAAACTAAACAAACGAAGATATTTAAAAACTTAAGACTTGTCGATACTGATTTTAAGGGTTTTCGCAAGAAAATGGCATTCGTTGTTGAAAATGGCCTGCTAGCTTGGATAGGACCCCAATCTAAACTTCCAAAAGTCTACTCCAAAAATTCTATTGCGGATTTAAAAAATAAATTGGTTTTCCCTTCATTCATCGAATGCCATACGCACACCGTGTTTGCAGGGTCGCGTGCCGATGAATTTGAACTGCGTAATAACGGTGTTAGTTACCAGGAAATTGCAGCACGTGGTGGCGGAATTTTATCGACGATGAAAAAAACCAGGGAAGCCACTGCAGCTCAGCTGCTAGTTAGTGCGCAGGAACGGGTGAATTATTTTTTAAGACAGGGCGTTTCAACCCTGGAAATAAAAACCGGTTATGCACTAGATTTGAAAAATGAAATCAAAATGTTAGAAGTAATTAAAAAGCTAACAGGCCCACGAATTATCTCTACGTTTTTAGGGGCACATGCGCTACCGCCGGAATTCAAATCCCATAAACTTTACTTGAAATATTTGGTCGATGAGGTTTTGCCGTTGATCAAGCGCAAGAAGCTTTCCAAGCGTGTTGATATTTTTATTGAAACGAAGTTTTTTGAGCCTCGTGAAGCGGACACATTTTTAAAAAAAGCAAAAGATTTAGGATTTGAAATAACAATTCATGCAAATCAACTTTCATTGTCCGGCGGCGCCGAGCTAGCACTGCAACACGGTGCTTTGTCAGCAGATCACGTGATTCATTTATCTGATGAAGCGATTATGAAATTTGCGAAATCTAAGTGTGTCGCAGTATTACTACCTGCAGCGGACCTTTACATGAAATGCAGTTATCCACCGGCTAGAAAATTATTAGATGCGGGTGCGACGGTTGCTTTAGCGACTGATTTTAATCCGGGAAGTTCGCCGACCCAAGATTTATCGTTGGTGGGACTACTAGCACGTCTTGAGATGAAAATGACATTGCCAGAAGTTTTTCTGGCTTACACCAGTGGTGCTGCAAAAGCGCTTGGAATTTTTCATGAAGAGGGCGAATTAGTCGTTGGAAAAAGGGCTAACTTTATATGCACTGATGCTGAGTTAGGTGATTTCTTCTATTCTGCGGGTAAGATGCCAAAACACCAGCTTTTCATTCAGGGATCTGTCGTAAAAAATTAGTCCTAAAGTGCAAAAATAGCGCACAACGTTAAAATTTAAGATTCTTAAATTTTACTTGTTAAAGTGGCCTAAGCCTTTCTAGGCTGTGTTTATGGCAGCAACATATTCATCATTTATTACGACGCGATTCTACAGCCCGGTATTCAATACAGCTTTGTTCGACGGCGCCTTTAGAATCTATTTTTCACAGTCCTACGAGTCCTCGGCTTTAAAGATTTATCATCTTTTGCAGACCGAACATACGGATCTATGGAATGCTGTAAAGGCCTGGTCCATGCTGACCCGCGAACATATTTTTCTACTGATATATCCTGACGTCGCTAGCATTGAAGCGGTATTTGATGCGGCAGATATGCTGAAGGGTAATCATGGAGTTTTCGCAAAAAACTGGGACGAGGGTCTAGCTATCGGTATGTGCCAGCCTACTGAAAGTGTTAATGTGCAGCTGCAGATTGAAGATGTTCGAAAATATTTAACAACTTGGCTGAAAAAGCAAAACTTGTTAAACTTGGCGGATGCGCCAGTTGAGAAACAGTAAGGGTCAAATTTTAGTCGAATATTTGCTGTTAATGGTAATAGCTGTTGGCTGTGCGACCATTCTAACAAAAGCATTAATATCAAGGGGTGCTAACGAAGGCCACGTTATCAAAATGTGGAACAAAGCAATTGTAATTATTGGTAACGATATTCCTGATTGTGCTAATCAAAAAGATTTTACTAAGCCAAACTGTCCACCCTAGAACTTTTCACAGGTTTTCGTATCAAATTGTAAACTAACGAAATAAAAATTTTCTTTCTCAAGCGAAATTCGAAATTTTCTTTTTTCATAAATTTCAGATTCATAGGTTTCTGTAATTCCAGTTGTCGTTAGGCCGTACGACTTCATGCCAGGAGCCGAAATTTCCGAAACCCCTGAACAGCTTAATGTAAATTTACCGGTATCCATTTTACAGTTTTCTTTAGGCCACTTCAGTGTGAACGAGTTTCCCAGTCCTACTAAATCCTTAGCTTGCATTTCATTGAAGGCCGTATGAAATTGCGCACTGGGGCCATCAAATTGTGGCATAAATTTGTAACCTGACGGATTGACAACAAGAACTTCTATTTTTTGCTCTATTTTAAGAACCTGAAGGCGAGTGTCACGAAAAGATGGGACGCACCGAAACCCATCTGCCGACTGTGCATGTGCCTTAAAGCTAGAGCTAAAAAGTGCAACTAAAACCAAAACCGGAAAATACGCTGATCCCCGCTGTTTAATAAGTTTATTTATTTTTTTCTGCATCGATTCCTGAATTTCGTTTGCTAAGTCATGACACAATTCATTGTCATCGATTTTTTCGGGACCAAATGGTAAGTGAACAGGCTTTGTAAAAACAATTTTCCACTTCGCTGGCAAGGGTATAACATTTAGTGGAAGCGGTAGCACCAGTCCACGAAGAAACTTGCTGAATTTTAACTTTTGCAAATTAATATGAGTTTCCTCGGCGCCAATGACTAGCGTTGGTACAATCGCAGCGCCTGTTTGCAGAGCCATGCGGATGAACCCACGCTTAAACTCTTGCAGCTGATATTTTTTAGAAGTCGCTTTAAAATTGCCGTTGGCACCTTCGGGAAAAAGCACAATAACGTTATTCTTTTTTAACAATGAAATCCCATTTTCGAAAGTAGCTTCGATGAACCCAAGTTTTTGCGCAGGTAACGCTGTTTTCTCAGTTAAAAACCACAGGTGATGAGTTAACACCCGTGGAATTCGTTTTGTTTGTTCTTGCAGAATATACGCTAAGATCATGGCATCAAATCCGGAAAAACCCGAATGATTTGGCGCAATGATGACGGGCCCTTTTTTCGGAATATTTTCAAGGCCTTCTATTTCTAAACGAAAATATTTTTTCATAAGCTCCATGAACAAGCGCGGGAATACTTTAAAAAGTAACGAGTCCGCGTCAAGCTGGCTTAGATTAAAAACTTTTTCTTTGGGTTTTCTAAAAAAATTGATCATGATAGTGTTATGAAAAAATATATCATGTCTATCGATCAAGGAACAACTGGATCAACTGTTGTGCTGTTAGACCACGTCGGAAGTCTTGTTTCGCAAGCTTCGGTGGATTATCCGCAAATTTATCCAAAACCAGGCTGGGTTGAGCATAATCCAAATGATATTTGGAATTCTGTTAAAGCAGCGGCAGAGCAAGCTTTCGATTCTGTTAAAGCTACGCCGAAAGATATACTTACAATAGGAATTACAAATCAGCGTGAAACCGTTGTTGCATGGCGCAGATCAACTGGTGAAGTCCTGCACAATGCGATTGTTTGGCAGTGCCGACGAACAACAAAAATGTGTAACGCTTTAAAACCTAAATGGGCTAAAAAAATAAAATCCAAAACGGGCTTGGTGTTGGACCCGTATTTTTCAGCTAGCAAAATGCGCTGGTTGATTGAAAATGTAAAAAGCGTAAGCCAAGCCCTGGCTCAAAAAGATTTGTGTTTCGGCACCATTGATACGTTTTTAATGTGGAAGCTTTCAAACGGAAATATTTTTGCAACGGACGTTAGTAACGCATCTAGAACGATGCTGATGAATTTAAAAACAACAACGTGGGATCGATCGTTATTGAAACTGTTTAAAGTGCCGCTATGGGCACTACCAGAAATTAAATCATCGGCGGGCTTATTCGGGTTAACGCAGTATCATTCATTTGTAAATCAAGGCACATCAATAACGGGTGTGGCGGGTGATCAGCAGGCTGCTTTATTTGGACAAGTTTGTTTCATGGCCGGAGAAAGCAAATGCACGTTCGGCACCGGCAGTTTTATTTTAATGAACTCGGGCGAAAAATTGATTCACTCGAAGTCAGGCTTACTAACAACTGTAGCCTGGAAAATTGGTTCACAAAAAACGCAGTACGCGCTTGAGGGCGGCGCCTTTATTTGCGGAGCTGCCGTAGGTTGGCTACGGGATGGTTTAGGAATTATTCAAACCAGTAGCGGTGTTGAATTTTTAGCAAAGCAGGTGGAAGATACAGGTGGCGTTGAATTTGTTCCAGCGCTGACCGGGCTGGGCGCGCCGCACTGGGCGCCAAGCGCTCGTGGCGAAATTACGGGATTAACTCGCGGGTCTACCAAGGCGCATATTGCTCGTGCCACTTTGGAAGCGATGGCTTTACAGAATGCGGACATTCTGCGGGCTATGGAAAAAGATTTAAAGAAAAAAATAAGAGTTTTACGCGTTGACGGCGGCGCTGCAGAAAATAATTTGCTAATGCAATTACAAGCCAATTACCTGCAAGCGCGCGTGGATCGCCCACGGCAATTAGAAACCACCGCTATCGGGGCGGGTTACTTAGCAGGCTTAGGTTGCGGTCATTGGAAAAATTTAAATGAAATAAAAAACATTTGGAAAAAAGAAAGCGAATTTAAACCAGCACTGTCACTGCCACTTTTAACCGAGCGCTTATCGCGGTGGAAAAAAGCCGTGGCTAAAGCGCGCAACTAAAATTATTTTTTCTGAGCTTTACTTTCTTTTAGGGCGTGATTCATCTGCTTTAGTCGGCTTGAAAATGCAGTTAACATAGATGACGCCCAGGTTGGTAAATCGTTTAACATCATCTCGTAGCCTTCACTTGATATTTTCATTAGCTTACAATCCGTCATAGCCTGGGCAGATGCGGTGCGGGCGCCCTTATCGATAAGCGCAAATTCTCCGAAAGTTTCTCCGCTTTTCAGCCGCGCAATCTCGACCTTTTGGCCAGTTTTGTCTTTGGTAAATATCAAAATTTCGCCGGCTTCAATAATATAAAAATGGGATTCTATATCGCCCTCGAAAAAAATAAACTCGGTGGCTTTAAATGATTCTTTTGAAATCGAGCTCATGGTTTCTCCTGTACTGACAGAGGCACTTTCCTAAAGCATGCCTAGGTTTTAAAAAAATCACACGAAATTTCTTAATCGGGTCTGAACCGACTTTGGTCTAGAAACTTTAATTGTACGCTGACAACTTCAAACCACAACGTCACAAAATCGATTTAAGCGCTTCTGGTAGCGTACAGAGTAAATAAAATTTTCTAGAAGTAAAGTTTGTATGTGGACCCAATCGCGAAAATTTATGACAGCGTGTACTTTGAGCACTGGTAGTCTGAAAGATTTTATCAGTTTTGTTCTTCGCTTTTAGAAGACAATAGAGTTAGCATAATGCACAGATGCAACAACAAATTTCGGTATCAATTCTGACAGTCATTCTTTCAATTGCCTTCGTAAATAGCGCAGCCGAAGCACAGAATCGCATCGAGATTCGTCAGGCCGAGCTTACAAAAAACAGCGAAATTCAAACTGAACTAAAGGTGCCAGAAGTTAAGCCGGATACGCCTAAGAAGGCAAAAAAGTCTGCAGCCAATGATAAGGCTGAAAAAGCTGAAAAACTGGAAAATGCAGAACTAAAAATATTAACTGATTTTTTCGAAATCAAAACGAATCATCCAGATCAAGCCATACAAAAAATTGGCGAATGGAAGCCCGAAAAAAGCGAAGACATTCACTATAAAAACTTTTTTTTAGCAGAAGTTGAAAAATCAGCTGGTGGGTACTGGACGCTTTATAAGGAGCTTAAAAAATCAAAAAAATTGTTACGCGTTCAGCTTGAATCATTAAAATCAATTTTGGTATTAGATTTACTTGATAAAGATGCCATGAAAAAGGCTGCTATACCTGTGGCTGAATTTAAAAAAGAAGCTAAATTGTTGGTACGGCGCATGAACAGCTTACCCGAGGGTTTGGATTTCGAACTAAAGTATTTAAATTGGATTTTGAAACACAACGAGACCGCAGAGCTTTGTAAGTCAGAACGTAACAGGTGGTTGGCACAGACCAGCCTAGCCTTATCTGATATTTCGACGGGGTTAAGCAAATGCCCCATAGAATTTGACGATTTTTTGTACCGGATGCGTATGCTTATTTTTTCCGGCGAAGAGAAAAAGGCGCAAAGCGAACTGAAAGAATTTACAGTCAGTCAAAAACTAGAGGGTTGGCAGAAGGCCTACGTGCAAGCCATATTTTATTCGAATGTTGGCGACCCTGTATCAGCATTTAAAGAAGTAAAAGATTTTGAAAAAGAAATTTTAGCAACAGATGATTATTACGACAATTTATTTTATATCGCCCAGCGCGCTGGTGAACTGGGAAAGGCTGAGGAATTAATTAACAAAATTATTGCCAAGGCTAGAAATGCAAAGGAAAAAAAAGAATTTACGTTTCAAAAAGCATTTCTTTTTTATCAAACTAAAAAGTACCAAGAAGCTATAGATTTGTTCGATCAGTTAATCGAAATGCACCCCTCGCACAAAGCAAAGCGAAAGCGTTCGGACTATGATGATTTAACCTGGCTTAAAGCATGGTGCTACTATTTAAATAAAAATTATGCTGAAGCTAAGATCGAATTTATTGCGAACAAAGCGTGGACCAGGGATAAAGCTCGAAACCTTTACTGGTTAGCACAAACCGAGTGGGCCTTAGATAATCATATAACTGGGCTTGATTACTTTAAGCAGTTGGCACAGCCTTTACTGCGCGGTGAATTTTTTAATTACTATAATTTGTTAGGCTGGCTACGTTTTGAGTCTTACAAATCATTCGTGAAAAGCAATTTGCTGGCAAACCAAATGTCACTTTTGCGTGCCGGCCGCGGACCTTATTTTTTGCCTGACGATCAGGCCAACCCTATGCGCATCATCACCGAATACAAAACGTATTTCGAAGATTTATCACAAACCGATGAGGGTGATATTCAAATTGTAAATAAAGATGCCGACGTTGCTTCGGAATCCGAAAGTGAAATCGTCATACAGGGATCAGCCGATTTAAGAAAGCAAATCCGTTGGGCCGAATCACTAATTAAGTGGGGTTACCCAGATTTGGCAAAGTGGCATCTGTATGAGGTAGAAAAATCTTTAAAAAAGCGAAATACAGCAGATCCGTTGATTCAGCATTATATTGATAAAAGTTTGCACAACCGAGCCTTGTCACTCATGCAAAGGCTGACTTCAACGCAGCAAAAAAAGATTTCGCTACGGGATGATGATCTGCTTTGGAAATCAATTTATCCGCGCGCCTATCAACTAAACGTCAGCGCCGAATCGCAGAATCGAAAAATTAGTCCGAATTTAATTTGGTCTATTATGAAAGCTGAAACTCAGTATAAGCAAGATGCCATTTCGCCCGTGGGTGCAGTAGGGCTGATGCAGTTTATGCCGTACACATCGCAAAAAGTTGCAGCTATGATAAAAGATCCCTACGATTTGCAAAATCTTTTTAAGCCCGAAGTTGCGATTCAGTATGGTGCTGCTTACTTGAAAAAGCTTTCGGTTGAGTTTGACGGGCAGTTACCGTTAATTGCAGCAGCCTACAACGGTGGCCCACACCGTGTGAAGCTGTGGTTACGAAATTTCGGGGAAATTGATTTCGATGTTTTTGTTGAGCATATTCCATTCATGGAAACACGAACGTATGTGAAGCGGGTACTAAGTTTTTACGTCACCTACCAAAAAATTTACGATGATAAAATAGACCTTAAGAAAGTAAAGTTTTTGACAGAAAAAAATCCATTCCAAATTAAAGAACCTATCTCCCTAAAAGAGGAATGGGATGTGCCATTACGCTAGAAAGTTCGACGTAAAACACCAAACTTAAAGACAGGATGTCCAATGCTAATAAATATACTTTTCTACTTTTTAACTTTATCGCTTACGGGGACAGTTGTATCTGCCCATGAGGTATCGGAAAAACCCGAAATCGTATTAACAAACTTAGATCAAGCCGTGGCAGTCGGTGGGGTTATTCTTTCAAAGGATAAATCGCTGAATTTAGCTGTATCGTATTTAACTCAGCTGCAATTAAATCAACTTTCAAAGTTAAATCATTCACTAGGTAAATGCGCAGGTTTTGAAACCCTGGCAGCCAACGAAATTAATCAGCCGGGAATTCTGCTGGAAAAACTTAAAGTAACTGATTTAAAAATTAATAAAGTAGGGTTATCTAGAACATCTATATTAGAATTCAATGACGACTATCAGAGAATTGCAAATTTAGCTGATCCAGTCCAATTGCAAAATACAGTAAAATGGATTTCATCCTATCCGAACCGATACAACAAAGCACCGTCACCAAATCAGCATGTTGTGGATTTACAAACAAAATTAAACGAATGGATGGTCGGAGCAAAGTGGAAATTCGATGTTAATCTTATCACGCACCAATCGACAAACCAAAAAACTGTACGCTTAACTATTCCCGGAAAAACGAAACCAAATGAAGTCATTGTTCTGGGCGGCCATTACGATTCCGTCAATCAAGGTTTCTTCGGAAACAAAGATAAAGCTCCAGGAGCCGACGACAATGCCTCAGGAAGTGCGAACCTAATAGAAGCGCTAAAAGCTTTAAAATCAGCCGAGCAACCACAACGAACACTAGAATTTTACTGGTACGCAGGTGAAGAAAGCGGACTACTAGGATCTGCCGAAATCGCAAAAGAAGCGAAGGCAAAAAATAAAAATGTCATTGCCGTACTACAACTGGATATGACACTTTTTCCAGGCAGCGGAGAACAAGTCGTTGGTTTAGTAACCGATTACACAAGCCCCTGGTTACGAGACATTCTAACATCGATCAATAACACCTACGTCAAAGCCAGATTAGTTGACGACGAGTGCGGCTACGGCTGTAGCGATCACGCTTCATGGCACCGACAAGGTTACCATGCAGTAACCCCATTTGAAGCCGTGACCAGCACGATGAACCGAAATATCCATTCAGAAAAAGATGTGATTGACACAAGTTTAAGTTTTCAACACTCGAATTCATTCACAAAGTACGCCGTTCTTTTCGCGCTGGTGTTAGGAAATTCAGATCTACGTCCGCCGGTGTTCTAAAGAACTGGGTCGGGTATGCGTAGTCAGGGGCTCGTCGTCCTTCTACAAAATCTTTGGTGCAAATAAGGCAAGGGGTTCAGGACGATACTTCTGAAAGGCAAAGCTTTTGAAACTGATCCCTTACAAGGTCCTAACAGTGCCAAGAAGAAGCTCTAAATCCCAACAAAAATTTAAATTTGTAATTTAGTTTTAATCAAGTTCGAAAAC
>JAYTMU010000220.1:0-11490 GCA_043728195.1 Bdellovibrionales bacterium
CAGATCATTATCCCATTTGGTTTTTGGAACAATACCAGCGCCACACTAGTAATTTCAGATGCGACGACTTACAACTATGGTTCGATAAACATCAGTACTCCTACAGACAAGACATTTTCAGTTTCAAATACCGGAAATGGGGCCGCTTTTTCGATGAATGCAGCCGCTTTTACGAACCCTACAGTTTACACATTTAAGGGCGGCACCTACCCTGGAACTGGTGGTACATGCATAGCCAGTTTGCAAATATCATCGTCCTGCACAATCGTGGTAACAGCAAACAGGGCCACGACAGGCACTGTCACCGACACGATCCAGATCAACTACCGCCGGAAAACGGTTGACGTTTCAGCGACTCGTCCAATCACGGCAACCTTCACGAACGTCGCCACTCAGTTGGCGTGGATAACAACTCCAAGTTTTATCAAAATAAACGAATGCCAAGCCGTTACTGTTCAACGTCAAGACAGTGCTGGAAATCCAGTAACGACAGCTGCAGCAACGGCAATCACCTCGCTCCTTTTTAACAATGGAACTACGGGCACTTACTACTCGAACTCTGGATGCGCGACGGTAATCACAACGTCATCTATAGCAGCTTCCACAAATTCAATAACCCTGTATTTTCGTAATACAACATCGGGTCAAACCGGAATACTTGTAGCAACTGCAGCAGGTCTAACTTCCGCATCACAAAATGTTACGATTACCACAGCGCCAACTAAACTATTTATTAACCCGTCACCGACCATCAAGACAGTAACCTGCGCTCCTGTACCTATTTTTACAGTGGATGCGAATAATTTTAATTCCAACGCAGGTGCAACAGTTACAGTAAATCTAACAACGACAGGCGCTAACATTTATTACTCTGATTCGGGTTGTACTTTACCGATAACCGCAACCACAATTCTAGCAGGAACCAACACCCGAACAGTTTACACTCAAAATGGAACAATTCAGACGGCAACTTTAACTGCTACCGATGCCGCAGCTTTACTTACAGCTTCTACAAAGGTCGTCAATTTTAATACCACCCTAACGTGGTGGAATGCCGCTTGGACAAATCGTATTCGTATCGACATTAACAATTCCGATCAGGCTACTGCATTTACAAATCAACCTGTGCTCGTAAAAATTAATTCTTCTATGGTCAACTATTCAAATATCAAAGCAAACGGTGCCGACATTCGACTTGTCGCTTCAGACAACACCACCCTTTTAAATTATGAATTTGATAAATGGAATAGCGGTGGCACATCAGAAATATGGGTACGTGTTCCTAACATTACGGCTTCATCTTCGGCGGATCATATTTTTCTTTATTACAACAATCCGGCGGCACTTGATGCACAAAACGGAGCTGGTGTCTGGACAAACTATTGGTCGGTCTGGCATTTAGGAAATGACCCGGCGGGAACTGCGCCGCAGTATTTAGATTCAGCAGCAACTCGTAACGGTACCGCAACGAACGCTCCAGTCCGCACCGTAGGTCAAATCGGTGATGGTGCAGATTTAAATGGTACCACAGACGCTATCGACATAAATTCTGATTTATCACTAACACTTGGGCGTTCAAGCACACTATCATTTTGGATGAGAACCACTCAAACAGGGGATAACACTTCATATTTAGCTCCAGGAATTACTGGGGTCGAACAGGCCGGTGGCGCAAATGATATCTTTTTTGGTTGGATCGATGCGGGCGGATTGATAGGAGTTACAGCTGGAAATGGTGCCAATGCAAAATCAGCTTTCGTCGTTAACAACAATGCTTGGCGGCACGTAACTATCACTCGAGCTTCAGTGTCAGGACTGGCAGAATTTTACATCAACGGAGTTTTAAGTAATTCGGCAACTTCTGAAACTGGCGACAAAACCACCTACTTTGATTTACTCGGAGAAATTGGCGATACAGGTGGATCACCGACGAACTACAATGGCTTGATTGATGAGGTTCGGATAATTAATTCTGTCAGAACGGCAGCGCAAATTAGAGCTGATTTTAAATATATGGTAAATACACATGTCATTTACAATTTATTTGAAACTGGTCCATAGAATAGTGTTAGCGCTTGCATGTTGATTTAATTTTTCAGAAATCTATTTATTCTAAAATTTAACAAAGGGCTTAATCCAGTGGTAATCCATTCTATCTGGCCCTTTACATCTAAAAAAACCACGGTAGGAGTGCCGCTAACCTTGAATTTTTTAGCGGTTTCGCCTGATTCATCTAAGGCAATCTTAAACTGCCACGGATTTTTCACAAGAAATTCATTTACGACAGAAGCAGTTTCACCAGTATTAATTGCTATCAATTCATTCGATTTAATTATTCCGTTAGCCATCAAATCGTTTAGCCGATCAAGCTCAAATTTACAGGGACCACACCATGTAGCCCAGAAGATAACTATCGTTTTTTGATCAGGTACTGGAAAGTCCATCAAATCACCCGATAGTCTCTTCACCGTAGAAAAAGGCGCTGGCTGACTTTGCATTTTAAAGTTTTCGAATACCGTCGGTGCTTTTAAAAACAAGATCACTGCAACAATGGCATAAAAAATAATACTTACGGTTTTTTTCATTAGTAGTAACCTCTTATTTGATGGCAAGATTCAACAAGCTACCAAATGGCATTTGAAATCAATTTTAATCACCGATCAACTTACAGAATCATAATCCGTTGGGTCATAAGACCAACCATCTGTTGGACTTTGACTAATAAGCCGACCATTTACCCGCACCGCAATTGTTTCAAGAATTGGGGTGTGGTCCAATTTGATTTTATAATCTGCGCTTGGGGGCGTTACGGCGGCGTGATCAACCACAAACTGAGCGTACTGTGCAAAAGCCAATTTAATATTACAAAGATTTCCTTTCATTCCCCCCGTAGCGTCTGCCAATTCATTGTACCTACGACTTATTTTTACCGCGGGTGCGGCGAAAGCTACTGTTACCAGGGTATTTTAACACCTCTCGGAAAGAGTAAAACGCCCGTTCATCTTCGGACCCTGAAATTCCTTGGTTTAAATTAATGGCCAGAGCATTTTGCAGATTCGGTGTATTCGGTGTCACAACAAAAACGACGCTGTGATTATTTTCAGCGCCATCCCGCAATTTAATATTGTTAGCGTAATTAGGATTGTAAAGTGCCAAGTACGCATCCGTCGTTGCGACTCTGATATGGTAATCAATGTCTGAGTTTTTCATTTTATCAACAAAGGCTGGAATATTAGCAATGAAACTTTGCTGCGAACTGCCCATAGTTCCTGAATTATCAACTACGAAAAGAACATCTATTTTTGGACCTGAAACCTTTTTTTGCTCAGTCCTGGCACCATGAACAAAAGAACTAACAAACAGAATAGAAAGTGAAAGTACTAGTGCCTTGACATGAGCTTTCATAAATCTCCTTAAGCGTTGCTTATGAAAGTTTATTGAAACCGTACCAATGCAAGCAGTCACTTACCAAATTTTTATGCATTGTGTGTCACGAATTCTAATGTTTTAAGACTCAGCTAATACGAATGACATCGGAAATGTCAAAGATGATTGAGCAATAAATCCGAACAGCCTACGATACCTCAAAGTTTGACTGAATCATAAGTTTAGATATTAACGTCGTATACCGTACCGGATTTGGAATTGGAGTTCCTTCAGCCAGTAAAGCTTGATTGTACAAAATTTCAGACCACGAACTAATTTTTGAATCATCTGCTGTTAGCATTGATTCAAAAATAGCGTGGTTGGGGTTAATTTCTAATATTCGTTTCGAAGAGTTCAAATTGTTTTCACCCATCTTAGCTAGGATTTTCTGCATGTTCGCTGACATTTCGTTTTCACCCGAAACTAGACAAACTGGCGTTTCAGTTAGGCGATCTGAAATAACGACATCCTTAACCTCGTTCGATAAGGTGGACTTTATCTTTTCAAGCAACGCGCCAAAACGCTCGCCCTGAGCTTTTTTCACGGTTTCTTTTTGCTTTTTTTCATCGTCGCTATCTAAATCTAAGTTTTCCGCTGTAGCTGATACCAGATTTTTTGTTTTATACTGGCGTAGACTTTGCGTTAACCACTCATCAACAGCATCGGTTAAAAATAGAACTTCATAGTTTTTTTCTTTTAACTTCTCTAAGTACGGAGAATGGGCTACGGCCTCTAATCTTTCACCTGCGATAAAATAGATGTCTTTTTGGCCTGTTTTCATACGCGAAACATATTCGCCTAAGGTAATTAGCTCATCGCCATAGCTAGATCGAAATAATAAAAGATCTTGAATTTTTTCTGACTGCGCATTGTCCGTAGGTATACCTTCTTTTAATGTCGTACCAAACTCAGCCCAGAATGATTCATAGGCTTTTCGGTCCTTCATAATCCAGTCGTTTAACCCGCCTAAAACTTTACTGATTATATTTTTACGGATCAATTGCACTAACCGATCCTTTTGCAAAAGCTCGCGTGAAACATTCAGTGATAAATCGTTTGAATCGATCAATCCTTTAACAAAGCGCAAATACGGCGGCAGCAAATCTTTGCAATTTTCCATAATGAATATGCGCTTAATATAAAGACTTAAGCCAAATTCGTATTCTTTAGTTTGATAGTCGAATGGTTTTTTTGATGCAATGTAAAGTAACCCAGTAAACTCGGTTGTCCCTTCTGCTTTGAAATGAAGGTGCTTAGCGGGTGGCTGCCAGTCGTGAGTTAGATGTTGATAGAATTCATTGTACTCTTCCGATTTGATTTCAGATGGTGCACGAAGCCACAATGCCTTTTGACTGTTTAATACCTGCTCTTCTAAAATTGTTTCCTTATCTTTTTTAGTTTCGACCATCATTTTGATTGGCCACGCGATAAAGTCGCTGTATTTTTTTACTAGGTTTTTCAAAGTCCATTCGTCGGTAAAGTCTTGAACTTTTTCCGCTGTACCGTCCTCATTTTTAATTTCTTCTTGCTTTTTCAATTGTAAAGTTATCGTTGTGCCGTGGCCTGCTGGTCGCGGCATATCTTCGATTGTATAGTTTCCATCACCAGTAGATTCCCAAACTGTGCCTTGGGTTGTTCCTGCCTTTTGCGTATGTAGAGTTACTTTTTCAGCCACCATGAATGACGAATAAAAACCGACGCCAAATTGGCCAATAAGTTCCGGCTTCGATTTTATTTCCTGATTCATTTTCGCAAATGCCTTCGTACCGGATTTAGCAATGGTTCCAATAAATTCCGTTACTTCTGAAGGGGTCATACCAATGCCATTGTCGATGATCTGCAATGTCTGGTTTGCAGTATCAGCAACTAGACGAATTTCAAGCGGACTTGATTCGCTAGAAAGGCTAGCATTTGTTAAGCTTTCAAACTTCAACTTATCAAGCGCGTCCGAAGCATTCGAAATTAATTCGCGAATAAAAATTTCTTTCTGCGAGTAAAGCGAATGAACTACGATATCCAGAAGCTGTTTAATTTCAGCATTAAAACTTTGAGTTGTTTTAGACATTAAATCACCACCATCAAAAAAGTTGAAACTAAGATTTACCTCTCGTGAGGGAAGGTAGTCAATAACGACCTCAGACTCCTAATACTTTAGGTCTGACCTAATACGTGGGTAGCATTTTATGCGAAAGACTTCGGTGACACTTTCGTTTCGCCTGACACTAAGTATAACCTGATTCCTTAACGCGCAGCCAAAAATAATTTGTGTAGCTTGTAAGCATAAAGATTTGCTGAATTTTAACAATTCGACTTCAAATCAAACAGCAAACTTATTAAAAACTTATGTGCGGCTGGGAAAATTAAGTGTTCACGTTTTGTGAATTAAAAAATTCGTATATGTGAATGTTTCTTTGTTTAAAAGAAATTATGTTGCTACACCTCACCCCGACAACAAAACAACAAAACTTTAAAGGAGTTTTTATGAAATCAGTAATTTTAGCAGCGGCATTATTAGCAACAGGCGTAGCAAGCGCTTACACATCTTCTTACCATGATTACGATGGGGCATTACGCGGTATCACAATCGACAACGCTTGTGTAACAGCAGAGACAGTTCAGACAATTACTCCAGTTCGTCATTGCGCAAAGTTAGTTCCAGTTACTGTTAATAAAGGTGGCGAGCAAGGTTCTTACACTGACTGGGTTTGTCAACAATGGGAAGTTTCTAATCTTTCTTACCCACGCGCTTTCGAAAAAACTGTATGTACTGAAATGAGCTCAGGCGAGCATTACACTGGCTGCGTAAAGAGCGAAGTTGTATCTGCATTTTTACCAGACACAATCAAAGTTGCGTACGTCACTGACAGCGGCGAGCACAGCAATTTCCCAGGTGTTTCTAAAAACCACACATTCCCAACTTGTAATTAATTTAGTTTAGTTCACTCCAACGACTTAAGGGCATTAAACAGCTCTTGAGTCGTTTTTTTAGGATGTAGATGAAGGCTTACCATTTTGATCAATTCAAAGATTTCTTCGAATTTCAAATGCGCGAAAAGGCGACCGATCGTCGCGGCCGTAAAAAAACAACTCTTCACCAACTGGCAAAAAAATTAGGTTACAATTCGGCCAGTAGTTTATCGATGATCTCCAAGGGCGATCGACTTCCTTCCCAAAGTTTACTTGAGGGTCTATTTGAAGAGTGGAACATCACTTCAACTGATCGCGACCGCATACGACTGCAGGTCGAAATTGAAAAAAGAAACCGCAATGGAAAAAATCCTGTTCAGCTGATTGCCAAATTAAATCAGCTTACACCGTACCATAAAATTGACATTAACCACCATCTTCTGATCCGAGATTGGTATGTACTTATCATTAAAATTCTTGCTGGCTGCCCCCAATTTTCTGAAGACCCGCAAATAATCAGCCAAAAACTAAGAAAAAAAATTACGCCGCTACAAGCGAAAAAAGCCCTTGAGTTACTTGTCGAAACCGGACTACTTAAAAAAGATCCTGTGACATTGAAAATTTCACCTGCGATCGGTCATATCGAAACATCGCATGAAATCTCGGATGAAGCTATACGAGAAAATCATAAAGGGATGATCAAAAGAGCTTACGAGGCCATCGAAGAGCAAAGTATCAAGCAGCGCCATTATAATTCACTGTCAGTGCAGTTTGATATGAAGCGAATGCCGCAAGCGAAACAAAAAATTTTAGATTTTGTTAAGCAGTTTAATGAGGAATTTAACGCCGAAGATGCAAATCAAATCTACCAACTGAATGTTCAACTATTTGAACATTCTAACGGAGGAACTAATCATGATGTTTAATCGATCGATCTACTTTCTAATCAGCTTGCAAATGTTTTCGCAAGTTGGCTTTGGCAGCGGAAATGTGATTGGCAATGGGGCTGGCCTTGTAGAGAACCAATTTCAATTTGCCTATACAACAATTTCTTCCGTAGCTACTCAATGTGCCGCATCTAAAAAATGCGAGACCAACGCTATCGAAAATAAACTGCTGACACAAATTTCTTTGATCATTCAAAAAAATAGCGCCAATGCAGAACGACTAGTGTTTCTATCTGAAAAACAAAACCCCGGTTTTTTTAAAACCGGTGAAAATGAACAGCACCGAATAGCGAAAACAAAGTTACAGGAAAATTCTACAATTTATGTAAATTTAGATCAAATCTACACGGCCGACGGCAAGCCCACTTTAGATTATCCAACGATCATTTCGATCTTAACCCATGAACTAGGCCATCAAGCTGGGGAAAGTAACCACGCGAAACTTGATATTTTAGGTAACAAATTAAAAAAAAT
This sequence comes from Bdellovibrionales bacterium, assembly GCA_043728195.1. Taxonomy (GTDB): domain Bacteria; phylum Bdellovibrionota; class Bdellovibrionia; order Bdellovibrionales; family Bdellovibrionaceae; genus Pseudobdellovibrio. The sequence goes on from JAYTMU010000220.1 coordinate 7,755, forward strand.
TGTGTCGCAAAAATTGACTCGTCATCAGATGAACTTTGGAGAAAACAATGATTCAGTTGAAATATTGATGATGAGTCATGACTTCCCAGTAAGAACCTCGGAACTGATAATATCTTGGGGAACTAAAAGCTTGGATGCAACTTCGGGCATCATCGAAATATTAAGTTGCCGTAGCCCGCAAAAATCCATGGCCGGATTTGAATTTCAAAACGGTCATTTTTTAGTCGCTGACACGAACGTGACCGATGTAATTAATTTTGGACTTTGGGTTGATGTGTACTGCTATTCAAGTGAAAGCAAAACTGTGGAAGTCGAAAAATACGAAATGAAACTACAAATCAACCAAGAGCTATCATTTAAGGTGATTTTACTTCAAGCGATTCTGCCAAAAAGAAATGAGAAATTCTGACAAATCGCAGTACTGACTTGTGCACTACTTAGTGCATCCCTTGATCGATTTGCCGTCTAACGTGACGCTGGCCCGGGCTGGAAGGCCCCATCTGATCAGAATTTTCGCATTATTCCAATCTTTGTTGTTCGCCCGCAGTGACAGGACTTTAATTACGCGGTAACCTGCTTAGTCGCTTTTTAGAAAACAGGGTTGTCATGTTTTTAAGTCCACTTACACTTACCGAAATTTCACAGCTGCGCCATCCCAGTGAAAGGGTTTCGCTATCTGAAAGACTTCCCTATGAGGCCGCATTAAATCTTATTGAAGAAGGCCAGTTTACACATGCGCACGCCGAACTTGATCTATCCCCCTTAGCACGTATTGAAATGGAATTTGGCATCCAGGGTACGCCGAATTACCGCGCTGTTGAAATAACCGAGGCCCTGATTTCGGGACCAATTACAATTTCCTGTTTTACCTGCGAGCAACAAGGAATAGTAACCTGCCCGCATCAGTGGGCTTCGTACGTTTTACTGTGGCAACTGCTGACCGTTAAGTTACCAGAGATAAAACATCCAGAACTGCAGCAGTTATCAGATAAGCTTAAAAGATTTCTTTTTACGCGTGACAGTACTGACAGTTTAAAGACCGCGTCCGAATTTGCAGACGTGGAACTTGATTCTATCAGTTTGTACTTAAACGAATTTCCTCTACTAAATGGGACGAATCTGGCTGGCCTTTTAAAACAAGATGTATTCAGATACAAGCCCCGCGATGTTTCAAAAGATAAAGAAGTCACGTCACACTTACTTTTCGATTTGCCCGAAGTTTTCCGCAAGAAACTAATGGCCTATTCCGAATACTACTTTAATGAAATCAATAAGCAAATGCGCTTAGCCGATACTGTTAATTATAACTTCAGTAATGGCATGCAGATCAGTGCGCGCGAAATTTTACGACATCCCCTACACAAAAAAGTTTCCCTAGATTTACTGCCACAAAGTAAATTGCACGCCGCAATTATATCAAAGTGGCCTTTGATCCAAACCGCAAATGGAACTTTCGTCAGTCAGGCCGAGGTTGAGCTTGAAGAAATTGTTCAATCCCTACTAGCGCGGGTATCTGAAGCGTACAGACGCGGTCAAATTACACTTTATCTTCAAGGTCAGCCGTCAGCCACGACGGCAATGAAAATTACAAGTTTAGAATTTAATCCACCTCAGGAACTTGACTGGCGGGTCGAATTTACAGAACGAAGTAACGCTGAACTTGAAACCGAATTTAAACTATTATGTTTCAGAAAAGAGCCTTTAACATTTTATCATTCGTTTGCAGTTGAACCTAAAAGTGGAACAGTGATTGTTCACCCGTGGTTTCAAGAATTTAATTTACTTCAAGAAAAGCTGTCGAAATTGCCAGAACCAATGCTCATCAGAAATCCGGATATGCCGACCGTGAACGTATTCGGCGAGTTTGCAACAAAAACTGTATTAAACTATTTAAGAACTAGATTTATCCCTGTAAAGATAAGCGGTGAATCCCGCCAGGTGCCTGAAAGCCAAAGTGCAACAGAAATACGGCTTAATGAAAACGGAACATTTTATATTCAGCACGAGGCCCGCGTCTTAGGTCAAAAGAATTTAGTTCGTAAAGGCTGGAGTTCAAATTCGAATTTACTTTTTCAAACGTTGTCACAGGGTTTGTCGTCGATTTTAAAATCGGATACGAAAGACTTAGCGGCACGAACTTTAACTAAACGGGAATGGGACTTAAAGCTTCTAAAAAACTTGGGAATTCTTCAGTATATTGTTCTTGAAACCTTGTCCGTGCACTTTACAGGATTCTTGACCGATGGAACTGCAGTTGAAAAAGAAAATGTTTTTACCGCTCTTCATGGAAGAATTCATCAGTTGTTAATCGTTGGCCCCGGCTTTTCATTTGTGCAGGGTACAGCTTTAAACCAACTTTGTTCAGCCCCCGTCTTAAAATGTTTTGCAGATTACATCGCACATATTTTTAAATCGATTAGCGCAAGCGAATCCTATTACTCTGAAAATGGCGAAGTTATCCTTGAAGCAGTCGTTCAGCGCGAATACCGTGTGATATTTGAATTACTAAAGCAATTAGCATTGGTAACTGGCGGTGAAGTTTTTAAAAGGTCACGAACATCGTTGCTACCAAAAATTTCAAATGATAAAAATGAATTTTTCTTCCCGACCGGTAATGCAGAAAAACCCACAAACCTGCAAGAAAGTTTAGAATGCTTACAAACATTGGTACCTTTCGGATTTAAATTATTTTACAAAGACCAACCACTTCAAGAATTAAATGAAGACGAATTTCATGTTGATTTTGTATTAGAAACAGATCGTGATCAGAAAATGTTTAATTGGTTTGAGCTAAATCCAAAGTTCTTCCTACGCGGTGAAGAAGTTAACCCAGACCAAATTCTTAATCTTGGCGGCGGCGGAGTTATCGAATACGCCGGAAAATTTTATTTGGTCCCACAAAAACAAATGCCTTCCTTGAAAAGACTTGAAAGATTTTGGCAGCGTCTGCAAAACGGCAAAGCTGACACTTTGACCAAGAAAAACGGTGATAAGATTTTTAAGCTTCCGCGAAATCAAACGCTTGAGCTTTTATCACTACGTGCCTCGGGCGTGGGTTTACGCGGTGATCACGAATGGAAAAAGCTTTGTGATTTTTATGACAATCTAGGATCAAATACGCCAACAATTGAAATTCCGGCGACTGTTAAAGGTTTACTTAAACCTTACCAGGTTCTTGGGGTGCAGTGGCTGCGGGATCTTTATGAACTTCGTTTGGGCGCGCTGTTAGCAGACGACATGGGTCTTGGAAAAACAATCCAGACCTTAACTTTTTTAGAAATACTTCGCCAGAAAAATGAGTTGGGACAAGTTCTAATTGTGGTCCCGTCGTCTTTGATATTTAACTGGCAACAAGAAATCGAAAAGTTTACACCGGGCCTACCGTTTATGATATTTGCTGGAAAAAATGCTGATTCACTGTCGAAAAAAATTGGAAGCGGTGACCAAATGCTGGTGATCACCACGTATGGCCTGCTCATGGAGCACGGCGATTTTTTAAGTCAGTACAAATGGCGCGTTGCCATATTTGATGAAGCCCAGAACTTAAAAAACATGACAACTAAACGAACCAGCTCGGCCCGCGCACTTAACGCGCACTTTAAAATTTGCTTAACAGGCACGCCGATGGAAAACCATTACGGCGAATTCTATTCGTTAGTTGATTTACTAGTTCCTGGTAGCCTTGGCCATGTGGCCGAATTTCGTCGAAAATTCGTCAACACGGATATGATCACCT
>JAYTMU010000221.1:0-5594 GCA_043728195.1 Bdellovibrionales bacterium
GCTTGATGATGACAAAAGGCTATGCAATGGAAGTCATAGACTGTAAAGACAAAGCAACACCATCAAAATTAGCACCAGTCGAAAAATCTAAAACCTCGGCCAAGTCAAACCAAGAGTTAGCCCATTTATTGAAACAAACATTAAGGATTGATGGAGCAAGGAACAGGAAATTTGGACATAAGGAACAAACAATTATCGCAATTGGGAACATGGATTTACTTAAATAAATTCAACATCTTCGGCTCATGCAGCCCATTCAACGGCCTCAGTTCTAAATTCAGCTACTTCTCTCCGCCATTCTATCCGTGAGAAAAGCAATCAATATTAAAATTTGTCAGTCGCATTAAGTACTTAACAACAGAACGAAAGCGACATAATCGAAATTGATGGCAGAAATAGAGATCATGAAATCACAGGCGGTGCAGGTTACGAAACTTACGATTAAAATTATCCACTAAAAAAGGGTCAAAGAAAGGTAAATCTTAGTCCTGCGTGCATGTATTCATTTACTTCGTTTCCATGTCTTGAATGAAATGATATGTTAAGTCGAAGCCACTCGCATACGCGATCGTGTCCATTCCACGATCGCGCAAAGACCAACCACTGGCTAGCTTCGCCAAAACTGGAGACAATTGATCTATAAACTTCACGTAAGCTATAGGACTTGCGGCAAGAGCTGCTTTTGAATCGGCCATAATTTTCGCATCTTTATTATAAGTTAACCGACTTAATTCAGGACGAGCGTACAATATCGCAAAAAGCTTCATCGAATCACCTTTTAGCACATTTAAAATTTCTTTTTGATTTTTCAAAAAGGCTTGTACTAGCGTGCGCCGCTTGGCTGCGCCAATTTCATTTACCATGGCCTCTAGAAATTGAAGGCGTTTGCCGTTCAAATTGACTCCACGTTCTTTTGCGCTCAAAACATTTAATATTTCAATCACATTTCGATTAAAATTATTAAATAAATAGGCTCGTGCACTTGCGGCAGTTGGCGCTGATGAAGACACTTTAACGGTCATAATTTCAGCTAGCTGTTTTTTTGTTGCAAGATCAGCTTGCATGTCAGCAGCAATTTCCGCGTAGTAGTGGTCCTGTGGACCATTAGCAACCCGTCCGTTAGAGTAACCTAGGCCTTCAGTTTCCATCATGGACGCCTGCGTGCCGATAGCTAATGACGTGATAGCAAATGCAAATAGCCCTGCACTTAGTAAATTTTGTTTCAACATATAAAATCTCCTTTAGAGTTACACTTCGTCTGTAAGCAGCTGCGAAAAATAGGCCGCCTCTGCAGTCGTTTTATAGCATCTGGCAGCTTTTAACTGGTCATCCTTTTTACATAAACAAATTTTGTCAGGTTACGACTTGGGTCTCCGTTGTGTGGAACTTAGGGACATCGGCAGCAGAAATTTTGTAGTGTAAATTTATTTCTTAAAAAATCTCGACATTACAGTAAAAAGTGTAGCTTTCCTTGCCACTCGACACCTTCGTTTGCTTCAATATAGGAACGCGGTTTATCGCACAAACAAAGGATACCCACATGAGATTTTCAAGGATTACGAAATCAACTACCGTAGCAGTTTTAACTTTTATAATGTCAAATGTTCCAAACGTCGTTGTTGCCGAAAGTTTAGCACATTCACCTAATAAGATGATTGCGACTAGTTCTGTATTAGCTGAGTTAAGCCGCTTGGATGCCGAGCAAGAAATCAAAGATTATGTTGCCAAAACTGAAGTTCAAGCTGAGCTTTTGAAACATGGGATCTCTGCCGATGAAATTAATTTAAGACTTGCCACTTTATCAGAGCAAGAAATCAGACAACTATCTGGCCAAGTTTATGAAGCCCGTGCTGGTGGCGATATCTTAGTTGCTATTTTATTAGTAGTTTTGATTATCTTTTTAGTTAAACGTATTTAGTTAAATGCGATTATCAGTAATTTTATTCCTATGTAGCTGCCTTTTCTTAGTTGGCTGTGTAACTAAGGCTGTGCAAACAGAAGCTTTGCTTACACAGCCTTTGAAAATTCCAAAATCTAGTAAAATAAATAATGTTCCATTCATCGATCAAGCTGTTGGCCATTGCGGGCCAGCGACATTGACCATGGCCATGCAGTGGGCCGGTTTACCGGTTGATGTAAATCAGATAGCACCGCAAGTTTATACTTTGGGTGCAAAGGGCAGTTTTCAATCAGACATGATTGGTGCTAGCCGCAGACAAGGCTTGATGGCTATTCCAATAAGTAGTTTGTCATCGCTACTAACTGAAGTAGCTGCGGGCCATCCCGTAATTGTTTTTGAAAATTTAGCCGTTAGCTGGCTTCCACAGTGGCACTACGCTTTAGTGCATGGTTACGATTTACAAAAACAAGTTATCATTATGCATTCTGGACCTGACGCTAATTACCATTGGGACTTAAGTAAATTTGAACGTTCGTGGATGCTAGGAGACTATTGGGGATTAGTCGTCTTACCCGCTGGTGAATTAGCGGCAACAGGAAACGAACTTGCCCATGTGACCGCAGCAGTTGGTCTTGAAAAAGCTCAAAAAAATGCCGAAGCCGAGAAAAGTTACAGAAAAATTTTACAAAAATGGCCAACAAGCTTAGTGGCTTTAATTGGGTTAGGTAACTTGGTGTTTCAAAAAGGTCAGCGTAGCGAAGCCGTTCAGCTGCTTCGGCAAGCCACAAAAGCACACCCGCAGTCTAAAGCTGCTTGGCACAATTTAGCTGTCGCAGAAGCAAACTAAAATATTGACGCTCATCTTGTTTTAATGAGTAATACGAAAAATGTCGAATGAGCTTTACTTCCAATCTAGGATTTCCGTTTTTATAGGATTAGGTTTTCGTGAAGCAGCTTTACCAAAACTGCAAGCTTTCGTAGATTTGCTTTGGTCAGCAAATGAAGATTTGAATTTGATTAGTCGGAAAATGTCTTACGCTGAATTAATTGATAATCATGTTATTGACTGTTTGCTGCCGTTAAAAAATTTTCCAAATCATGTTAAAATAGCCGCCGATTTCGGTACGGGTGGTGGGTTACCTGGTATTATTTATGCGATTCAATTTCCACAAATTCATTTCGAGCTTTTTGAAAAAAGCATAAAAAAACAAGAGTTTCTAAATCGCTGCAGGGAAATCGTAAAAAACTTTAAAGTTCATGGCGAAATTCCACCGAAGCTTAAAGATGTTGACTTGATCATTGCACGAGGATTTAAACCCATCGATGTTATTTTAGACATCAGCCGAGAATACTTTCACAGCAAGGGTAGGTATTTTTTGTTAAAGGCCCGTGCCGAGAAAATTGAAGAGGAATTAGAACTAGCTACCAAAAAATTTAAATTGCTAACAGCAAATAAAATTGCGCTAATATCTCCGGTACTTGAAGTTGAGCGCCATCTAATTCTTATAAATTAACAGATGGCGGCGGGGAATGCTGCGTTTTTTCAGACATATCTAAATAACTTAAAACATCCGCCGCTTTGTAGCTTTTGCCACTGCTGCTGATCTTCAATATTTTCATAAGATTATTTAAATCATCACCCGCAGTAATAAGCGGTTTTTCTAAAGTTAAGTCACTTTGAATTTGCGCCATTCCAATATCGGCCATTAAAGCATTGCAAAGACATTTACGTCCTACAGTATCGGCTTCAACCCCACCCTTTTTTAAATAATCTGTAACCGGTTCTGCTGGACATCGTTGGCTTACTTGGCCTTCCGCAGTCTTATAGGCATGACGTAAATAACCAAGGTCACAAATACGCGCTCGAGCTTGATAAACACTGTCTTCAGACATGGTGTGAATTAGTCGAACAGCCTTAAATGGAAATCCTGTTGGCGACGAAACGGGGTCAGTAAACACCCAACCACCTTTCGGATTTTCGCCATTTAACAACTTGGTAATCACTTCTTGTTTTAAATTGGTGTCAAAACCAGATTCGTCACAAAAAGCAAACAAAGTTCCAACTTGAATTCCATGTGCGCCTTGCGCTTGAACTTCTTTTATTTTTTCTGGTGTTGCATAATAACCAGCCATCCAGAAAGGTAATCCCAAAGCCTTCATTTCAGACAAGTCGACTTCATCACGTACACCGTAAATAGGTTCACCCAATGCATTTAACTGCATAGGACCCCTAGGCGGGGCATTGTGCCCGCCGGCAAGTGGACTTTCGACGATAAAACCATCAACAGAGCCAGTTGATTTCTTTTTTAAATTCGCAGCAAGTGTGCTGGATGAAACGATTGGGAAAAAATAAGGACGCTTCAACGGAAATAAAAACTCTTCGCCCAAAACTTCTGCTGGGTTAAAACTGGTTTTATAATTATCATCTGAACCGGCGCCCACAACAGGAACTTTCAGTGACGCCTCTTGATTTTTGCATAGCAAATCAATTGCTCCGGGAATTTCACGTGGAATTCCCGCACCCATAATGACGTAGTCAACATCCGCAAGCATGGCGCCGTACAAACAAGCTAAATTTGGCAAAACAATTTTCTCAAGCAGGTTAATACCAATTTTTCCGGCATGCCCTTCTTTTGCTAAAAAAACTTCGACGAAGCTAGCAACCACAGTTTGCTGCAAAAGTGGTTTTGAAGATTTTAAATTATATAAAGGCGCCCGCTTGTAAGGTTGATCTTTGGGCTTTCCGCCTTCGACATAAAACAATTCCAAAATTTTTGTGACGATGCTTTGCGCAGGAAAATGTGCCAAGGCCCGACGAGTTGTTCCATCTAAATCGCCATCCTGCAGTCGTCGCACCAAGACAGAGTTTATAGCAGTGCCAGACACCACACCCAGCTGCCCAAGTTTTGAAACAGTTTTTGCTAAGATCCAATTTGAAACTGCGATTCCCATTCCGCCTTGTATAAGGCGGGGATGTTGTTCTGTAGTCATCCAACAGGAATAAGGTCTTTAGCCTCGGGTTTCAAGTTAAAATCTACTGATTTTACGCACAGTGGTTATCTCTGTTGCCATGCAAATTTTATCTGTCTAAAATGAGCTCTTGTTTAAGAAAGAGCCTTATGACGGATTTAAAAAAATATACGATTTTAGTAGTTGATGACGATTTTGATTTACGTGAGCTTATGTTCACTATTTTCGAGATGCAGGGATTTCATGTCTTATCTGCTGACAGCGGCAATAGCGCATTTGAACTGGTTAAAAAAGGAACTATTAACTTAATTGTGTCAGATATGCGCATGCCAAGTGGCGATGGCATGCAGCTATTGCAGAATGTCCGTGATTTTGACCCTGCAATTCCTATTGTTATTTTTGTGACAGGGTTTTCGGATGTTTCTGTTGATGACTGTATTGCAAAAGGTGCCAAAGCAGTTTTTACAAAACCGTTCAATCAACGCGAATTAATTAACTCTGTAAAAACTCAACTGAATATCCCGTTAGATTAGGGTTTTTATCTAGGCATCGTAAATGATCCGTGCTACCTAGCTGGCACTGATGTTTACGAATTAATGCATAGGTTTACATCGCCTTAGGGGAACAAAATGACACAAAAATTACTTATAATCATGATTATATTATTGGGGATTTCAATCCAAAATGCTTTTGCCCAGGTTTGGGAAGAAGGCATCGAAACGAA
>JAYTMU010000222.1:0-8951 GCA_043728195.1 Bdellovibrionales bacterium
GGTTCCAGATATTATTGGTTATATCAATTTATTGAAATCATTTGGTAAAACTAATATTTTATCAACGCCACAAATTTTAGCGATGGATAATCAAGAAGCGGAAATTGAAGTTGGCGATCAGGTTATAACTGGTACAAACTTTACTCCAGGCGTTAGTGGCGCGGGACCTCAAGCAACTCCTATTTTCGGAGAGGCTAAAATCACATTAAAGATTAAACCGATTATTTCACCGAACAGTGAAAGTGTTCGAATGGAAGTTCAGCAAACGGCTGGGCAAGTCTCGACAGTCACTGTGCCAAAAAACTATGAAGGTTTAGCACAACCGCTATCAACTCGAAAAATAAAAACAACTATCATCGTGCAAAATGGTGATACCGCAGTGCTTGGTGGCTTGATCAAAGATGAAGAGCTAGAAACCGTTAAAAAAGTTCCGCTACTGGGTGATTTACCAATCATAGGCTGGTTATTTAAAGGTAAGAAAAGTGATAAGAAAAAAGTAAACATGTTGGTATTCTTAACTCCAAAAATTATCAGAAATCCAGGTGATCAAAAAAATCTTTTGACGAACAAGTCTTCAGAGCGTTTACGTTTTATTAAACAACAAGGTGGTAAAGATCCATTTGGAGCAACCATGGATAAAGTTTTAAAACGTGAAACGCGCGTGCCGCAGAATGTTCCGGTGAAAAGGTAATGGCTCAGCTAGATATATCTGGGGTTTTATCTAAAGCCACTTCGCTAACAGCTGAACAAATTAAATCTGTTCTGGGAAATCCAGCTATTTCCCAGCCACGTACTGTTGGCGAAACACTAGCAAAAAAAGATTATTCTTCTGCTGACGATCTGGTAGCTGATTTGTGTCGTGAATTAGGTATCGAGTTCATCAAAGACATTCCTGTAAATGATATATCCGCAGATTTAATTCGCGATTTACCAATTAATTACGCAAAAACCCAAGGGGTTCTTCCCTACCGTAATGAAGGCGACACCATGGTTGCGTTAACATCAAACCCTTTAAATACAAAAGCACTTGATGATTTAAGAATATTATTTAATAAACGCATCAGGCCATTAGTTAGCACGTCACAGCGGGTGCAAGACGCTATAAATCGCGTCTACGAAAAAAGCACAGCAAACTTAAGTGGTATGGATGATATCGACGAAGATGAAATGGATTTAGAAGATCCAATCATTGACTTACTTGAGGCCGGCGAAGACGATGCGCCGGTCATAAAATTAGTAAATTCATTACTTTTCCGTGCCGTAAAAGAAAAAGCATCTGACATTCACATCGAGCCTTACGAAAAAGATATGGTGGTTAGGTACCGTATCGATGGAATATTATTTGATATTTTTAAACCACCTAAAAAATTACAAAACGCAATTACATCCCGTATTAAAGTCATGGCCAATTTGAATATTGCTGAAAAACGTCTGCCGCAAGATGGACGGATCCCCTTAAAAGTCGGTGGTAAAGATATTGATATTCGTCTTTCGACAGTGCCGACGACTCACGGCGAACGCTTGGTCATGCGTCTGCAAGATAAATCAAGCCAGGTGCGCGAACTTTACCAGATGGGTTTTTCAGAAGACACAATGAAAGTTGTTGATGATCTTATTGTTAGATCGTACGGAATTTTAATTGTTACGGGTCCAACGGGATCAGGGAAATCAACAACTCTGTACGGCTGTGTTTCTAAATTAAATAAACCTGACATTAATATTTTGACCGTTGAAGATCCGGTCGAACAACGAATCCACGGTGTTGGCCAAGTGCAAGTGAATGCAAAAATTGGCTTAACATTCGCTGCAGGGCTTCGATCATTCTTACGTCAAGATCCAGACATCATCATGGTCGGAGAGATTCGTGATTTAGAAACCGCAGAACTTGCGATCAATTCCTCTTTAACCGGTCACTTGGTTTTATCTACGATACATGCGAATGATGCCTCTGGAGCATTTCCCCGCCTAATGGATATTGGCGCTGAACCATTTTTAATTGCTACATCCGTCTTAGGAATTTTGGCGCAACGTTTGGTGCGCGTCCTGTGCCCACACTGCAAATTGCCACACGTTCCGTCAGAATTTGATTTGATTACACTAGGGATGACGCGTGATCAAGTAAGTGGTGCTAACATTTGTAAACCTATAGGTTGTGAACACTGCGGTCAAAAAGGCTATTTAGGTCGAACCTTAATTGCCGAAATTCTACCAGTAACCGACGATATCAGATCGCTGATCATGCAGCGTAAAGATGGCAGCACGATAAAAAAGCAAGCCATCGCCAACGGAATGAAAACATTTCGCGATCATGGTATACAAAAAGTCCTAGCGGGAATTACTACAATTGAAGAACTAGTCACCAATACGCAAATGGATATTTAAGCTATGCCTATTTTTGAATACAAAGGCTTAACCCGTGATGGAAAAAACACCAAGGGTGTATTAGATTCTGAAAATTTACGTGCTGCACGGATGAAGCTTAAAAAAGATGGCATCTTTGTTGTTTCCATAGCGGACAAAAAGAAATCATTGGTGCAAAAAAAATCAGGGGCCCGCGGTAGGTCAGGATCCGTTCCGGTTAAAGATTTATCTTTAATGACCCGTCAGCTGGCGACGTTAATTAAGGCCAATGTTCCCTTAGTTGAAGCATTGACCGCCGTTTCCGAACAAGTTGAAAATCCAATTCTATCGGAAGCACTTGCAGATTGTAAAAACATGGTGAACGAGGGGCTTTCGCTTCATAAAGCATTTGCAAAATATCCAACTGTTTTTAGCCCGATATTTCTTTCAATGGCCGAGGCCGGCGAAATGTCTGGCACGCTTGATGTGATTCTAATTCGACTGGCTGAATTTACCGAGTCGCAAGCAGAGCTTCGACAGCGAATTCAAAGCGCGATGACGTACCCTATTATTATGTTAGTTGTCATCACGCTAGTTATCTTTGGATTATTCACAAAAGTTTTACCCGAAATCTTAGCCGTTTTTGAATCATTTCCGGACATGACGTTGCCGTGGTACACGCAATTGATTTCTTCGACTAGCCAAGTTTTTATAAAGCACTGGTACCTTTTTGCAGGATTTATCGTCATAACAATTTTTTTGTTTACTCATTGGAAAAATTCGACCGAGGGCCGAAAAAGTTGGGACGGTATTTCCTTAAAGCTTCCACTAGCTGGCGATATCATTCGTATGGTGGCGATCTCGCGGTTTACCCGCACGTTAGCGACACTGTTAAATGGCGGCGTTCCCATGTTAAACGCGTTAGATATCGTGCGTAACGTGGTTGATAATCATGCCATTGCCTTGGCAATTGATGAAGCAAAGAGTAATATTTCTGAAGGAGAATCGATTGCAGGACCACTACGTAAATCAGGACATTTTCCACCGCTTGTTGTGCACATGGTAAACATTGGCGAAAAAACAGGTGATCTGGAAAATATGTTAACGCTTGTTGCTGACGCATATGATTTTCAAGTGAAAGCAAAAGTGGATACAATCACAACAATACTTAATCCATTTATGACCTTGCTGATTGGTATTGTTATTTTTGTGATAGTATTGTCTATTATTGTTCCAATGTTTGATTTGACCTCTAAATTAGGTGGATAGGAGCTTAGAATGTTTAAAGTTGTGTTTAAAGATAAGTTTGTAGTTACTGGGAAAAGAATGAAATTAAACGCCAAAGGTTTTTCACTAGGTGAGATATTAATTGTGTTAGTAATCATCGGCGGAATTATGGCCATTGTGTTACCAAAAATTGCCGATGGTAATGCAAAAGCAAAAGTAAATTCGACACGATTAAAGATGTCTGAAATTGAAAATAAAATTAATGAATACAATTCAGAATGTGGCAAATATCCAAAATCTGTGTCGTTTATAACGGAAGACGATGCTAGTTGTAAAAACTGGTCAAGCAATCCGAAGATGAAACATCTTCTAAAAGATGGCTGGGGAACTGACTTTATTTTTGAAGGCACTGACACTGGTTACAACTTGAAGTCATTGGGCGCGGATAAAAAAGAAGGTGGCGGAAGCTACGAAAAAGATATTTTCTCTGATGGATCACAAGCTGCGGCTGAATAAAAAGCCTAGCAGCGGATTCTCGCTGCTAGAAATTATTATTGTATTATCTATTATTGGCGCCATCATGGCCGTGGCACTTCCCCGTCTATTGGATAAAAAGCAAGACACCCGGAAAGTGTTTCGAGATTTCGTCATTGCAGGAAAAGATATTCGTAATCGTGCTAAATTGGGCGGAGTCTCGTACCGCTTAGCCTTTCGCTTAGAAAAAGACCAACAAACCTGGTGGGTTGAAAAAGCGACGAAGGCGATCCTACTTGATAAAAAAGCCTTGGAAAAAGCTCGCGAAAAAGCGGGCTCATCATTTCGTGAAGACGAAAAACCACCGGCCGACTTTAACCCGGATACGTCCATATTTAAAAAAGAACAGCAGCTACCTGAGGGATTTAGCTTTGTGCATATTGAAAGCGGGCCCCAAGAGCTAATTGCCACCGAAGGCGTGGCTTACATCCATTTTTTTTCGCAGGGCATGATCGAGCCCTCGGCTATCCAAATACAGGATCCACGAAAGAATATTTGGACACTTGTCTTTAACCCAATCACAGGTCAATCTGATATTATACCTGAAGCAAAAACGTTACGGGATTTAACGCGTTAGGAATGTGTTTTGAACCTAGCAAAACAGAACCGAAAAACAAATAAGAAGCAACGCCGAGGCTTTACTTTAATTGAGGTTGTCCTTGCGTTGATGATTATGGCTTCAGGACTTTTTATTCTTATGAATTCCTGGGCAGGAACATATTCCCGTTTACGTAAAACCCAAATACAAGTACAGCTTATAGCACTTTTAGAACGCAAAGTCAGCGAGCTTGAACGCGAGTATAAAGGAAAACCTTTGGATTCAATTCCTGAGGAAAAAGAAGACGACTTTGGCAGTGATTTAGCCGGCTATTCATGGGCTATGAAATCACGAAAATTAGAAATTCCAGATTTATCCTCAAGTCTTATTAGTGGTGAAGATGGCGCCGATCAAACCTTGCTGCTTATCATGAAAATGTTCACAGATCACTTATCGAAATCTATCAAAGAAGTAAACGTTGCAGTTACCTTTCGTGATAAAAAAAAGCCGATTAAAGCCAATGTTACAATCTACATGATTGATTACGATAGACCTTTACCACTTCCGGGCGCTGCACCCGCAGGTGGCGGATGAAATCTTTCACTCGTTCGGGCTTCACGCTGATTGAAGTTATTCTTGCTATCACAATTTTATCAACGCTTACCGTTTTAACAACGCAGGCGCTGAGCCGGGCGTTGAAAGCAAAAGTTAAAATTCAAAATGAAGTGGACGATGTTTCGGCGTTACGAGATACCATGCGTATGATTCGGACTGATTTAAATTTAGCTTATCATCACCGAGATTTCGAAAAAGAACTTTTGGATCTGGTAAATAAACCGGCCAGTCCAGTTCCTGGCGTGCCGGCTACGCCCCCACGTGCTACAGCACCACCTGTTGCTCGAGAAAATAAACGTTACGATCCGGTAACTCATTTTATCGGAACAGAAACTCAGGTTAACTTTATTACTATGAACAATGGCCGAACGACTGCAAATGCGCAGCAAGCCGATTTCATTGAAGTTGGTTACGCTGTCAAAGGTTGTCGCAATTTAACAGATTCGACTAAATCAAGCCAGTGCCTGTACCGACGAACACAGATTTTACTTGATGAAGACGTTGCTGAAGGCGGCACCGAAAGTGTTCTATTAGAAAATATAAGTGAATTTAAAGTTCGCTACATTGGCGAGGGAAAACAAGATTGGGTATCGACTTGGAATACGAAAAATAGCAGCGATGCTGCCACCCGCTTAAGATTTCCACAAATCGTTGAAGTCTCTTTAGCGATTGAACGTGATGTTGATAAGAAAAAACGTACGTATTCCATTCAATACGCCGTACCTATACATTTTCCAAATAACCCTCCACTAGCAGCAGGCGCCCAAGGCGGTGGTCAATGAAAAAAAATAAGCTGTCAAAGATTTTATCTCGGATGAACCACAACCCGCTGGCTGGCCCACAAAAACGAAAGGGCGTGGCGCTGATCTTAGCTGTTACGTCTTTATTATTTATGGTTTATATCGCGAAAGAAGTCTCGCGCGATTCGCTAACTGAATTCGTGGTTAATTCACAGGAAGTCAGTCGACTAAAAGCTTACTACGCTGCTAGAAATGGAATGGACATTGCCTTACTGCGGATTAAATTATTTCAGCAAGCTTCACGTTTTCCACTACCACCCGCTTTTGCAACTCAGCTGGATCAAATCTGGAAATTTCCTTTTGCGTGGCCGCTGCCATCGCCGCCAGAAATGAATTCTGTCGCAAAAGAATCGATGGACAAGCTGGCAAAAGAATCGCTGATGGATGCAACGTACACGCACACAATTGAAGACGAAGGTTCAAAGATAGACGTAAATGATTTAATTTCACCGTCGAAAACTTTACGGGAACTAACAGCCAAACAACTTCTAACTCTTTATTCACACCGTGTTGAATCGGATGAAAAATTTCGCGAAGAATTTCAGAATTACAGATTTGATGATTTGGTCAACCGCATGATCGACTGGATGAGTGACAAAAACACCAGTGCCAGCGGCGGCAGCAAAAAAGGATATTTTTCAAGTATGGGCGAATCGTATCCGCCGAACCGCGGCTTTCGAACACTTGAAGAAATTCGTCTTGTACCTGGTATGACGGACGAGTTTTATAATATTATCGCCGGCCAAATTACAATTTACGGGATGAAATCTATAAACCCAAATTTAGCATCAGAAAATGTTTTAAAATCTTTAGATAAAGGAATGACTGACGAAGCGGTGCGGGAAGCTATGGCTAGACGAAATAATCCAGAACTGGGTGGGCCATTTAAGGGAACGACCTCTGAAGAATGCAATAAAGATTTCCGTGGTTTTGTTGAAAGCCGTGGTGCCCGTGTTGATCCAACTGAATTTGATAAAATACCGATGCTATGTGATAAAGTAATAAACTTCCGCGTGAAATCGACTGGTATTTATGGCTCGGGGGCGCAGGCGGTAATTCGAGAAATCACGGCCATAGTTGTCGATATCAGTCGCTCGGCGGCGCAAATTAAATCGTACATCGATAAAGAAAAAAAAGAGCTTGAAAATGCTAACGGCGGCGGGGGCATTCCAGCCGGCGGAGCTGGACCTAAGTCACCTGCACCGAAGCAAGATCCTCTACCCAAAGGTCAGCCGCGTGTCGTATACTGGTCTGAGAATTCGTAGTGAATTTATAGTGAATTCGTAACGGCCTAACTGCACTATTTATTAAGGAGTTTAACACGCATGAGATCAATCGGTATTGATATCGGTGAATACTCAATTAAAGTTGTTGAACTTATTCAAAATAAGAAAAATATTTCCGTTAATCAAATTCACGAAAAAGTTCTTAATTTAAATAGTACAGATCAAGATCGTGAAATTGAAGCCATCGAATTTATTCGCGCTTTAGTTATCTCGCAAGACTTTTCTAATTCGCGGGTCGTAATGGCTGTGCGCCAAGATAAGGTTACTTCTAGATACAAAGTGTTTCCGTTTTCTGATCGATTGAAAATTCAGAAAAGTTTGTCCTTTGAAATGGAAGAAGATATTCCATTTGATACGGATGCGTGCGTTTTTGAAGCTAAGTTAATTCGCACGCAGGGCCCAAGCGCCGACGTGTTAGCCAATGCTGTACCCAAGCGTCATATAGAAAGCCTTATTTCATTAGCAGCTGATTTTGGCATCGAGCTACATCTGGTTTCTATCGAAGGATTAGCTTTTGCAAATTTGATCGAATCTTGGGACCAATCGGCACCTGCAGTTCCTGCTGATTTTATAATTGAAGAAGTTGAAGAAAAACCAAAAAAGAAAATACAAATTGTTTTAAATATTGGACACAAAAAGACGCTGTTCACAGCTTTTGAGAAAAACCGTCTTATTTTTACCCGTAGTTTATTTTGGGGTGGCGATCAGCTTGTGCAGGATATTATAAAACGATTTCAAGTCCCCGCAGCAGACGCCGTTAAAACATTACAAACGCAAGGTCAGCTGCTTTTGTCAAAAAAGGGGGCTAGTTTCGAGCAGTCCCAACTTTCAGATATTTTAAGTAAATCGCTACGCGAGCTGGTGCGTGATTTACAAATGTCACTGCTTGAATTACAAAGCGAACATCATGCAGAAGCCACCGATATCTATTTGACTGGCGGAGTTAGTTTACTGCAAAACTTAGGCGGCTTCTTAACCCAATACCTTGAAATTAAATGTAACCCAGCTCCTCTTTTGCAAAATTACGTCGAATCATTTGCTGCTCTTGGCTTGGATGCCGGGCAAGGAATGGACGCGCGCTTTAACTTAGCGGTTGCCTATGCCCTTGAAGCGTATAAAAAACCTAGAAATCCAGCCACTAACTTATTAAAAGGTGATTTTGCAAAACAAAATAACCAATTAAAATTTCTATGGCAGCGCTGGGGCGCAGTTGCAAAAGTCGCTGGCGCAAGCTTAGTCGTATTATTTTTTTGGTCTTCGTTTCGAGAAGGATTTTCAACAGATCTTTTAGAAAAAGGAGACTCGGCGTTAAAAACGCAAGCGACAAAAGTGGCTCGGTTACCCAAGCGCCAAGCCAATGAAGCCGGAGTGAAAAAATATATCCGTGAAAATAAAAAGAAAGCAAACGAACTTAAACTTATCAGCCAAGTCGCTAAGCTTAATTCAGCGCTTGAGGTTCTTAAAAAAGTAAGTGATGCAGCACCAAACCGCGAACAATTAAAAGTAGATATCATGAATTTTCAAGTTAAAGACGATTTGGTACAGATTATCGGATATGCAAATTCAAAACGAGAAATCGATCTTTTCACCCAAAGTTTAAAAAGTATCACT
>JAYTMU010000223.1:0-13179 GCA_043728195.1 Bdellovibrionales bacterium
ACTAGTAGCGACCTGATTTGCAAACATTCGTTCTCTGGACGGAATACTAAGGCTAGCTTTTCGTCGCCATCTGTTTTTAGTGAAAGTACTAAGTCTGGCGAATCGGCTTCTGACTGCTTAGTTTGGTCAACGGTTAGATTGCCGGAAGACAGCTTAATCGCTAAATCGATTATTGCAGAGATTTTTTCAGGACAGCCTACGTCTGATTCTGGCTGTCCAAGCCATACAACTTCAGCGTTAGATAACATTGATTTTAATAAATTAAACTTTTTATTCCGCAGTTCGGGAACTAATTTTTCGGTGTAGTCCGAAAGTTTGATACACAGTTTTTCACTTGGTAAATTTATAGATTCCAAATACGCATCCATGACGTGGTGTGAATCACAGCTAACCGGTCCAAGGTAAAATTCCCATGGTTTAAGAGATTTCGCAAATTTTAAAATCTCAAGCGCCTTATCTTTACTTTCTTTCAATGCAAAATGAGCTAAATCCACCGCCAAGTCTGCGTACATTCCCTCTTTGCGAAATTGCGAATCATCTTCGATTGCGAAAAAAACTTCGCGGCAGGGCTCGGCATGGTTTTTAAACTCGTGTTCAAGTTCTAAGATATTATTAAGTTTTGCAATTTTTTGTGCCGAAGCCTGACATTCGCTTTGCAGGGCAGTCGACAATTCAGGAGCAGTTTGAAATTGCTCCTGTGACAAATCGGGCGAATCCGTCTGGTTATTTTTTATTTTACTTAAAGTAACGTAGGATATACCTACAACTATAAGAACAGCGACAATTGCAGTTGCTGCAAAGATAATTTTTTTCTTTTTTTCAGCCTGCTCTTCGCTTGTATTATCCATTCATACTCTTTAAAAAATCTCCGTTGGTTTTTGCGCGTTCAATTTTATCCATTAAAAATTCCATCGCATCAACAACATTCATCGGAGCTAAAACTTTTCTAATAATCCAAAGGCGATTTAAATCTGCTTTATCTATTAGTAAATCTTCTTTTCGTGTTCCTGATTTGTTAATATCTAAGCATGGGAAAATTCGTTTTTCCATTAATTTTCGGTCTAAATGGATTTCGGCATTTCCGGTTCCTTTAAATTCTTCGAAAATGACCTCATCCATCCGTGATCCAGTATCAATTAACGCTGTTGCGATAATTGTCAAAGAGCCGCCCTCTTCAATATTTCGAGCCGCTCCAAAAAACCGTTTAGGTTTATGTAGCGCGTTCGAGTCAACTCCGCCTGATAGAATTTTTCCCGAGGGTGGCACTACTGTATTGTAAGCTCGCGCTAATCGCGTGATAGAGTCTAGCAGAATGACCACGTCATGTTTATGCTCGACCAAGCGTTTTGCTTTTTCTAAGACCATTTCAGCAACTTGAACGTGACGCGTAGGTGGCTCATCGAATGTCGAACTAACAACTTCACCCTTTACGGTTCGTTGCATGTCGGTTACTTCTTCTGGCCGCTCATCGATAAGTAGTACAATCAGCTTAACCTCGGGATGGTTAGTTGATATGGCATTAGCGATATTTTGCATAAGAACAGTTTTTCCAGTTCGAGGTGGCGCCACGATAAGTGCTCGCTGACCTTTTCCAAGTGGCGACATCAAATCAACAATTCGTGTCGTCATTTCGGCCGGATTATGTTCTAGACGTAACATTTTGTTGGGATAAAGAGGCGTTAAGTTGTCGAATAAAATTTTATCTTTGCTAGATTCTGGCGACTGGTAATTTAAAGAATCAACTTTGATTAAAGCAAAGTAGCGCTCACCTTCTTTGGGTGGGCGAACGGTACCTGTTACAAAATCACCCGTGCGTAATCCAAATTTGCGCATTTGTGATGGCGATACATAAATGTCATCTGGTCCCGGTAAATAATTATAATCGGGCGAACGTAAAAATCCGTACCCGTCAGGCAAAATTTCTAAAACACCAGCGCCAAAAATATCACCAAGCTTGGCTGCGCGTTTTAAGATTTCAAAAACCATATCTTGCCGGCGCATTCCGGCCGCATTTTCAATTTTTAGCTTAGTGGCCAAATCAGTCAGAACTTGAATATTTTTAGATTTTAAATCTTTAGAATTTAACCAGCTTTTTTCCTCGTCGGTTAAATTGATTTCTGCCAAATCAATTTCTGGTTCAGTGTTCTGAGATTGCTGGGTATTGTTTTGCGGCTGCTGTTCGTTGTCGTCACGGTTTCGGTCAAATCGTTCGCGAAAATCTCTGCGCGGTTGACTATTGTTTTGGTTATTGTTGTTTTGGTATCGGTGTCCGCCACCCTGGCCCCCGCTGTTTTGCTGACGATGCCCGCCGCCGCCGCCACCACTGCTGCTATGACTTTGTCTGTCACCGCCGCCGCCACTGTATTTTCTAAATTCGCGTCGTGGTTGCTGCTGCGGTTCTTGAGCTTGTTGTTGGGGTGCCGATGAAATTGGTGCGCTAGTTTGTGGCTGCTGAGTCGTTGCTGGTGAAACTTCTTTTCGAGGTGCTTCTGCAGGCGGATTAACTGGTGCTGCAATCGGGGGCTTCACTGGTTCTGCTTTGGATTCGGTGGCTTCTATAGCTGCAGATTTTTCAGCGGTTTCTATTACTTCTGTGTTTGTAGCTTTGCGAGTTTTCTTTTTAGTAGGCTCGATGATAACTTCTTTTTTTGCCAAGATGGGCTCCTTGTAGGCGATGACTATGCTAGAATGTTTTAGATAATATTGGTTTGTGTTTTTGTTAGGTTAATGACTGGAATCCTTAAGAATTTGTTTGATTGGATCTGTCGATTGCGACTTAAATAATATCTCTTAGAACTTAGGCCAAAGTCAACAAAACAAGAAAAAACGTCTCAAATTAAGAATTCGTTAACTTTTCCACGTAGTTAGCCGATAGGTTTCAAAACACCAAAGAAAGACTATTGGAGGACACTCACATGGATATATTGAAATCTCCGGCGCCACGAACGCCGCTGAATTTGGATGTTTCGTTTCGCCGCAATTACGGTCGGCAAGACGTTTCAGGAATACTTAAAAATATCAGCCTAACTGGCGCATTTTTAGAAGTCGCTAGCCACGATCTACGCGTTGAGGAAAAGGTAAATTTAACTTTTGTCGTTGGTTCGCGCGAACGCAAAATAGGCGCGCAGATTATGTGGAAAAATTCGCTAGGTGCCGGAATTAAATTTTTGCCGCTAAATAACCGCGACGTGCAAATTGTGGATGACTTAATTTATTACGTCGAATCAAAGCGCATGGGTCATCGCGGAATTCTAGATGGAATTCTGAAAAAAGTTTCCTAATCTTAATTTTTTGTTTTAAGTAAAAAAATGGGAGCGCTGAGCTCCCGTTTTTTATTTCAATGCAGTTTTGTTATAAAACTAACTGCCGACGTGAGTTTCATTCATAGCTGCAGCCATTTCCGCTGCTTTTTTCTTTTTACGGCGAATTAAAGTAAATGCAAGAGCTGCAAACAAAATTCCAACTGCTGCCATTGTCATTGTTTCATTATCTAATCCTGCTAAAGGTGAACCCGTGTCTTCTTCTGTAGGATCGGTCGGATTTACTTTCGCCGTTGCTGCCATATCATCAACCGGAGGCGGCGGAGTCATGTCAGCTGGTGGTGGTGGCGGCGGCGGCGGTAAAGATGCCGATGCATCTGCTGGTGGTTGATCCATTGCTGGCATTGGCTGTTCCATCGAAGGCGGCGGTGGAAGTGAGGCCGTTGAATCTGGTGGTGGTGGCATTTGGTTCATTGCCACATCTTGCGGAGCCGGCGGCATTTGTGGCGCCTGCGCTGGATCAACTAATTGTGCCGCGCCTTGATTCGCTGAATTGTTTGCCACTGAGTTTGTTACACCAGATGCTGAACGCCAGTAACGAATAGTTTCTCCAGCATTAAGCCGGTCTTTTGATTCAACTGAATTTGCTGTCCACAACTCAATGTAACCTTTGTCGTATCCTAAAATTTCCTTAGCTACCTTTTTAAGATTGTCGCCTTTTTTAGCTACGTACGTCTCAGGAACCATGCCCATATCTTCGTAATATAAAATTGTTTTAGTCGAATCATCTGGGCGATTTGGTGAAATGTAGTAAATTTTATCGCCCGCTTTTGCAGATCTCCATTTTAAAAACTTATTCTCAGCAATTTTCTTAAGATCTTTAACTTTATCCGCAGCAAAAATTTTCGAGCTGATATCGGCTATAGTTTCTCCGGGACGTGCTACGTAAACAGTATTTACCCAGCCCGTAGGGGTTTGGTAAGGCATCGTAGTAGCTAATTTTAACAGTGATTCGGCAGGCTTCGGTGCTGGCGCCGAGTAATCTGTTGAAGATGAACTGCTGCTTCCAGAATTATCGATCAAGGGCGCCGAATTAGAAGACTCAATCACAGGGGTTGCATCAGCAACGTTAGTCGCAGGGGCATCATCAACTATTGGAGCATCTGCAATCGGGGCGTCTGCTGTTGCGGTGTCGGTGGCAGATTCTGCAGGTACATCATTCAAACTAGATTCATCTAAAGTTGGTGCCGAGGCAACATCCGTTGGCAAATCAAGTGCTGGCTCTTCAGTTGCAATTTCAGCGGGGGGCGCATCTGCAGAAGCGGTGTTTTCGCCTAATGCTTCTTGCATTGCCGGGTCTTCACCAGCAGCTGCTGTGGAATCAATTTCTTCCGTCAGTGAATTTTCCGCATCTATTTTTTCAACATCTGCATTTTCAACAACATCACTTTCATCTTGCGACTTATTTGATGTGCAGCTTGCTGTTTGAAAACTTAAAGCGGCGATTGTAATTAGTAGAAACAATTTTTTAGTCATGCCCTCATCCTTGATAAAAAGTAAGAACTTCCAGTCCTTATAAACACTTGCATAGTAGATCACACACCTAATGCATCGCAAAGCGGTTTACGGAAGACTAGACTGAAGTCATTCTAGAAATTTGACTAAGGTCGAGCAACTAAAATTTTAGAATTGTGCCGATTTCAATCTTGTTTTTTTTAAACCATCCCTTATTCATCTCTAGGGCGTACATAGCTGGACCTTTGCTTGGATAGAATGGCAAGTTTTGCTGCATGACGGTCGACGTAGCCGTCATTTCCTGAATATCGATAAGCTTTTTTTGCTTATTAAAATATCCAATACTTAAATCTATTAGGGTATTTTTCATCCAAAAGCTGCGAGGCTGTTCGTCCGGAAAAATAAATAGCATGCCCGTATCAGTCGACAACTTTTTTCTAAACATAAGACCATGCTCAAGTTGCTTTTCGGTTTCTGCAATTTCCACAGTTATCGTTTTTTTCCCAAGTTGTGCCACTTTGCTTTTGAATTTTACAGCTGTATTTTCGCCAGCAGAGCTAAGGGCTACAAAGCTAAGTAGTATGACGGCAAGCGATTTCAAGCGCAATTCCATGACGAACTCCTCGGGTTGACACCATTATTTGCTTTTTTTTAAATTTTTCAAGTGTCTGCTGCAGAATTAAAATGCCAGCCAAAATGACGTCGGCTCGACCAGTTGGGATGCCTGATTTTATTTTTTCTGCATAAGTTGATTTTTGTAAGACTATCTTCCAATCGCCTAGCATTTTTTCTGTTAACAAAAAACCATCAATTTTTTGTGGGTCATAAATTCCAAGCTGTGCAGACACAAGCGCCACCGGGGTGCCGGCAACGGCCAGTATCTCGTCGATATGAATATTTTCAAAATTTTCTAATTTGGAAATGCTTTCTGTTATGAAGGCCGTGGCTAGCATAACTTCATTCTCCGGGGTCGGTTGCGAAGGCATAAATTTTTCAGTTATGCGAACGCACCCGATGTTTAAACTTTGGCTAGCTTGAATATGTTCGGCATGGCCAGCGATAAACTCAGTCGATCCGCCGCCGATGTCTATGACTAAACATTTCTGCGGCGCTGCTGGCCCAGACATGGCACCTTGAAAAGTGATTTTTGCTTCGTCTTTACCGTGGATAATTTCGATTGGGATGTCGTATTTTTTTCCTATTTCGAACAGTAGCTCGCGATTATTAGAATCACGCGCCGCAGATGTGGCCATAGCAAGAATTTTATGTGGCTTCTGCTTATCAATTACAGCCTTAAATTTACTTAAACATTTATCAGCGCGTTCTAGGGCTTCAGGATGCAGCATTTTTGTTTTATCAACATCTTGCCCTAGGCGAACCACTTCAAGTAGATCTTCATAAACATGAGTGATCTTTCCGCCTTCGACTTCAGCTACTAGGCATAAAAAAGTATTGGACCCTAGGTCCAAGGCGGCCACTTTCATTCGGGTTTTGAATCTAGCTTCGTCTTCAGAATTTCATTTACAATATCTGGGTTTGCTTGTCCTTTGGATAATTTCATAATTGCACCAACTAGAAAACCTAATACCTTAGTTTTACCAGCACGGTATTCTGCGACTTGGGAAGCATTCGCTGCTAAGACACTATCCACCATTTTTTCCACATCACCCGCATTGCTTACTTGCGCTAATCCTGACTTTTGGACAATGGCATCAGGCGGCGCGCCGGTTTTCCACATCTCAATGAAAACGGTTTTTGCGATCTTTCCAGAAATAATTTCTTTATCAATAAGTAAAATTAGGTTTCCAAGCGCTGTCGGTGAAATTGGTGATTTGGAAATCTGGATTTTTTCGCTATTCAGTTCGCGTAGCAAATCACCCATAACCCAGTTGGCAGCCGCTTTGTAATTTCCACATACGGCGCCGGCAGCTTCAAAATAATCTGCAATTTCTTTTTCGGCTGTTAACATGGCGGCGTCTAATTCCGAAAGTCCTAGTTTTTTTTGAAAGCGCATGTACCGAGCTAGCGGCAGTTCGGGTAAAGACTTTCTAATACTTTCAATTTGCGCGTCTGAAACTATTAGTGGCAGTAAATCCGGATCAGGAAAATAACGATAGTCTTCGGCGTTTTCTTTGGCACGCATAGTAAATGTACGATTTTTATCAGGATCATAAAGTCGTGTCTCTTGGACTATTTTTTTACCAGATTCAATTTCGTCGATTTGTCTTTCAATTTCATACTCGATAGCTTTTTCAACAAAACGAAATGAGTTTAAATTTTTTAATTCAACTTTGGTACCTAATTTTTCAGCTCCGACCTTTCGAACTGAAACATTACAGTCACACCGCAGCGATCCTTCTTCAAGATTTCCATCACAGATATCTAAGTATCTAACTATTTGCCGTATAGTTCTGCCATACTCGGCAGCTTCTTGGGCTGTATGCATGTCGGGCCCAGAAACAATTTCTAAAAGTGGAATTCCTGCACGGTTGTAGTTTAAAAGTGTAAAATCACCTTGATGAATCGACTTACCAGCGTCTTCTTCTAAGTGAGCGCGTGTGATACTTACGTTTTTTTCAATACCGTCTACAAAAAATTTAACCTTACCGTTTTCACATAATGGCAAATCATATTGTGAAATTTGATAACCCTTTGGAAGGTCAGGATAAAAATAATTCTTTCTAGAAAAAACAGATCGCTGGCGAATTTTGCAATCAAGCGCTAACCCAGTCTTGATACCAAATGAAATAGCTGCAGAATTTAAAACGGGCAGCGTGCCTGGCATACCCACACTGACCGGTGACGTGTTTTCATTATCTGCAGCATCAAATACCGTGGCATCGGCACAAAAAATCTTTGAATTTGTTTTCAATTGAACATGAACTTCAATTCCGATTACGGCTTCAAATCCGCGACGACTAGTAGACATGTGGCACTTCCAGTTTCACACTTGATACATTTTCAAGTGCATAAGCCACATTTAAAACTTTTTGCTCTTCGAAATGGGCCCCTGTTAATTGAACACCTATAGGTAATTTATCTGCCGACATGCCAAAAGGCACGCTCATGCCTGTAAGACCTGCCAAATTGGTTGATGTGGTGAATATATCATTCATGTACATAGTTAATGGGTCTGATGAGCGTTCACCAAGCTTAAACGCTGGCGATGTAGTAACGGGACTAAGTATAACATCACAGCTTTTAAAAACCTCAATGTATTGATCACGCATAAGTCGACGAACTTGTCCGGCCTTATTGTAGTAAGCATCGTAATATCCGGATGATAAGCAGTGTGTTCCAAGCATGATTCGACGTTTTACTTCGGCGCCAAAACCTTGCCCGCGGGTTTCAGAATAAAAATCGTCTAAAGTCATAGTAGACAGGTCTTTAAAATCAGCGCGAAAACCATATTTGACTCCATCGTAACGGGCCAAGTTTGACGAAGCTTCGCTAGCAGCAATTAAATAATACATCGGTACAGCAAATTCTGTCAGTGGAATCGAAACTTCGATTATAGCTGCTCCCAGCTGTTTTAATTTTTCAAGCGCCAGATTGTATGTTTTTTCCACGTCTGGATGAATGCGCCCAGATGCATATTCTTTAACAACTCCGATGCGCATTCCTTTAACGTTACTGGACAGCTCACTAGAAAATGATGGAACTTTTCTTTGCGATGTTGTGGAGTCCATTGGGTCATGGCCACAAATTGCTTCCAGACAAACCGCCGCATCTTCGACCGAAGATACCATCGGACCCGCTTGATCAAGCGATGAGGCAAAGGCAATAATTCCATAGCGACTTACGCGGCCATACGTGGGCTTGATACCCACAATTCCACAAAAACTTGCGGGTTGTCGAATAGATCCGCCCGTGTCAGTACCAATAGTTCCCATTGCAAGTCTGGCTGCCTGAGCCGCCGCCGATCCGCCGCTTGAGCCACCAGGAACAAACGCTGTATTCCAAGGATTTTTGCAATTTCCAAAGAACGATGTTTCGGTGCTTGAGCCCATTGCAAATTCGTCCTGATTTAATTTTCCAAGTATTGTGACACCGGCATTTCTTAACCGACTTACGACTGTGGCGTCATAAGGTGGAATAAAATTTTCTAAAATTTTAGAGCCTGCGGTTGTTCGTAGGCCTTTAGTGCAAAGCATGTCTTTGATTCCAAAAGGCACGCCAGCAAGCGGACCGACGGACTCATTTTTTTTCACTTTTTCATCTATTGCTTGCGCCTCGTCGAGCGCTTTTGAATTAAGAGCTATGAAGGCGTTAAGTTGCGGATTCATGCGTTCAATTCGCGACAGAAAAAATTTCGTGACCTCGACAGCTGACACTTTTTTTGTTTGAACAGCGTCGCTAACTTGCTTGAATGTCGCTTTTAGTAAATCCATCTAACTTCCTATACAACAGGTGGAACTTTAAATAACTGGCCAGCTTTTTCGGGAGCATTGGCAACCATATCTTCAGCAGAATAACTTTTGTGGACTTCGTCTGCGCGTTCGTAAAATTCAATATCTGTTGGTGTGACCAAGGGCTCGACCCCTTGGGTATTTATCTTGTCTATTTCCTGAAAATGATTAAGTACCTTTGTTAATTGCTGCCCGTACTCTGTCGCTTCAAGCGGGGTTATTTTTAAACGTGCTAATTTAGCAATGTGCTCGATTAATTTTTGATCAATCATGACCGATTCCCCTGTAATAGATGACTGACAGTAGTCATATTTAAACTTTTCTTCAAGCTGCGTTGCTAAACGCAGTGAATGCAGCTAGCCGTAGAACTGGGTTTTGTGTAAGGTCACTTACATGGCCACCAAGTCAGTGCAGAAAAAAACCATCTTTCAAAGACATGAAGATCTTAAAAATAAAATTCGTCATCACGATGTGCTTTATCATGTAAATGATAAGCCCGAAATTTCTGATTACGAGTACGATCAACTTTTTGCAGATTTATTAAAGCTTGAATCTGAAAATGGCAATTTAGACCGCAGTGATTCTCCAACCCAGCGCGTAGGTGGTTTGGCGATCGAACAGTTTCAAAAAGTCGCACATCGTATGCCGATGTTATCACTAGCGAATAGTTATTCTGCCGAAGATCTTATCGTTTTTGATGAACGCGTAAAAAAGTTTTTACGTTTTGAAAAAGAATCAACCGAACAGATAGAATATTTTGCTGAATTAAAATTGGATGGCCTTTCACTTGAACTTGTTTATGAAGACGGAGTACTAATTCGTGGTCTTACCCGTGGTGACGGCTTAGTGGGTGAAGATGTCACTCATAACATTAAAACTATTAAATCTATTCCACTAAAACTGAATACTCCCAATCCGCCAAAGCTACTAGAAGTGCGCGGCGAAGTGCTTATCTTTAAAAAAGATTTTTTGACGATGAACCTTCGCAATGAAGAAATCGGAATCGCATTATTTGCCAACGCACGAAATGCAGCGGCCGGAACAATTCGCCAGTTAGATCCCAAAATTGCTGCTAACCGCCCTTTAAAATTTATGGCGTACGGACTTGGTGCGTTCGAGGGTCTTCAGTTTTCAACACAGCAGGACATTACAGAAAAATTTAAGGCATTTGGTCTGCCTGTTGTGCCAAGCGACTTTGTCACTTGCAGCAATAATATAAAAAATATTGTAGATTATTATCAAGAGATTGAAAAAAAGCGGCCGCGACTTGAATTTGATATCGATGGAATTGTTGTTAAAGTGAATTCGCTGGTTAAGCAGGAAGATTTGGGCTTGGTTGCAAGGTCGCCTCGCTGGGCAACTGCTGCCAAGTTCAAGCCGCAACAAATGGAAACTACGATTGAAGATATTCAGGTGCAAGTTGGCCGAACGGGAGCATTAACCCCAGTAGCAATCATGTCACCAGTAAAAGTTGGCGGCGTAACAATTACCCATGCAACTTTACACAATCAAGATGAAATCAACCGCAAAGATGTACGCATTGGCGACACCGTATTCGTGCAACGTGCTGGGGATGTTATTCCTGAAGTTGTATCTGTCGTTTTAAATAAGCGGCCAAAAAATTCAAAACCTTTCACGATGACCGATGTCTGTCCTGCCTGCGGAACAAAGGCCGTGAAAGAAGCCGAGGATGTCGTGCTTCGCTGTCCGAACTCATTCTGCGATGCAATCCTAAAAGAAAGTATCAAGCATTTTGTCTCGCGTAGGGCTATGGGTGTTGAAAAAGTTGGGGATAAGATTATCGAAACCCTTGTTGAAAACAAATTAGTAAGTTCTTTTTCTGATTTGTATAAACTGAATAAAGAATCGTTGTTGACCTTAGACCGCCAAGGTGAAAAGTCAGTCGACAATATTTTAACTAATCTGACCGCAAGTAAAAAGACAACGCTATCAAAGTTTATTTACGCTTTAGGTATTAGGTACGTAGGTGAACAAACGGCAAAGCTAATTGCCGATCATTACGGCCGCATCGATGCCTTTCTAAAAACAGAAAAAGACGAATTAGAAAAAGTTCCCGAAATTGGTCCAAAAGTCTCGGCTGCTGTTTTGCAATTTATCGCCGACCCACGCTGGCAAAAAGAAGTTCAATTGCTACTAAAAGCCGGTATCACCTTCGAGAAACCGAAACGCTCACATGAGGGGCCACTTTTAGGTTTAAGTTTTTTAGTGACCGGCACCCTGCCAGTTAGACGCGAGGAGGCGCACCAGCTGATTGAAGAAAATGGCGGGAAGTTGCTTTCGTCGGTCTCATCGAAACTAAGCTATTTAGTTGTTGGAGATGACCCCGGATCCAAAGTGGATAAAGCTGAATCTCTTGGGGTCAAAATGATTTCTTGGGATGAGCTGCGGAAACTGGTTAAGTAAAGACTTCAAATAGCGATACAGATTTCATGTATTTTTTTTACTCATGATAAATATCACAGTTTTAAAATCTGCATTGTGCTATGTCTGCAGCTATGAAAATATTTTTTCTTACTGCTATGCTGATGGTCGGACTTTCTTCATGTGGTTCCAATGACGGCGGGCGGTCTGAACCCGCTCGCCCGCAGTTTCAAGGTGATTTAGTTGAAAAGGCCAACTCACTCTATTCAGCCAAAAATGAAGCCTGGTTCTACACGTGCGACTTTTCCCAAAAGGATAAGGTTTTTTTGCTTGCAGCGGCTGTCGAAGCAAACCGAGAAAACATCGTCAAAATAAAAGCCGAATTAATTTCAAAAAGCCCCAACGTTAAAGTCATAACGCTAAATGGTTTTGATTTTATAGACTTAGTTATAAAAACTGTACAGCCAGATGTATGGCAAAAATCAACATATTCATGGGCTGCGGTATATGCGCAATATTTGGAAATAAAAAATGATCCCATGAGTCCATTTTGGCTCGAGATAAATGCTCAAGTTAGATCACTTATCCTTGAAGACAGTTTTCGCATCGAAAGTTTGTCTCACCCTTCAGTTCGTCGCCAGAGCGAAAATGAAATATTAAGTGCTTTTGCCGAAATCGAAAAATGTTATTTAGACAGTTCATGCATCTCACTAAATTTTTCTCCGAATGCGCTGTCGTGGTTGAAAGAGGGTCCTGCGCACCGACGGATTCTGTCACGTATGAATTTAAATGATACAGTCGAAAATAAAAGGGCTGACATTGGATTTCTTTTCGCAGATATTGGCTGGGCCGCTAGACGATTTCGCGTCGTTAAAAATTCTTCTGTCAAAGTTGATGGCAACACGTTAGTGGTACCTTTGGATGTAAGTATTCTGGCAGCCGATAGTGAAAATTTCATAAAAACCATTGAGGCTGCATGGTCGGGACTAGGTCTTACCGTAAAGGTCGTAAATTCATGGGACGGCTACACCGTCAAAATTGATTCTACCCCGGGTGAACGAGCTTTCGTCAGTTACGACCGAAAACTGATGCAATTGTATTCGCCCGCACGTTTGACAACAGTAAATCATGAGTTTGGTCATGTTTTGGGTTTGCCAGACACGTATTACACTTCATTTAACGAAATTAATTGCGAATACATCGACGAATCCAATGATGCTGACATTATGTCGACATCATCAACTGGCAGCGTGCTTCCAAGTCACGTGCAGAAACTTAAAGACACCTACGGATTAAAGTAATCCCATTTGCTCGGCGCCGCATTTCGCGTCGACAGTGCCGCCTACAGTGATGTTATGCAAATAAAGTATGACATCCATTTCGCCCTCAAGTGCTGTACCCAAGCGGTCAAATGCATGTTCAGAATCAGCCAAGTGGTTGGTTCCTAATGTTGTTTCGTCTAACCAGTGGTAATTAAAATCGATCGGTTTTTTCTCGACGATCGATTGAGCATTATACCATTTATCTTTCTTAAGTTTGAACACGAACATCCAATGTTTACAACCATCGGCAGGTGATTTTACCGTTGTGCCCGGAGCCGTAAACGCATCGGA
>JAYTMU010000224.1:0-21898 GCA_043728195.1 Bdellovibrionales bacterium
CCATCACTACTGCCAAAAAGTTTTTTAGCTGTAAATTCTTACAGCACAGTTTTTGAAATTAAAAGCTCAGTGCAAGATGCTGAAGAAGTTCAAAAAGAATTTCTAAACTTTCTTACAAAAAATCAAATCGGCGCTGTGGAAATACTTTGTCTTTCAGAAAATACTTTTTTTATTGCTGGCCCCAAAGAAAACTTGGATCTGATCGAGCAGCTAAATTTTTCGGATTCAAAGTTTGCTTTACTAGAAAATGCTTTGTGTTCAGTATCAATTACATGTTTTGCAACACCAACGACAGAGCAAAAACGACACGTGGCTGAAAAGTTAAAAACGGCAGGTATTGCTACTGGCCGCCTTCAGCTATCAGAAAAAAATATCAACTTTATTATTCACCAAGAAAATCAAACCCAAACAATTCAGTTGCTTCACGCGCTTATTGATTAGGGTCCGTACAAAAATGTTGGTTCATTCACATCATAACGACGATTTACAATTGAAAAAATATCTTCATTCTTACAACGCACTTGATGACTTTGACAACCCGCACTTGCAAGGCCACGAGGCCGCCATTTATTGATGTCATACTTTAACCCTTGGCCACCGCCATTTGGCGACAGACCTTTACCAGTTACCTTATTTCCGCCACCAAGCAAATTTGATAGTGAAGACTTAGCCTGATTAAATAATCCAGCTAATCCTTTGGTAGACCCATCATCTTCGCCTGCAGCAAGTGCATTCGGATCACCACCGCCACGCGCACCGCCACCACCGCCTGGATTGCCACCGCCACCGCCTGGTTTACCACCCTTAGCAGTTTCAGCAGGATCTTTGTATTCAAACCCCGGCTTATTAACATTATAATTTCCACCCAAATTCATATTACCGCCGTCATCGCCGACACCACCAGGACCACCAACATCAACACCACCGTTAGTGCCCGGCTTCAAATCCACCGCAAAATTTGACGGAACTGGTTTACCCGCCGGAGTTTTACAAACAGATGCCGAGCTATCACGTGCGCATTGGCATGGGATGGAACTGTATTGCTGTGAACCCAGCGAGCAATCATGGCTTGCATAAATATTGCAAATCTGTTGGCCGAACAAAGGACCACCTGGCGCACAATTTATCGGATTTGGCACAAGATCACAGTTAGCACCCGCACCGGCAAGTTGGCATTCGCAAATCTTTGCTGCTTGAACACTTTTAGCTATTGATCCCATTGTTTGCTCTAGTATTCCACGCTCTTCTTTTGCTTCCACTGTGCACTTATTATTTCCCTTTTGACTTGCATTTATAATTCCCGAAATTGTGTTTGCTGTCTTAATTTTTTCATCGTCGGTAACCGCAAACTGCAAACACTCATCTGCAATGACAGATGACCGCGAAGCCTGATGAACCTCTTCGCATTCTTTATTGCATGTGCTAAAACTTTCATCGCACGTTGATTTAAATAAATTCATTCCGTTAATAGCCGTATTTCCAATTAAACTTGCTTGGGCGCACTGACTAGCGGCTCCTTTTCCTGCATTAGCCGCAATCGATTGGCTAGAAAAATTTTTCGTAAAATCCTTCACATATTTCATACCTTCATCGCTTGTTTCGTCCTGGTCACAACTTTTTACAGCTAGCTCTGCCGAAACTACGCACTCTTGTGCCTTCGAATCCCATTTTTGTAGGCACTGATCCAATTGAGTATTTCCGGTTGATGGTATTGTTGCAGCTACAGGTGCAGGTGCGGCTACAGCAGCGTTAGCACATGTTCCTCCAGCTGGTGGTCGAATCGGATTTCCGCTAGCATCAGTTGAGCAATAGCATCCGTAGTGGTCCGGATCATATGTGCCGCCTTTGGCTGCGCATGAAGCAGCAGATTCCGAGTTAGTAGGGGATCCCTTTCCAGAAGCAGTTCCACGTTGCACGCACACGCCACGATCCATCTCGCCACCGTTGTTAGAACATCTTTCGGGGGTTTTACAATATTCAAATCCCCTCTTACAGCCGCCTGCTGAATCATAGCAACCGTTCTTTCCTGTTAAGTCTTTCAAACAAGCACTTTTTTGTGCATCTGCAGTTTGCGGTAAAGCCAGTCCAATCAAAAATAGAATTAGAAAAGAAAAAGCAGTGGCGTATTTCATA
This sequence comes from Bdellovibrionales bacterium, assembly GCA_043728195.1. Taxonomy (GTDB): domain Bacteria; phylum Bdellovibrionota; class Bdellovibrionia; order Bdellovibrionales; family Bdellovibrionaceae; genus Pseudobdellovibrio. The sequence goes on from JAYTMU010000224.1 coordinate 2,134, forward strand.
CTTTCATATCCCCTTGCATGATAGGTTCTTATCGGTAATCTCATTGCTGGACTAAAGCATTTTGCGCAACTCGAGTATGCAAACAACTAGAACGATGAATCTCAGATTGAGAAAAATTTTTGTGAAATTCCCATTTCGATTGCAAGCAATTAAAAAGTATGAAAATTAATTTTTATTGTCGATTTATTTGTCAGCTGTTGAGAAAAAATACACCAAAATTTTTTATTTTTTCATTGGTGATTTAAGCTTAAGTTGTACAAACTTTTATCCGACAATAGATACATGAAAAAGAAAATTATAAATGCTGTGTTAACTACCTTTTCTGTTTCTGTACTTGTATTAGCTTTTCAAAACTGCGCCAGAGCTAAATTTTCATCGCTTACCTTAGACAGAAGTGTTGCAAATTTGGCCGCAGGCACTGCTGTGCCACTAGATCCTGATCCATCAGTTCCGTTGGGCCCTTCAGATCCACTGACGTGCGTGTTTAATGGTTCTACCTACACCGAGGGCCAGAGCGTGCTGGCCTATCAAAATTCAAGCGTTTTGTTCGGGCAAGTTTGCGTTTCTGAATTAAGACAGTGCAACAGCGGAATTTTGAGTGGCAGCTATAGCTTTGCAGCTTGCGCAAGTGGCACACCGAAATCATGTTTATTTGATGGTCGCACAATCGAACACGGAAACTCTGTCGAAGCGGCACAAAATCCAACGGTTTCCTTCGGCAATAGTTGTGTTTTTGAAAATAGAGTTTGTAATGATGGCGTGCTATCTGGCAGTTACGCCTATTCGTTGTGTACTCCGCAGACCGCGATGGCTTGTTTATTTGACGGAAGAACAATTTCACATGCGGCTTCTGCGACAGGGTTTTTAACTAGCACAGTACCATTTGGTGCCGCGTGTGTTGCCGAATCTCGCATTTGTAATAACGGCCTACTTTCTGGAAGCTACACCTTCGGATCCTGCAATCCAGGAGCGCCCAGCAGCTGTCTATTTGATGGAAAGACAATAGCCCATGGCGAAAGAGTCATTAGTTTTGAATCAAGTACTAAAAACTTTGGCGAAACGTGTGCTTCAGAGGAACGCACCTGTAGTAACGGAATTTTATCAGGCAGCTTTGCATTTCCAGCATGTGGCGTGGGGGCCGCGAAAGCTTGTACCTTTAACGGTGCTACCCTTAATCACGGCGCATCCGCAGTAGCATTTCAAGCAGGAAATGCAGCATTCAATGAAAATTGTGTTGCCGAATCACGACTATGCGCTAATGGCATTTTATCTGGATCATTCACTTTTGGTTCGTGCGCCATTGCAAAGCCTTTGTCTTGTTTATTTAATGGGGTCACGGTTCCTCATGGTAGTGATATCCCAAGTTATGAAACGTCGTCAGTTCCATTCGGTCAGCAATGTATTTCAGAAAAGAAAGTTTGCAACAACGGAATTTTATCTGGCGATTTTTCACAATTAAGTTGCGCTGTCACACCTGCTGCAATTTGCACACTTAACGGAAAAAAGATTGACCACGCAAGCACTGCCACTGCCTACTCAGCCGCAACAGTTCCATTTGGAAATCAATGCGTATCAGAAGCACGCCTGTGTACTAACGGAAACCTATCCGGGTCGTTCACATCCGATTCATGTTCAGTATCGGCTCCGCAGGCTTGTCTATTTAACGGGGAATCTATTCTACACGGAACTTCGATAACTGGTTTTGCAAAAAACGCTGTCGGTTTCAATGACGTATGTCAGTCACAAAATAGAACATGTAACAACGGAGTTCTTTCCGGAACTTTTTCTAATTCAATTTGTTCTGTCGCACCAGCCGGGAACTGCAGTCTGAACGGAATTTCAATTGCGCACGGTGCAGCTAAATCTTTCAGTGCAGCGCCATCAGTTCCATTTGGTCAGGCTTGCGCTACTCAGACCAGAACGTGTACAAATGGTTCACTTTCTGGCAGCTATACATTTGAATCATGCTCTGTGGCAGCGCCACTAGCGTGTTCTTTCAACGGAGTAGTCGTACCGCATGGTACCGGCATTACTGGCTATGCCGCAGCAGCTGTAGCCTACAATCAAAGCTGCCAAGCTGAAGCCAGGTACTGCAACAATGGATTTTTATCAGGAAGTTATACAGTTAGTAGTTGCGCGCAGAATGCACCACGCGCTTGTTCTTTCCAAGGCGGCACTGGGCAGTATGAATGGCTAAGCGCGGGAACCGACGAAAGTGCAGGATCTTATTTATCTGAAGTTCTTACGACTTATACATTACAGCACGGCGAAAGCAGAGCATTTTTTGCAACTTCATTTTTGTCTTTTGGTAATGGTCGCGGCGGAATAAGCAGCTGGCAATGTCCAGTAAATCCGGCTGGAAATCGCACATGCATTGACGGCGCGTTATCGGGTAACCCTGCTTATGACAAAACAACATGCGTTTATAAATTGAATGAGCCCCCATCACCCCTGATGATTCATTTTAATTCAGATGTAGAAAAAGCAGAACCGTTGGTTTTTGGGTCGCAAAAAAATGGCGTTAATTTTGATATCTTGGGAATTAATTCTTATCCCGAGGCCTTTTCAAAGAAAAGAATTTCTTGGTACAAATCAAAGCAGTACTATTGGGTTACCTTACCGAATGCAAAAGGCGAAGTGAATGGTATCAATGAATTGTTTGGTAATAATACCTATGGCCGCGACAATAAATTTGCAGCTGATGGGTATAAGGCACTTGCAAAATATGACGGAAAATCGCTTGATGGTAAAAAATCAGCCGGAAAGTCTGACAATTTAATCACAAAAGCAGATCCAGTTTTTCAAAAACTAAGACTATGGGCAGATAGAAATCATGATGGCCTGGCACAAAAAAGTGAATTGGTTTCTTTAGATAGCATGAGCATCGAAGCCATAGATTTAAATGCCGATGCTAACTATAAAGAAACAGATAAATACGGCAATGATACAACTTTGAAATCAGTTGTTAAAACAACAGATGGTCGTTACCACCTTATATTTGACATGTGGTTTAAATACCAAGAACCAAAGTAACCGGAGAGATTATGAAAAATAAAAAAATAGTTTTAGGAACAGTCATTACAGTTTTCACAGGGATATTTACGTTTTTCACTTTTTCGAATCAGACTGAAATTGAAAAAGTGACTTTAACAACAAATCTAAATGCAAAAGTGAATCAAGCTGTGAATAAAGCTATGGATGAGGCTATCGATAAAGCTAAAGAACCAGACCTTACGCAACAAGCCACAGCCCAAACCATAGCAAAATCTACGAATACTGTCGCAGAAAAAGTAAATGAAGTAAAAAATCAACAAAAGCCAGTCATTGACCCTGATCTCAAACGCCAACTGCTAAGCAGTCAAAAAGTTTTCGTCCAGTAAAAGCTATTCTGTGCTACTAAATTATTCAATTTAATAGCGCAATTTATTTGGCTTGCATGATTTATTTGGCATTAAAGAAAGAACGAAATACAGTCAAGGCATAGTGCTAATCTAGCAAGGAGCTTACATGCCAGACTTTTCAAAAAACTCATTCTTTGATTATACCGTAAAATCAGCTACCAATTCTGACTACGATCTTTCGCAACATAAAGGCAAAGTCGTGCTAGCCGTAAATGTAGCCAGCAAGTGTGGCCTAACACCGCAATACGACGGCCTTGAGGCTTTATACAAAGAATTCGGCAATCAAAAATTTATGATTCTGGGCTTTCCCTGCAATCAGTTTTTAGGACAAGAGCCCGGTACGAGCGAAGAAATTCAAAGCTTTTGTTCAATGAAATATGGGGTTACATTTCCAGTACTAAATAAAATTGATGTTAACGGAAAAAATACGGACCCGGTCTATCAGTTTATGAAAGAAAAAGCACCTGGCATTCTAGGCACAGAAGATATCAAATGGAATTTTGGGAAATTCTTAATCAGCAAAGAAGGCCAAGTTATTAAACGATATGCACCAACAACAGAACCCAAAGATCTTCTTGCAGATATCAAAGCAGCTTTAGCATAGGGCTAAAAAATTAATTACAAGCCTTCAAGGTTTACCTTTACATTTTTGAAAGTCTTTTCAAAAATCGATGAAAGACTAAAAAAATATTTACACCGATGTGCCCTTACAATATAGTGGCATATGGAAAAAATGGTCGCTGATGATAAACATTTCCGTTACCAGTCATGCGCGGTAGTTGCTCCTGTTGCAGGCGCGCTAATGGCTCTGTCGTTAATAGTGTTGGCCATATTCAAATCAAATGGCTTAATTGAATTCCTCATGTTTGCTACTATGGTTACGCTTTCACTGTGGGTCGTGACATTGTTTTTTGAAATAGTTCGCTTAGAACTAAATCATACCAGCGATTCAGCAACCCTTACGCGAACCACGCTACGTCGATTCAAGACCGTCACTGTGCGTACCGTATTTCGGTTGTCGCACCTGAACTGTGTGTGGATGGAGTCCTCGACTCATTACAACTATCGGTTGAATCTTCGATTTGGCAATGAATGGCTGCCTTTAACGATTGCCTATCCCCAAAAACCAGCGGTCAAAAAAATTGAAGCGCGGATAAGTCAGTGGTTGGATGCCAGGAAATTGCACGTAAAAACTGGCGAGGGACATCTGCCAACGATTGACTAGTGGTTCAGTCGTTCGCTTCTAATTGTAGGAGTAGCGTCGATTTTTTTGTGTTTGCCAGTTTAATGTATAAGTTTTTCTAATACATCTTCGATTTGGTTTCTACTTTTAATGTGTTCTAAATAATTAAAAAACCTTTTGCATGTCATTCGCAATTGATTTTAAAAATGAATCTGAAATCAATTGTTCAGACGTTGCAGCTTTTAGTTCAATTTTTCTTTGGCCAATTTCTGAATGTTTTTTAACAGCGACCAAAATATCTAATTTTTTTATTTTAAAAAGATCTACGCCATTTTCAGTTGTTACAACAAGCAAATCAATATCGCCGCCCTTAAGCGAATCATCCGTGCAGCTTCCGTAAAGGAATAATTCAAATTGTATTTCTTTGAAAAAGTCATTCAGAACAAATTGAATTTTTTCAATTTGAAGCGCCGTTAATCTCAAGACTTATGTCTTTCTAAATCTTTCAGAACAAACGGAGTCAGCGAAACCACATCCTTAAAAGTTTTTTCAAGATCTGCTTTGGTGTATTCGTGGGCGACTTGGTTGCGAAGCTCTCGGATTTTCATCCACGTATCGGCATTTGATATCAAGTTTGCTTTTTCAGCTTTATCTAAATAATCGCGGATCTCGCCACGAAAACCCGGATCCAATTCTAAAATTAAAAATCGAATATATTTTGTTAAGAAAATATCTGTCGTTCTGGCAAACCTAGATGTTAATGCTTCCCAGCTTTCCAAAGCATCTAAATATTTTTGATTCAAATCAGGAATTTTTTGATCTTTTAGTTTTCGCCAGCTAAATTCTAAAGTTTTTAGAGCATCCATGAAGTCTGATTTATAAACTTGAATTACCTCTTTATTATTAAGACTCAACGGGGCACCCAAGTTCTAACAATTAGCGGAAAAGGTTAATTCCTTCTTTCTTGAATAATATCAATACCCATTTGTGAGGTCAACTTCTGAAAAAGGTCTAGGACGGACCCACAAAAAACTTTATTTAATTCGAGCTCTAGATTAAAAGTTTTCTGCATGTTGAAGACGGCTCACCATTTCCGCAGTCGTTAAAAATAAAACTGACAGCCATTTTTGGCAGGCTGCATACCCAAGTGCTCTGGCAAGATAAGTCTTCTCGATTTTTTCGATCATCTTATTGTGTTTAAAATTAAATGTGTCGATTGCTTTTTTTGGCCGGAACTTGGCATATTTTATTTTTACGGCAATCAATGCGTTTTTTTCTCGTTCGCTTTAAATTGTAATAATCAGATTAAAAAAAGGGCCCATGATAAAATCACAGGCCTTCGTTAATCAAAAAAATTGAATTCTTAGTTCAACTTTTCCTTAGCAGAAGCATCTTTACTAGAATCTTTTGCTTTCTTAGCCTTCTTTGGAATATCCATTTCAACAGATGCTTCTCCGGCTACTGCATCTGACATATCGTTCGTCATTAACAGCTGACCAATTCCGTTATTTGCTAAAACAGTTGCGCGTAGTTCCGTACAAACTGCAGGATTTGATTTTAAATACTCTTTCGCTTGATCGCGGCCTTGGCCCATACGCTCGCCCTTGTAAGAATACCAAGATCCTGATTTTTCAACGATGCTTGCGGTCGTTGCTAAATCTAAAATATCGCCTTCAGCAGAAATACCTTCGCCGTACATCAAGTCGAATTCAACTTTTGTAAATGGCGGAGCCATCTTGTTCTTCACAACTTTAACGGCTGTACGATTTCCAACTACATCTTCACCGTTTTTAAGTGCGCCGACACGGCGAACATCTAAACGAACAGATGCATAGAATTTTAAAGCATTTCCACCAGTAGTTGTCTCGGGGTTACCGAACATTACGCCAATTTTCATACGGATCTGATTGATGAAAATAACTAACGTATTAGAACGGCTGATAGCACCTGTCAGCTTACGTAAAGCTTGTGACATCAAACGAGCTTGTAAACCCATATGAGAATCACCCATGTCGCCTTCGATCTCTGCACGCGGAGTTAATGCCGCAACCGAGTCAATAACTAGCACGTCAATAGCGCCAGAACGTACAAGTGTTTCCGTGATTTCCAAGGCTTGCTCGCCGTTATCGGGCTGAGAAATCATTAAGTCTTCAATGTTCACACCTAATTTTTTAGCGTAGTTCACATCAAGCGCATGCTCTGCATCGATGAAAGCGACAACGCCGCCTTTTTTCTGCGCTTGTGCGATTACTGATAAAGCTAAAGTTGTTTTACCAGAAGATTCTGGGCCAAAAATTTCGACGATACGGCCTTTGGGTAAACCACCTATGCCAAGGGCGATATCTAAAGATAAAGCACCTGTTGAAATCACTTCAACGTCTTTCATTAAATTTTCGCCGGTATTCAATCGCATGATTGAACCTTTACCGAATTGTTTTTCAATTGTGCTGACAGCAAGTTCTAAAGCTTTAATTTTTTCGCTTTGGGATTTTGCATCCAGTGTTGAGTTTGTGTTTGTAGCCATCTTGTCTCTCCTTGTAACTTTTGTTACTTCTCTTTTAGTTCTCATCGTTGTTAAATCACTTAATAAATAAAGCTAAATGTTTCACAGCTTCGGCACATGCTTGTAGCTGTATCTGTTTTCGCTCACCCTCAAAGTGATGTTCGAAAACATTTGTTTCACGATTTGCACCAGCCACTGCAATTATCACAGTTCCAATTGGCTTCTGTGGTGATCCACCACCCGGACCAGCAATCCCGGTAATTGCCACGGCAACTTTGACTTCCAGTTGTTTTACACACCCTTCAGCCATCTGCTTTGCAGTTTCAAAACTAACCGCTCCGAACCGCTTAAAGGTGTCAGCGCGCACACCCAAAAGTTTTTCTTTTACCGAATTAGCGTAGCTAATAATGGATCCAAAAAAGATCTCAGAAACCCCCGGATGCAGCGTTAAATAACTGGACAAAAGTCCACCCGTGCAGCTTTCAGCACACCCCAGCGTGATGTTCTTGTCACGCAGATCCTGAACCACTTTTGCAGTCCAATTTGAGAGCTGATTTTCTAGTATTTCGTCATTAATTTTCATATAATTTACATATCCAGACTGAACGTAAATTAGCTAGTTGTCAAATTTGTAATTTGCACACCGAGCCAATTGGTCTGGGTATAGATCATTTGCAGAATTAAGCTGCCAATTATACCGGCGGCTATGTCATCGATCATAACCCCTAGCCCACCTTTTACGCGTCGGTCAAGCTGGCGAATGGGCGGCGGCTTCACAATATCTAAAAAACGAAAGATGATAAATCCAAATGTTAAAGCCTGCCACGTTACCGGTAACCATATCATCGTAATTAAAAAACCAACGACTTCATCTATGACAATTTCTTGCGGATCATGCGACGCCGCCTGTGCATTGTAAGCATGTGCCGCAAAAATTCCGACAGGAATAAGCAAGATCGTAACAGCCATGTAAATCAGCGGACCCGCTTGTGCTAACGCCCACCATACAGGAATAGTAGCAGCCGTCGCTACTGTTCCTGGCGCTTTAGAAATGCGACCAATATTAAAAAATGTAGCAATCAATAATAGAATTTTGTGCACTCATGCATGTAAGCAGTAAATGGCAAAAATGAAAAGTCTAATTGCAAAAACAGCGCGAAGGTTCAAGCCCTTCATTACACGTATCGCTATAAAGATAACCAGGTAAACAATGGGCACCTTCGCCCGGATTACACGAAACACTGCAACCATTAATATCTATAAGTTTTTCTTTTGCTGGATTTGTGCTTAAATCCCGGCACCACGCTTTACGCTCGGTAACGGCACATGAACTAGCATTTGCAGGATTATAAACGACTAATAAAATTGAGAAAGCTAATAGAAATTTCATTAAGGTAGCATTCCCGGATTAATTTACTTTCACAAGTCTAGGAAATCTTGTGACATCGTATTTAACTTAATAAAGTAGTTTTACTACGGAGCACAAGATGACTAAAAAAACAGGTCTAGCAGACGGATACATTCACGGATTTTCAGCGGATGAACAAGACCGCCTTTACCAACAGTCGCGCGTGCATGAAGAAATTATTTTTTCACAAATCGATTTTGCAAATCAAACCAATATTGTCGAAGTTGGTAGCGGCGTCGGCGCACAAACTCAGATTATGCTTGAACGCTATCCCCACTTGAAAATCAAATGTATCGATGCCTCGGAAGTCCAGGTCGAACGTGCTCGTAAAACTTTAAAAGATAAAATTGCTACCGGCCAAGTGCAGGTTCACGTTGGCGATGCCATGGACATGCCTTTTTCAGATGACAAATTTGACGGAGCTTTCGTTTGTTGGCTACTAGAGCACGTGCAAAATCCGGTCGGCATTTTAAAAGAGATCAAACGCGTACTTAAAGCGAACGGCATAATTTACTGCAATGAGGTTTTCAATTCTACGTTTTATTGTCACCCGTATTCACCATCGATGTTAAAATATTGGTTTGAATTTAACGACTACCAGTATTCGTTGAAAGGTGATCCATTTGTCGGAGGCAAATTAGCAAATTATTTGCTGTCTGCTGGTTATCAAAATGTATCTACTAAGGTGCTAACCCACCAATACGATAACCGTACCCCTAAAAAAAGGGCGCAGTTTATCGATTATTGGGCGGGATTAATGCTAAGCGGAGCCGACAATCTTATAGCAACAGGCCGTATTACCAAAGAATTAGTTGAAGAAATGAAAATCGAATTTAATCAGTTAAAAAAAGATGATGATTCAGTAATTTTCTATTCGTGGATTCTAGCTAAAGGCCAAGTATTTTAAAGACTTGGCCCCGTTTGAATTAACGCTTCGCTTGCTCGATCAGACTTAAAGACATCATTTGCTTCATCGTCTTATCAAGACCTTCATTAGATCCGTCTAAGAAAATCACGTTGCCTTTACCATGCTCAGCGAAATGCTTAATCGCATCTGTCCACATTGAAAATAAAATAAATGATGAATCAAGTCCGGCTGTTTTCATTTCTTCCGCAGCTTTGCTCATACCCTTTGCGACTTCTTCACGGAATAAAGCAATACCTTCACCGCGAAGCTTCGAAGCAATCTTTTCAGCTTCCGCCGAAATTTTTATAGATAAACCGTCAGCTTCTGCCGCTTTTGTTTTACGAATCAATAAAGCCTGTGCTTCATTTTCTGCAGCCGCACGCAAGTTGCTAGAGGCCACAACTTGGGCCATCGACTGCATGATCGTTTCGTCAAAAGCAATGTCATTTAATTGTAAATCGATCAGGTGGTAGCCCCAACTTTTTAAATCTTCATCTAAGTTGACCTTAACGGCCTCGGTGATGTCGCGGCGTAACGCTAAAATTTCGTTCTGTCGCTTGGTAGCGACGAATCCCCTTACGCTTCCTTCAACAGTGCGGTTTAATGTCTGCATCAAGCTTCCGAAGTCGATAAACTTAAAGGCAACGCTTTTTATTGTGTCTTCGGTTTGGTTAATAACTGAATACAAAAGCATCGCTTTAAAATTTACGTTCGCCTGGTCATTAGTAATGGCCTGAAACTGCAACTCGACCGATTGGTTCTGAATAGAAATCCGACGAAAAACAATTTCAAGAAATGGAATTTTAAAATTTAAACCTGGGTACATCACCCGCCGGTATTTACCGAACATGGTAATGACAGAAACGGTACCCTGCTGCACTGTCGTGAAAGCCCCACCAATGATCGCAAGAGCCGCGAAAAAAATGACCACACCTGCTAAACCGACTGTTTCGAACATTTTGACTCTCCTGATAGGGCTATGCCTATAAAATTGATTTCAGCAAACCTACCATGCCTTTGCTTTAAATACTTTCCTACCCGAGTCAAAACCCAGATCCCTATTCTGCTGAGTTATTGTCATTTGCACTGTGTTTGATTAAGATACCTTGATGAATTATCTTACAAAAAGATTTTAAAGCAGGAGCACTATCCCATGATGAACAGTTCTGAAATTCGCAGCTCATTTATAAATTACTTTGTTAAAAATGGCCATACTCATGCGCCAAGTTCAAGTTTAATTCCAGAAAATGATCCAACATTACTTTTCGCTAACGCTGGTATGAATCAGTTTAAGAACGCATTCTTAGGAATTGAAAATCGTGGCTACACCCGTGCTGTAACGTCGCAAAAATGCGTGCGCGCTGGCGGCAAGCATAACGATTTAGATAATGTCGGCTTCACAGCAAGGCATCACACGTTTTTCGAAATGCTAGGCAATTTTTCTTTCGGTGATTATTTTAAAAAAGAGGCCATCCACTTTGCCTGGGATTTTTTAACCAACGAGCTAAAAATTCCAAAAGAAAAACTTTATGTTACGTGCTACACAACTGACGATGAAGCCGCAGATATTTGGCACAAGCAAGAAGGCGTTCCCAAAGACCGTATCTTTCGTTTTGAAAAAGATAATTTCTGGCGCATGGGCGATGTAGGCCCATGCGGTCCGTGCACCGAAATCTTTTATGATCACGGTCCAAAAGCCGGTAAGGAAACCGACCCCTACAAAGGAATTGCAGCCGGCGAAGATCGCTTCGTCGAAATTTGGAATTTAGTATTCATGCAGTTCTACGAAGAAGCTCCGGGAAAGCAGATCCTTTTACCCAAACCTTCAGTTGATACAGGCGCCGGCTTCGAACGCGTCGTTGCAGCATTACAAGGAAAATTTGCGAATTACGATACCGATTTATTTTTGCCGATGATCGATCAGGCATCAAAACTTACTGGTCTTAGTTACGTAACTGATCCCGAAATTTTACGTACCGACAGTAAAATTCGCGATAACGTGGCAGCCATGCGCGTATTGGCGGATCATTGCCGCTCGACTTCGTTTTTATTGGCTGATGGCGCGCTACCTTCAAACGAAGGCCGCGGTTATGTCTTACGCCGAATCATTCGTCGTGCCATTCGCTATGGTCGAAAATTATCGACACAGCATTCGCTATTACCACTTATGAGTGAAACCCTGATTGGTCATATGCAGACCGCCTACCCGGAACTAAAAGCTAGAAAAGAAATTATATTATCTACGTTACGAGACGAAGAAATGCGGTTCCTGCAGACGTTAGATAATGGCAGTGCCATATTACAAGATGAGATTTTAAAAATGAAAAAGCAAAACCAAAAGACAGTTTCTGCTGATACAGCATTTAAACTTTACGATACGTACGGTTTCCCACTGGATTTAACTGCCTTAATAGCTGCCGAGCAAAATTTAACGGTCGACGAAACCGGTTTTGAAAAAGTGATGCTAGCATCAAAAGAAAAGGCAAAGTCTACTTGGAAAGGCAAAGGCCTGCAAACGGACGAGAAGCACGTCATCGAATTTACGCAAAAACATGCCGCTAACAAAACAAAATTTGTTGGCTACGATGCTCTAGAAAATCAAAGCAAACTGCTAGGTTTATCAAATGGCTCATCCGAAGTTACAGCGTTAAAAACAGGGCAAGCAGGCTTTTGCATTCTTTCTGAAACACCGTTTTATGCTGAAGGTGGCGGCCAAATTGCTGACTGCGGCACGTTACAAACAGGATCAACAAGAGCTCACGTCCTGAATTGTACCAAAGTGAATGATTTATTTTTACACCACATCGAGATTGAATCTGGTGAACTTAAAGTTGGCGACGTCGTCACATTAAAAGTTGAAACTTCGGTTCGTCGTCAAGTGGCAGCAAACCACTCGTCGACACATTTAATGCATTCAGCACTACGCCAAGTGTTAGGAACACATGTATCACAAGCTGGATCATTAGTTGATGCGACCAAAACACGTTTCGATTTCACACACCCGAAACCTTTGTCATCAGATGAAATTAAAAAAATTGAAGCATTAGTAAATGCTGAAATCTCGAAAGCCCATGCGGTTACGGCAACACTAATGCCACACCAAAAAGCAATTGATTCCGGCGCTATGGCTTTATTCGGAGAAAAATATGGGGATACTGTTCGCGTGTTAAAGTTGTCTGATTTTTCCACTGAACTTTGTGGCGGAACCCATGTTAGCAACACCTCTGAAATTCGCGTATTTAAAGTGTTATCTGAATCAGGCGTAAGCTCTGGTGTTCGCCGTATAGAGGCTGTCGCAGGCGATGCCGCTATTCAATACTTATTGAACAGCACGGAAGAACTTCTTACTGCGCGGCAAAGCACTGGGGTAGCCGCTGACAAACCTATTTTATCCTGGATCGAAGATAAAAAGGACGAAGTTAAGGATTTACAAAAACAAATGCGAAAAGTTCAGTCGAATCAAATTAATGTAGATGATTTAGTGGCAAAGGGACAAAGTTTCACGTGGGCTAATGGCAATGCAAAATTAGTCATGGCGGATTTGTCACTTGATGATCGTGATGTACTTTCTCAAATTGCAGACCAAATTAAAAATAAAATTCAAAACGGAGTTGTTGTAGTTATTGGCCAAGGGGAGTCGTCATTCCCTGTTATCGTTTCGGTAAGCAAAGATTTAACAAAGCAGTTTCAGGCTGGCGGATTATTAAAAGACTTTGCAGAAGTGCTGGGTGGTAAAGGTGGCGGACGGCCAGATTTTGCACAAGGCGCGGTTCCCACACGTGATAAATTAAAAGAGGCGTTCGCAGCCGTGCAGAAAAAAGTTTTAAATTAAGCTGTTAATTGCAGTTCAATACATTTAACTGTTAATTGCAGTTCAATACATTTAACTGTGTGTCTAGATGCTTGGTGAAGCCCTTAATCAAAGTGCCTTCATCATCACAGAAGTCGACAGAATTAGTTAAGCATGCATCGCTTGCTGCACCTAGATTGAAACGTTCAGCTTCCGTTTGAATACTGGCATACGCAGGAACTATCACTGCCGCACATAGACGCGTAGGATCACTTGCTTGTTCACTTTTCTTACATACGGCTGCTGCCGCAATAATGTTTTGCAGCTCGTTCTGCAGTTGTTCATTTAAACACAGATTACTGACCTGCGGCTCATTTTCAGAACTTACCGCGAATTGCTTACGAACTCCGACAGAATCAAAATTAAATTCATAAATACGATTAACAACAAGCGAAAATGCATTACCGTTTTTAAAAACAGTTTGTTGCACTTTTGAAAACAACTGAAACCGCACAAGTCGCTGTTCTGCTAACACAACCTTGTTTGGGTTTTGTACAAGCTGCCCGTTCATGGAAATAGAATTAATCTCGTCAGCGTAGGGCGCCTTTTGACAGTTTTGAAATGAAAACAGCACACAAAATCCTACAAAAAATGTTATCCATAATGGCTTCATGCGGCTTTCCGATCTAAACCTGAATTAGTACCTTGACTGACTAACTTTGCACCACATTCGCTACAAAACTTAGAATTAAGAATCATAACAGCACTGCACTCAGTACATTCAAGACCATCAATAGTTTTCTTCTTTTTAGGTCCGTCATCGACATCATTCAAATCAATTAGACCCTTTTCATTCCACTTGTCGATTTCTTTAATAATTTTCCAAATATCCTGCTGTGTTTTAAATTCTTTTATTTCGAACTGTAAGTGCACTTTGCCGTCTGCGACTGGCTTACGCTTGCAAAACAAACCTTTTGTTTCTAGCGAAGTAAACTGACCAGCCCCTAGATTAATGCCATATTCCTTAAAAAAATTAGTCACTTCACCAAAGTCTTTGGTTACGATCCCAAACTTGTCAGGAACCACGCCCTCGTAGGCTAGGGTTAAAATACGTAAAAAATTATAATTGGCTTCGTCAAAGCGTAGAAGCTCTGATTTACCAGCTTTAAAATAGTAATACTGATAAAATTCAAAAAAAGACTCCAAGGCATTAAGATCTTTTAAGAAAAAACCCTGAATTTCATCTTTAGAATTTGGATCGTCCGGATTTTTACCATAAATATAATCGGCTAATTTAACCTTTACTAAAAGTTGCGTGGCTTGTTCTAAACGCTTCAAAGATTCGCCAAATATACGCTGTGAATACTGACGCATGGTTTGCCAATCAATTTTCGAAGACGTTCCTTCTTTTAAACCCTTATGATTCAGCACATGAAATATAGTTCCGAAAGCTTTTGGAATGGCTTCGTCAGTACACGCCGAAGGGTCTTTTTCAAATCGAGATGACTTTACTTCATTCATGGACCATTTCAATTTTTCGCAAAGCCCTTTAACAAAGGCCTTATTCACTTGGTGTAAGCTTTCATATTGTTGCCTGAAGCTGTCTAATGGTACTTCCATAACTTTAGTTTCGCTCATGACCAGTCCCGAATAATTATAACTAGGTAAGCCCAAAATAATTAAATCAGCAAACACATACCCTGCGCCGACGCTCATGACTTCAACGTATTTTTTATTTTTTTGTAAGCCAAGACTAACTTGCCCCGACTGAATAATCCATACCGACAGGATTTTTTCGCCCTCTTTGAAAAGATATTCACCTTTTTTTAGAACCTTAATTCCCGACATACGTACCCCGCACTTTGTGCTATACGTCTATTCGTCAAATTGGTCAGTGGCCTTAAGCAGTTGAACTGTTATTCGGAATGAAAAGGGAAAATATTTGCCAGAGGTCCAGGGGGAACAAATTTGTCGTATCAAGATGATACAGGTTACAAGGTCCCCAGTAGACTTCTGATTGTATACAATCAGAAGTCCCGTCCGAATGAAAGAAGTCTGAGAATGAAAAACATCTAGAGGTCGGCGTACGAAAATCTTCGTCGCCGCGAACCCAGAAAAGAAAACCTAGTTCGCAACCAACTGCACCCGCGAAGCGGCATCTTTATCTTCAGTACCGTAAAATTTTTCCTTAAGTTCAATCTGAACTTGGTCAATGGTCGCACTAAGTAAAACTTGAAACATTTGATCAGGACTAACGGCATACATTTTCGCTAGTTTTCGTAAAGTATGAATTGGAGGCTGAGAAATACCGCGTTCCCAATTAGAAATAAATTGTGAGGTACTATAACCTAAAGATGTCGCGACATCTTTCTGAGATAGTCCGGCTAAAGTTCGTTTTTCTTTAAGAAATTTTGCTAACTTGTTTAATTCTGTTTTCATAAATGTCCTATGGGTGTTTTTTAGTAAATTCAAGTTCATTTAATTTAACACGTTCTTAACAACTTACCTAGAATATATTAAGATATTGTTAATACCCAGACCCAAATAGAAAAGGGAAGGCTTTTGGCCCTCCCTCTTTGTTAAATAACATTTTATTTGAAAAATTATCGCTTTGAGTACTGACCGCTGCGACGAGCTCCGTGCTTACCGTACTTCTTGCGCTCGACCATACGAGGGTCACGAGTAACAAAGCCAGCTTTCTTAAGTTCAGCTTTAAATTCCGGGTTAAACAAGATTAAAGCGCGAGTAACACCGTGACGGATAGCTCCGGCTTGGCCAGATTCCCCGCCACCAGCAACAACAACACGCAAATCGAACTTGTTAGTTTGTAATAACAATTCGATCGGCTGCATGATTACCATTCGTGATTGCAAACGAGTTAAGTAGTCATCAGCTTTTTTCCCATTAATTGAAACTTCACCTTTACCTGGCTTTAGATAAACGCGAGCAGAGCTTGTTTTTCTTCGTCCAGTTGCATAATAAAATTTTTCAGCAGCAGCCATTTTTCAATATCCTCTTTTTAGTTTTCTAGTTTTTGATAACGTAAGCTTCAGGTTTTTGAGCTGCATGCGGATGTTCAGCGCCAGCATAAACTTTTAACTTAGTGATTAATGAATGAGACAATTTATTAACAGGTAACATTCCTTTTACAGCGTCTTGAATGATGAATTCAGGATTTGAATCTTTCATTTGCGCAGCAGTTTTTTCCTTTAAAGATCCGAAAAAACGCGAGTGTCTGTAGTATTTCTTTTGCGTCCATTTGTTACCAGTTAACTCAACTTTATCTGAATTAATAATAACAACGAAACCACCCACATCAGCATGTGGTGTGAAAGTTGGTAAGTTTTTGCCACGTAAAATGTTGGCAACGTGAGTCGCTAAACGACCAACTTTTAAGCCAGCGGCATCAACGATAAACCACTTACGGTCAGCTTCTTCTGTTTTTGCATTCCAAGTCTTCATAATTACTCCGAAAATAGATGAAAGAGTGTTTTAAAGTTCGCGGCACTTATTGTCAAGGTCCTGAGGATAGTAAACCTTTAATAAGTAAAGGCCCTGGGGTTCGACAGCTGGGCCCGCGAATTTTCGATCCTTCTTTGCTATCACAGCCTTCATGTCGGACGGTGGAAGGCTATTCTGCTCTAAAAATAGCTGAGTTCCTACAATGTTACGAACCATTTGCTTCAGAAACCCAGAACCCGTGATTGTAAATTCAGCAACATTGGCCTTCTTCCAGCGCCAGACGGCCTGAAATATTTCCCTGTTAGTGGTTTTAACCTCGGTCCCGATCGACTGAAAACTTTTAAAGTCTTGAAATCCCAGAAGAAACTTCGCGCTTTCATTTAAATGATCAATTTGAATTGGTCGTCTAACCCAGCCAGCATAGCGGCTTAGCAGCGGGCTTGGTCGTTGCGCGTTAAAAAGTAGATACCGGTACGTCTTTTTTGTCGCAGAAATTGTGGCGTGAAAGTTCGTTGGCGCAATCCATACCTTTTTCACAACGATCGAATCTGGCAGATAGCGCCGAAGCGCCCAGCTTAAGTCCCAATTCTTTCGTTTGGTTAAATCTTTCGGGGTGTCGAAATGACAAACTTGATTTAAAGCGTGAACTCCAGCGTCGGTTCTGCCGGATGCAAATAAAATTATTTTATGCTCGAAAATTTTCTCTAGGGCGAATTCGATCGTCTGACAAATACTAGGCCTAGATTCATGGCTTTGTTTTTGCCAGCCACAATAGCCGGTACCATCGTAAGCAACTGTAAATTTAATGCGCGTCATAACTGTATTTTCATCTTAGAAATCAAAAGAAATTCCGCCATTAACGTACCGATTTTGTAAAGCAAATGACGATGAATTTACCTCGACCACTTTGAACTCTACCGAAAACCATAAATTTCCGATTCCGTATTCGGCATCTAATTCGTATGCGGATTCTCCGCTAAATTTATTTAAATTTAATAGTAGACCGCCAGCAGCGTAATAACCAAATCCCCCAGCGAAATTAGGTTTGGGCTTATCTTCGCGCTTTTCTGCTAAACCAACGTAAGTTCCGCCACCTGCCGCATAAGGCACTACCCACGGTTGGGGACCGAACTGCAACCTATAAACGGCACCTACACTAAGGGGAACGGTAACGAACAGATATTTTTCCTGCGCAACCGGATTAATTCCACCCTGAGTCGCTGTAAGCCGACCTTGACCGTTCGCAAACATGGCACCAACGCCAAGCTGTAAACCCAACATATTTTTTTCATACCACGGGAACCACTCGTAATCATAACTAACAATTAAAGTGGATGCGTCTTTGTAAAAGTCTTCGAAAAATAAAGTGTTCTTTCCAATAACATTGCCGTTATTGTCGGTTGATTTAACGACGATTGAAATTTCAGGATGCGACGCCTGGCCAAAGCGAATATGGCTGGCCTCGTTCTTTAGTTCTGTTTTAACATCATAAATGTAAGTGCCATCTTTTTTAATTTTTACTAAACCCTCTTTAGCGCCTGGATGCGGAACTTTTCTGGTGGTCGTATTAACCTCAGCTTTTAATTGAACAGTTAGGAACAGCAACAGCACTGCCGTTATTTTTTTATTCTGGAAAAGAAATCGTGAAAGGTGGCGAAACAAAATTAATACCGTCAACAAACTTAAAATGGCAGCAAGAATTCCATAAGCTAAAGCGACTTTTGCAAATAGCAAAACTGGTAGTAACAGCGATCGGACTACAGCCCTAAGCATTTCATTTTCTGCAATGAAATCGGCAAATGGTGGGCTTAGTTTGTAATACATTTTTACGTACTGACGTCCAAGCTGGCTGGTTAATAAAAATTCATTGCGAAAATTTCTAAAGGTTTGCACTTCAGGCGCCATATCTGAACCAAACGCGGCCGTAGAAATAAAACAACTTTTGTCATCCAAAATTCCGACAACCTGGGATGGTGTTGCACATGTCTTTGTGTCGTCGTTTGCAGATGTGAAATAATAAATATTTTGTGCTTTATTCATATTGCCCATGATCAGACAGTAGCGTTCATAATTTTGAAAATTTTCAGACAACGACGAGTCTGTTAAGTCAAAAGTGGTATTGTAAAGCTTTTGAATCGGAGCACTTGAATTGTTAGCTACCTGGGCTGACGACGCCGTATCCCCTTGAATTTTAAAAAATACCAGACCTTGCCAAGCTGGCGCCCCCGTATCGTTAACGGGTGTTGGCGCAGAGGTCACAAACTCATCGATAAATAATTTTTCATCTCCAGGCGTTAAGCTAAAACCGCACGCCCCTTTTGCACACCCGGTTAAACTGTATGCCTGGTTACTTAACGCTGGATCTGCAGCATCTACATACTGAAATTTTACTGGTGCTTTTACTTTTTCGGAATCGGTAATTCCGCCGGCACCGTCAAGATCACCCTGAATTGTTAATCCACGGTCGCCAAAATTGACTGGCACTCCTGGCGTTAATAAATCTGGAACGCACGACGTATTAAAAAGTGTATCAGCATCACAAAGCTTGCTCCATTGTGTTGTGATACTTCCCGAGGTCCCCGTGAACGGTAGCGAGTTCAATATCGTGGTGCCCGTTCCACTTTCAGTGGTTAATTCAATCGTCTTACCAGCTAATTCCACACTTGAAGTGAAATTCACGGTAATAGTTAAGCCCGGATGAACGCTTTTTAAATTACATGCTTTGGCGGGCGTTGCAGCATCAGTGCAACTGTTACATGTCGATGATGCTGAAGTTGCAGCGCATGTCCCGGCTATGCCGCCATAAACTGTAGGCGGAGTGGTGCCAGAAACAGGGTCCGCAAAACTTACACCATCAATTGATGTAATCGTCAAAACGGCAAAAGAAGTTTGAGCTACAAGTGCGACTATCGCAAATATGAAGTAAAAGTTAATTTTCACTCTCAAATTGCACCATGACCAAGCGGCAGTGTCTAGAATTTACTTAGGAAAAAAGGCGTTCTGCTATTTGTAAACCGTTTAAAGCGGCGCCTTTTTTTAAATTGTCAGATACCACCCACATTAACCATCGTTTTTTGTTGTGACGATCTTGGTGAATGCGTCCTACAAAAA
>JAYTMU010000225.1:0-5714 GCA_043728195.1 Bdellovibrionales bacterium
TATTTTTATTTATTAAAAACACTTTCAAAGAGTGACAAATTTTTAATTTATTGCAATGACCACAGAGTCAAAAGCTACGCTAACTCCGAACTAGCTCTAGTTACTTGTATATCAATACCAGCTTTGCCGAATAAAATATGAAGTCGCTCGAATGGACAACTTGGTCCTTGAACAGGTTTTTCTTTTTTCTTTAATCTTTCGATCATCAATATTGAATCTATTTTGATCCAACTGGGATAAGTCCGATTGCTATTTCTTGTTCGAGTTTTTGGAACTGCCCCGTTTAGTTGTTCCACATAGAAAACCCTGTAGGCCTGTGGTGACTTTGTTAAGTTTAATTTTGGTACATTGAGCGCTCGCTGAATCTGAGCCAAAGAATCAGCTAGTGTAATCTAATCCTTCGGATTTTGAAAATTCCGCTAAGGGCTCGCATTTAAATCCGGTAATTTCTGTTGTCGATTGAATGCGTTCTAAGCTTGCTGATCCTTTCTTAACCGAAAGGCTGCCTGATTTTATTTTGGACACCAATGACAATTCTAGGCTCTGACTTAAAGGAGCAGCTATGGCACCTAAACTGAAAGTTGATATCGCTACAGCGATTAAGACGATTTGAGATCCTGGAAAGCTAGCCATATTAGGGCTCCTTATCTTTAAAGAGATATAGAATTCGGTTTCATCAACGAATAATGCAAAACTGGATCCAGCAGCTGTAACTTAGCACAAGATCCTAGATCTGGACTTGTTGCACGATTTCACAAATGAAAAAATAAGTGAAACCGCGAGGATTAAAAAAAATGAAGCTATTACTTTCTGCTGTAGTTGTTTTTTTCGCTACGATCACATATTCCAAAGATTTACCAAGTTGGGTTGAACGTCAGGCAAAATTACAAGCTTACGAACAACTTGCGCAGTGGTCGTCCGTAACAAAGCCTTACGTGATGTCTGGCACTGAGGCCTTAGAAGAAAGAAACCTGCAAGGCGAATTAACGCAAAAAATTGAAATCAACTTGCAAACTGCAGAGTGTAAACAACAGAAACTTGCTACATCGTGTTTACCGGTTGGTCTACATACGGAAAATCCGGCGTTGTTCTGTAACATGACTTTGGTGGATTGTGCTGGCAGCAAGCTTAGTAAAATGATGCTTGTTAAACAATGATGGTTATATAAAGTTGCTCGCCTTTTTTGGCACTTTGCTATTTTTTCTGATCACTTTGTGGTCCGCATTTTCCGACGTAAATTATTATTAGCTGGCTTGTTTTGAAACGCTAAGTGCCAAACCCAATTAGTTCATTAAAAATGTCTCATATTAAGAAATTCGTTACCAGATCAGCCGCGGACTTGCATTTGCAATTATTTTGATTCGGAGGCTTTTAATGATAACTCTTTTTAAAACTATGATCCCTGTCCTTTTATTTGCGACGTCTGTGGTAGCCGCTGACAAAGTCATTATTATGGAGGATCCAGGTAAATCATTACATGCCCGCATGGAACTAATTATGACCGCAAAGAAATCTATTGATGTTCAGTATTTTACTATCGAACATGATTACATCTCAATTGCTTCGCTAGCTATGCTTCGCGAAAGAGCGCGCAATGGTGTAAAAATTCGATTGATTGTGGATTCGATGCATAACCTAATGACCCGAGCAATGATGGGTGCATTTTTGGATAACTTAGATCCCGAGGCTAACAAGAATATTGAAATTCGCGAATTTAATAACTTTAATCTATTTAAGCCACTTTGTTATACCCGTCGCATGCATGACAAATCCCTTATTATCGACGGGCAATATTTAATCGTAGGTGATCGTAACGTTGCCAACGGCTATTACGATATTCCAGAAAAAGACGGCGGAAAACAAGTGCCTTCGTACCAAGGTGTCGACGTTTTACTTGCCGGAGATAAATCACCCGCACAAGCTACGAAATACTTTAATCAGCGATGGAATTCAAAAGATGTAAAACCAGCGATTTTGTACGAATATTCTAACACGCAACTAGACTATTCATATTGCAGTTACAAAGGTGGCGATACGGATTATTCCCAATGTGAATCTAGACGTCAGGCCGCAATCAAAAAAATAAAAAAAGAAATGGCAAAGTTAGACAGCCACTACACAACCGTAGTTTCTAAAAGTTCGTTTCTATTAGAATCTAGGCCTTTGTTAAAAGAGCTAGAAAAAGCATTTGAAACGAACGACATTCGTTTTATACATGACGATGCAACGACTCGTGTTTGTGACGGCAAAAGTCCGGAAAATAATATTGCTAAGACATTGTATGAAACAATTGATCAGGATACTAAAAAAGATCTTATTATCATTTCCCCGTACCTTATCGTTACTCCTGAGATGGAATCACTAATTAAAAAATTAGTTGGCAGAGAGGTCTCCGTGCGCATTTTAACAAACTCAGTATTTTCGAATGATGTGCCATCTGCATCGGCAGGCTACTTAATGACTCGTAAGCGCCTAACGGACATAAAGAATAACGCTGGAATAGCAGGTGTAAGTATATATGAATTTACTAATGTTACAGCGCCAACATTGCGTGATGCAAATGGCACTGTGGTCAAACAAGGTAAAGCCGTCGCAACTGTTCATGCTAAAGTTGTAATTATGGACAATAGCAAAATATTTGTCGGGTCGTACAATTGGGATTTTCGCAGTCAAAATTTAAACAGTGAAGTGGGCGTACTAATCGGTTTAACGGGAACAAAATGGTCTGGGCCTGTCGTTGATCTTAGAAATCGAGTTTCCCACTTACTTGAAAATGGAAAATTAGTTCGTTCCGATGGAACGACTGATGGCGAATACCAATCTAAAATAGCTCTTGATGAAAAAGAGAAGCAAGATATTCAAGCGATTATTGATGAGCGTATTGAGGGCGTAGAAAAAGCTAAAAAGACACTATTAATCCCGATTTTAGGAAAAATGTATTTAAAGCAACTATAGCAAATTTTTTCACATTTAGTTAAACTACCTAGTGAGACCTTGCAACTGGACCCGTATGAGTCCGTGGGTTCTTCGTCCGAGGATTCACCTTTTTCATCATATTCGATTTTCGATTCAAATTCTTTATCGACTTTTTTCGTTTCATTTCTGCATGAAGGGGTTTCGAATCCATAGCAGCTGATGCCGATTTATTTTCTGAAGCCGATTCAGGCTGAACTAGTTTTTGCAATCGGCTTGATTTTTTGTTAGTCGAAGCACTGAAAGTTTCTTTGGCTTTTCGCCCTAGCATTATTCCCTTACCTAATAGTGTTAAGCCTTTGTCAAAAAGGTTCGTTGCTAGCTTTCGTACGGCAATTTCACCCTCAAGTGCTTGGTGAAAGCGTTTTTTACTCATAGATAATGCGCGGTTTTGAAAATCGTTGGCTACTGAAAAAAACTTCTCAATTCGTTTTTCTAATTCTTTAGTTGTCATGTTTACCCCATTCCAATGAGGACTAAGCAAGTGTTGTTCCGCAGCTTAATTCGCATTAACTGCGTCACAGAATAAAAATTGGGAAAATTGCCCCTAACCTTCTATCGACACGTCCACTTGTGTATCAGCCCAGAGCTAAATTTGTACTTAGCAAACAAAATGCTGCCCGCACGTGGCTGACCACAATGAACAGTTAAATTTATAAGGCTTTGTTGGTTACCCATGGGGGTCGTAGCCGAAGCGACATGAAATGAGCACGGGTTAGGGCACGAAGCATAAAGCTTTTTACCTTCAGGTGTAGATCCGCGCAGCGTGCCAGCTGCAAAAGTTTTCAAATCTGAATCGGCAACTAATTTTTGAACGTTTACAGTCGGCATTTTGTCGCACATTTCATTTCGTAATATTTTTTCTGGTTCGCTAGTTGTGTAAGCTGCAACCTGATTTACTTGTTGGCAACTTCCGCATTTGCTACCATCTTGAAGCAAATGTTGGCGGTTACCTTCTATAGAATTTATTAATGAGCTTATTACAGTTGCGGATGATGTTGCTCCACCTTTACCTAAGGCCAACTTATCGTAGGCTACAGTCCCACCAACTGCACAGTTCGTGTTAGTTTCTGATGCGGCAAAACTTGTAGCCACAGCCTGTTTCATAATTGGCAACGCAACAGTCTCGAATGCACTTTGAGCGGAAGCTAATGCTGGAATAAGAAATGCCGACACGATTGCTAAACTAACAAGTGATCTCATAAATTCTCCCCGGTGATTATTATGGGTCCTTTTTCAGAAAAACCCTTACTGTTTTGTTTCATACAGGAATTAACTGCAGTACTGTCAACACTCTTGACAACACTTTCAGTTTACAATGAATCTATTACTTCGCATGACAAGCATAAATCCGCACCCAACAATGAAGTACGATCAACCAGAAGATTATCATTTCTCGCATGATTCCATATTTTTAGCTCGTAGAGTGTTTGAACTAGTTCAAGATAATCATTTAAAAATTAACAACGTGTTGGACTTGTGTTCGGGGTGCGGAATTGTTGGCATTGATTTTATTTTCCACCTGAAAAAGGCGCAATTTACGCCACCGCAGCACGTCGATTTTTTGGAGATTCAAGAAATTTACAGACCTTATTTCGAAAAAAATATCTTACGGTTAGATAGCCCAGTACCTTGCAACTTTATCAACGAAAATTACAAAAATTTTTCTGCGCTTGAAAAATTATGTAACAAATATGACTTGATAATTTCTAACCCGCCTTATTTTCGCGAAGGTCATGGAACGCTTTCAAAATCAGAATTTAAAAATCGGTGTCGCTTTTTTATAGATGCCGAATTCAAAGATTTAATTATGTCGATCGAATACTTACTGGCCGAAACCGGCAAGGCTTTTATTTTAGTTAAGTCTCTTGACCGGCACGGCATTGATGTCGAAAAAGAAATGCAACAGTTTACGAAAAATTTAACTTTTAATAAGCTTGGCCACATTAGGGCCACAGATTTATTTGAAATTAGTAAACTTTGATGGCTCGGTTATGGTTCAAATACACCTTTGGCATTTTGAATTGTCTTTATTTCGGTCTTTCGGTTCCCTCTGAAACTTTGTACCCTATAGGCTGCAAAGTTTCAGAGGATGAATTGGTAGCGCTAGGCGCAGTCATCGTCAATTAATGTTAACACCCACTGCAATGCTTGAATTTTACCGCCGTCCAGTGTTTTGTAGAAAGCGGAGGCCTTTATGTCATGGTTTTTAATGTTATCGCTTACGTTCACTGCCGGTGCCATTGGTGGAGTTGTGAACGCTTTGGTTGTTTGGTTTTTCGGTTTTAAAGGCATTAATCAAATGATGGGGGTAAACATCGCGCCCAAGATGACGACTGGATTGATTTATTCGAAAGCTGTCTGGGGCGGGCTATGGGGCTTGTTTTTCGTATTTGTTTCAACATCCGATATGCTTTTCTTAAAGGCCGCAGTGATCAGTCTGGCGCCAACAGTAATGCAGTTGGTTTACGTATTCCCCAAAGATCCATTAGCTGGTATGTACGGCCTAAAATTAGGGAAGCTAACACCCGTAATGGTTGTATTCTTTAATCTAGTTTGGGCTTTTGCAGCAGCCGCATGGATTTACTTTGCCATTTAGCGAGTTATTGAATTCTAAATCATCTTATGTCAATATCCGCTCTGGCTTACGGAGAGGTGGCAGAGTGGCTGATCGCGCACGCTTGGAAAGCGTGTTCAGGGTTAAACCTGACGCGGGTTCAAATCCCGCTCTCTCCGCCATT
>JAYTMU010000226.1:0-4442 GCA_043728195.1 Bdellovibrionales bacterium
GGAACCATACGCCATCATTCAAATCAGACTCTGCCTGTCGCTTTACCATTTCAAGAGTTTCATCAATGTTGGATTTTACAAGTAAAGCATCAAGATCAATAGTATATCGCGGGGATTCATAAATTTTTAATCCAACAAAGCCACCCTTGAAAACAAGATGGCTCGCCAATTTTTTATCCGCAATCAGGCGAGCGACCAATCGCTCGATTATAAAAACGGTTTCAAGGTCGCGTGGTTCAGCGCCGAGCTTTTTTCCGAGATCAATGATTTTTTGTCTTATTGATGTGCCTTTTGCTTTTGTAGTCATTGTATTGCCCCGATGATGGTCTCAAAGTATTTTGTAAGATAGGAGTCAAGACCAAGTTCTTTGGCCGTCATTCCAATTTTCTTGAGCGTTGTTTGTTTTTGCTGGATGGCCGTTCGGCAAGCATGGATCGCGGTTCGCTCACCAATTTTACTGGCAAGTTTAAATCCCTCCATAATGGCCCGTTCAATTGAGGCGACCTTATAGCCATTTCCCACCACGATGCCCTTATCAAGAGGGGTTTGTGTCCTAATCAGGCGGTAAGAGCGATTACTGGTGATTTTATGAGGCGGAACAAGAACCCATGTTTGTTTTGGAACCTGCTCGACAAGGTTGTAGTAAAAAAGTGCGGACATCCCACCAATAACAGCATCGGGGCCAAGTTTTGCGCAGGCGATTTGAAAATCATATTCACGGCCAAGGCTCGTTTCGGGGTGAAGGAAAATTCCCCGATCCACGCGTTTTATTTTTTCCTGCTTCACAAGCTTAGAAAGGCTTTGTTGGCTAATCCCCAATTCATTGGCCTGAGCAAGAGTAAAGATGCCGAGCTTTTTGAGTTTTGTTTCTTGGGTTTTATTCATAGTTCTATGATGGGGTGAAATTTAACATTTTTCAATAAAAATGTGAATTATCACAATTTGTATGGTTGTTTGAAATTTAACATTTCTCGTAAAAAATGTCATTTTTCACCATATACCGCACGCAGGATTTAATATTTATATGAGGCCCAACGAGGCCCACGACAGTCTAACTATTTACTTTCATTGAGGAAAGTTTTATTAAAAACACCTCCACCATTTGTTCTGAGTCTGACCCGCATCCAATGCGGGTTTTTTATTTTCTAGAGATAGTTAAAACAAAACAACAACATAGAAAGACTTAAGGTTTCGTAATTTATTTTTAGATAATCACGTTAGATAATGGAAAATCATGGCGTTTGCAGCACTTTGTAGAACTTGGCTGTAGATTGTAGGTGTGCGATCTACAGCCGCCGAGTTGTCTAAGTTTTTGAATACACTCTTGTAGGATCAGCATTCAAACGCTATTTTAAGTCGATTGGGACAATCTTCATGCCGCTGGTCTTTCCAATTTGGCCAACGTTGTAGATTGTAACCTCAACAATTTCATCTGCAGTAATAACAAAGAGTGTTTGGCTGGATTTCCAAAAGATGTCGCGATTGCACAAGAAAGATCTGGATTTTCGGATACAGATCTTAAATGGTCTTGCTCAGGATTTTTCGTGTGTAACTGTGGAACTTCAGTTCTTTATTATTTAAAAGAGATGACCACACTGAAGCACTGTAAATTTTCTTGTCTGAGCCGCGCGGAGAGATTCTGATAAAACTTGTGGAAGCTGATTGCGCAGCTTTGCGATCGTAATACGCGATGAAGAAAGCCCGGTCACTAACTTAAGTTCTATTTGAAGTTCTTTCCATAGGTCCTCTTGGAGTGTACCTGATTTATAACCTGGATCTATTTTCGTCAAAACTCGATCTACATTATATAAAAATCTTTCGCTGAAATAAACCGACAAAGAAGTTTCACGAGCTTCGGCGACGAAATTTTGATGATAGTCGTTTTCCACCGATGAGAAGTACGGCAGTTTATTTTTTTCTTCAATTTGTACGACAGGCGATGATAAATCCAAGTTCATTCCACCCATGTCGCGGTGATAGAAGATTCCAGTTGGAATTCCCTTTTTTGAAATCTCTAATAAAACATTTTGCGAATGCGCTTCCATGGATAAGGCCCCGTGTATAGCCCATTGAACCCAGCTTTTAACAAAGGGCTTTAAAATTTGATGACGCACAAACTGGTAAGGATTGTCACCTGATTGTTGAATCATTTGCGCAAGAAGGGTCCCGTTTTTTTGAGGTGCTGTTAAGGCAAATAGTGGGACAATCGTTTTTTCACCAGATAGAACTTCTTTCGGAATAGGACGAATGATTTGTCCTCCGCGCGCCCAGCCTTTGGGAATAATTCCTAAAGTTTCAGGTATAAAATGAAATCCCGAATCAATCTGATTTTTCTTATTTAAGATGTACTGGCTCAGACCGATACTTTGGACTGTTTCTGCCTTTGGAATTGTGCGTACGACTCGGCCGAGCTCTACGTTTAATGAAAGCTTTGCAAAAAAGAAATCTCCATTTTCGGTCGTCATAAGGACTGTGCGACTTGAAGCCGTAGCGCGCGCCAAAGCGGATTCGGCCGCAGGGTACTTCTTTGTTAGACTATCATAAAACGATTCTGATTCCGGATGAACAAAAAGGCGGTAATGAGAAATGCCATCAATTACTTTAATAAGCGAATCCTTTAATTCCGGAGAAACCTGATCCACAATCGAGGCTACATCTAATTCCGATTCAGGTATCCAGTATGACTTCACTTGAAACCAGGACCCACTGACGGCTTGAAACTGTTTTTGTAAAGCCGAGTGATCGCGGGTTGGGATGTTGAAGCCATTTTTATCGTTTAGATTTTGCTCGGCATTCATCCACACGTTAAGACGGCCCGGAAGTTCCTGGGTCAGGCCTTGCGAAGCAAATGCGATAAATAATAAAAAAAGCAAACGAATAGAAGGGCGCATATTTATTTAAGTGGCTCCCAATTGTTGGTTTTGGTATTTAGTTTTTCAATGGCTTCGATCATACTGGAATTTAAAATAACCAATTCATCTTTGCTTCTTTCTGTTCCGAGATTTTGAAGAAAAAGAGCCGAATAGCCAGCTTCAGCAGCAAGACGAATAGTTTCTCTGCGACCGTGCATCCATTTTTGCCATTGTTCCGGTGTTGCAGCTGATTTAATTTTTAGACTTGCAAGTTCTGCTTTAATTTCATCTGTTGTATCGAAATCAGTAAGCCAAAGTATTTTTTGATCCCGGTCTAAACGAAAGCGAAGGGTTACACCCAGGTCACCCTCTGGTCCTAAACGGAGGTCTTTACTTCCATCTGCGTTCAATACATTGGCATCAATATGCTGTTGATTGTCGGTATCAGGTGTATACGCAGTCCACAGTCCCGGATAAGCTTTGCCCTGACGAAAAGGCCAATCCGTCGAAGCATGTCCACAGGTTTTGTAAATGGGCGTAAGCCACGTTAAAAACTTAGCCTTCATTCCGTGAGCACCATACTGGTTTTTAGCGCCTAACTGGTTTAATGTTTTAGTTAGCGGAGCAAGTTTAACGCTAGAATCAATTTTATCATGAAGAGCAGCAGGATGAACGCAATTCAATTTTGCATGCGCACCGATCGAAGCTAAAATACCAAAGGTAAATGCTAACAATATGTTTTTCATTTGAATTCTCCTGGGGCGATGGGTTTATATCAGCTGATACTTGCAAAGGGTTATGCCTGTTATAAGAAACAAAACGTCACTGAGTGTTTAAATCTTGAACGGATAGCGAAAATCGGCACTTACAAAGTCGGGGTCTCCGGCCAGCCCAAAATTTAATTTAAATTCTGATGAATCGCATGTTTGATCCATGGAATAAATGGACTGATTAGTGTTTCGTATGCAAGCGAACTACATCTGAGTTGGCTCAATTCGTAGGTATTATACGAAGACAACGAAAGTATTTGTAGCGTATTTTGAATATTAACAAATGCGGGACCGCCTGAATCGCCCATACATACACCTATTTCATTGGTCTGATCAATTATCACCTTGTGCGTGTTATTGATTACCTTAAATTTGTTACGCTTAATTTCGGTTTTTCTTAAAATTTTTCCGTCATTTGAGTTGTACTTAGTAAAACCGTAGCCGTACAAATAAAGTGATCCATTTTTTGGTAGGCTAGTGGGATCTGCGATTTTAAAAACCGGATAATCTGCTGGGACTTTTTCATTTAAAAAAACCAGGGCAATATCGCTTAAAATGTTTTCTTCACCAAGGCGTGGATTAAATTGGGGGTGAACTAAAAAATATTTAATTTTTGCGCCGTCAATCTTCGGATTAAATTCACGAGAAGAATCCCATGAATTTGCAAAAATGGCTCTGGAATTAGCTACGTCTGCATCAGCTACACAGTGGGCTGCAGTCAATAAAACGCTATCAGCGATTACCGTTGAGCTGCAAAGCTGTCCATCTAAAAAAAGCAAAACTGCATTTTTTGAATCTGGATCAGATTTTTTCAACTCAA
>JAYTMU010000227.1:0-3133 GCA_043728195.1 Bdellovibrionales bacterium
ACGGCAGCTTTTGCATCGTGAAACACGACAATGAATGATACCAGCATGCTTAATTGCAACGGAAGTTGAAATATCATGGCAATACGTGGCGCTACGGATAACGTTAAAAACGAAGCCGCGCACAAACTTAAAGGACCCAAAAAAATAAATGGTAGCATCATCGTTGCCGTTTTATTACTAAGAGCCATATCAATGAAAAATATGGACCAAGCAATGGATGTGATTGCCATCTGCAGTGTAAAAAAGTACATCCAGTTTTTAGAGGAAATATTCTTTGCAAAAAGAATATTTCCTAGTCTAGCAACGCTAACTAATAGGACAGCAATAAGGCAATCGGTCTTAACGTAGTCTTCTGAATAAACATCTGAAAATGCGTAGGCTACCCCTGCGGCAAATATAATCTGGCAAATGGCCCCGAGTTTAGCATCACTTGCTAACGCCTTCTGTGCAGATTGAAAGATAACGTTTTTATTACTCATTTTGTCCAGATCAAGTTCCTCACAATAACGTGCTACTAGTCTACCCTAACGTTTCGGCAGATTTGGCCTCGAAATCTAGGCCCAAAGCAAAGAAATTTTGTCTCATTATAATCACGCACTCACCCGAGTGCTTGCACTTGCCAAAATACGTTGTAAAGCAACTTTCTTTTGTTAAGCTTACTAGCACATGGGTAAGCGTATTTTAATATTAGATGATGAAATAGATTTGGCTGAATCAGTTCAGATGTTCTTATCCATGCATGGCTTTGATGCGCAGGTATGTACGTCAGCGAAAGAGGCCACGCAGCTTTGCGAGCGAGATCGATTTGATTTGATCATTTCGGATGTTATGATGCCAGACATGGATGGCGTCGACTTTTACCTGGCGCTAAAGGACAAACTAAAGGCAAATAAAACTGCGTTTATATTTATGACCGGTAACAGCCAGTCCATGAGCATGCACAACGCGTACGACCTTGGTGTAGACGAGTTCGTACTAAAACCCTTCGATTTAACCGATTTAAAAATTGTGGTTGATTTGGTTTTGAAACAGGTTGATCCCGCAGTAGCTAGCATGAAATTTTACCGCGTACTACTTGAGGAGTATATCCAGTCCTCTGCAAATCGATTCGATATTTTTTTATTAATTGATTCCAATTACATGTGCTTAGCGAAAAAAGGCCAAGAACTTTCTGATACACGATTACAAAACTATTTAAAAAAAGGGCTAAAGCATGTTTTTTTAACTGCAGGCGATTATTCCAAGTATATTGATATGCAAATGACTATATCTAGCCACGTCCCAAATAAACCGATTGATCAACTAAAAAAAGTAAAGCTTTACACCCACCTGACCAGAACTATTTCAACTAGTGCTTACAGTGCGCATTTAGACGCCGCAATTTTTAAAAAAGCCTTAAGCAGTTTCGAAAACTACAGTCAGATTTCATTTGAAAACGACGATATTTTTGGAGTTTTAGAAAGCATGTCCAAAGAAAGTTTGGATCTAGCCGTTCGCGGGGCACAAATATCGTTTTTATCTACTGCGGTGGCCATTCACTGGAAGTGGACAAATCCAAAAATCTTAAGTAAAGTTTCCCTTGGCGCACTTCTTTGCGATGTAGGGCTAAGCATGACACCTGAACTTTTTTTAAAGGCTCGCATTGAGTTTACTGAAGAAGATATTGTAAAATACGAGCAGCATCCGACCGTAGGCTACCAAATTCTATCTACCATCAAAGACATCCCGGAAGAAATTTTATTGGTAGCCTTGCAACATCATGAAAATGAATCAGGCCTTGGGTTTCCTAATCATCTGGCAAAAGATAAGCAGCATCCTTATACTAGACTCATTCATGGAATAGTTGAATTTTTTGAGTTCCGAGAAGGTTTTACTTCGAAAAAGGAAATAAAAGAGCATCTTGATACGCTTTTAGGTTTTCGAAGCAAGCAAATGAGTTTGCAAGTTTTAAAATCATTGTATCTTCTTTTTAATTTTACGATTCCTGACGAGCTTGAGGATGTGCTGCTGCCTTACGAATCTGCCCGCCTTTACTGATTTTTTCGTGTCCTACCAATAGTTCGAGTTTCTAAATTGAAGACTTCGTTTTCTGCTAAAATATGTAGTAACACGTTATGCATCGACATCGTCTTGTCGGCTGATGCTTCGGCAATGTTTGTGCTAGAAACTTTGTGGCCGTCGACGACGTAAACCGCATTACTGCCAATAACTTTAAAATGAATGTCTTCGATGACTATAGCCGTGTCTTCATCGATTCCAATTCCTAACACCCCAGGATTTAATGCTACAGCCCCTAGCAAACGGCCGATACGTCCACGCTGTGCAAAATGCTGATCAATAACCATATTTTCAACCAACCCAAGCCCTGGAGCCATCATCCAATTACCGACTTTATGGGAGTCATCGCCACTACCACCTATCAGCATGGTTTCACCCATCATCGATGCGCCGGCGGAAGTGCCGGCAATGGTGCCACCTGACTCGTAAATTTCATAGATACAATCAAGAACCGGAGTTCCACCTAATTTTGAAGTGATGCGAAGCTGATCGCCTCCGGTGAAGAAAATAGTTGCGGCATCTTTTAACATCAAGATATTTTCCCTTTTGTGCGCCTCTTCTGGCTGCGAGATTGATAGATGCGACACTTTCTTAACACCTAGCTCGTGAAAAATTTTTTTGTAATCGCGCCACAATTCAAGGGGTATTGAACTTGCGGCAGTCATTATTATCAACGCGCCATTTTGAGTTCGCTCTGCTATTTCACGAAGTATGACGCGATTATCTTCTTTGTCCTCGGCACCACCAATGATGATTAAAGCGCCCGGGCCCTTTTTCTTCCGGGCAAGCTTTTTACGAACGCTTCTTTTTTTCATTACTGAGGAGTACCATGCACAAAATGATGCGAATCTTCGTAACTGAGCTGTTTCCAAATGTAACTGCTAACTTCACGATTTAGTATTGGCAGATTTAATTTAGGCTCGGGATCAAATTCTTTCAAAGATTCAAGCGCTGTTGCTAGCTGATCATAAAATATAACTACCAGTTCATCCGCCACTAGCCGGTTGAAAGCCTTTGAAATTGCAGCTTTTTCCTGAAGAACAATCTCGCAAGCCGCTTCGGGATTTTTTTCTAA
>JAYTMU010000228.1:0-3170 GCA_043728195.1 Bdellovibrionales bacterium
TTGTGTTTCAGAGTGAAATATGGCCGGTTGATTGCTGTATAAGTCTTACAACAAGGGGAACAAAATGAAAGACCTTACAAACCAGACGACATACATCACGCAAACCACTTTAAAAATTACGCTTATCTTAACAGTCGTTGGCCTTTTAACCGCTTGTGGTAACTCGAAATCAACGGCAATTGCTACCGATCAAAGCTCAAATCGTTATGATATTAATTCACAGAAAGCTTTAGCTAATTGCAACAAAGCAGTTGATGCAAACTTTTCTTTTAATACGGCCATTGTTGCTGATGACTTGGGTAACGCTAGCACAGAATGGATCAAGCTTAAGTTTAACTTTCTAAATTCGGAGATTACAAAACCAGGAAACATTATTAAATTTTTTAAATGGCGAGTTGTAAATGGTCAGGCTGTACTAAGTGAAACACCGTTAGCAGCTTCTGCTTATGATCCATCTACAGGCCAAACTGTTTCATCTGGTCACACGGCTTTGGGCGCTGAACACGTTAATGGTGCTCATGGATTTTATATTAATTTAGCTGATCCTAATGGCCTTTTTCAGGTTTTAAAAGTTGTGGCTTACAACAGCGACGGTAAAATTATCGGAAACTTAAACAGCTTAATACCCGCATTCAACGCAAATCCGGCCGAGTATCAGTTTAATTCTGATGGCACGGCACGCGCATCTATCTTGACAGACATGCATGCGCTAAAAAACGCAGCTGTTGCAGGCTGGGCTCCCGCTCAATTTACTGCAGCATTCAGCCAATATTGTTTCTAATGACTAGATTCTGTTAAAACTTCTTCGGCTTCTAGGTTTTCTCCCTGACGGTAACGATCTACCAAAGTGATATCGTTAGTTGGGAATGAAAAAAGCAGCGTGTTTATTTGCGATTCAGCATCCTCTTCAGTGATAACTAAGTAATGCAAATCTTCAGTTCCCTCGTCGGGAAATTCTTTAATAAAAGAAACCAAAACGTGCCCTGTTGAATCAACTTTACGCCAAATTTCATCCGGTGAATCAATGGTCGATTCGCGGTGTTCTGCGAATTCTTGAAACTTGTCCGTGGCGATGTCTTTTTCGCCGCGAATTTTTATCATGGCCTCTAATAAACCAATCGCTAAATAATCGCCTTCAAGCAGTGAATCTCCGTCAATGGCTGCAAATTCAATAGCCTCAAGCTTTCGGTGAAACACAATTTCAACTTCGCGAAAAGCCTCAAGCATCGCTAAATCTTTTGTAGGAAAATGCATAAAAACAAACGTCGGATAATTTTCTTCCGTGTTAATGTAAACCACAGCAACGTAGTGAAATGTCTGCTGTACTGTTTCAACAGTCTTAATCAGAGTATGGACTTTTAAGTCTTCGTATGATCCGTCATCAATCCAAATTTCATCTGGATCATCCAACGTATCTTCAAGTAAATATTCAAGCTCTTCCTGTTCGGCACTTGAAAAATCAAGGCTAGCTTGATGTAATTTTCGATATTTGTTTTCGTAGTCCTTAATGGCGACTGAAAAATAACCGAACATCGTTTTTTCATTCTCGAAAATCAATCCCTGTTTTTCATCGATAATGATAAGCTCTTTGTGTTGTAATTGTTTAGTGGCTTTATGAGTTTTCGCTTTACTTCCAGCTGCCGATTGCTTGCTGGTTTTGTTGCGCATCTTAATTTTAATTTGCTTACTTTTTTTGACTTTGGTTTTTTTGTTTAATTTGCTAGCAACTTTGTTCACAATTCTATGCTCCAATGCTTAGATTGTATTCTAAATACTATAGCCAAGGTGGCAAGTGTTTTGACGAAAATAGTCAAAAGCTTAAGACAATGGACAAACCGACTAAGACAGTTAGGCTGTAGTTATGTCGAAGGTTGAAGTCTATTTAGATCAATCACAAGTGCAAAGTCTGCAGAAAATTCTGAATCAATCGGAATTGGGCATTCACGTGCTTTTTGATAATGATCTTATTTCTGATGTCTTCAGACAACCTTACAACGAAGACGATTTTTTTAATCCCGAGAATCTTAAAAAAGTTCAAGACGAAGTGATGAAGCTACTTCAGTTTAAATCACTAACGCAAAAACAAGATTACATTAACTCATTGGATGCTGAATCGAAGCAGCGCATCGTGCGGGCCTACTTCTATATTATCGAAAACAATATCCGCTCGCACACCAAACAAACGCACTAGGTTCACTTTTTTATGCGATCTTCCGATACGTGTACTAATGAAGCGTACGAGTTTATTATTTGTCATTTTACTTAGCAGCGCCGTAGCAAGCGCAGAATACCGGGTATTCAAGCTGCAGATTAAAAATTCAAAAACCAACGTAACTCGGCAGATACAATCCACACTAGATCCTGAGCAATACCAGTCAGTTTATCCTGTCGGCACCAACGAATCCCTGACGTACGTCCAGACGTGGCGCTGCAAGGGAAATACAAGCCACTACCAAGGCTATTGCCAAAGCCCAGAAATGAAACCCTAGGTGCGCATTTAGCTACAATCTATTCTCAGTTTGATACAATAAAGCATGGCTGAATCTATTCAAAATCGCCGCGCTCAACAGTCCGAACTGCGTGCAGCTCAACAAGATCAAGCAAAACAAAAGCGTGAACTTGCAAAACAGCAAAAAGAAGATTTGCAATCAATGAAGCACTACTATGCGGATAAGAACCGTGAAATTGACGGCAAATCAGACGCAGCAGTTAACCATATAAAGTCACGTGAACCTGCTGCTGATGGCATTCCAGTGATTAATGGCAAACAGGCGTTGTACAACAGGCGCGCAAAAGCTGAAACCATCACACAAAATTACGAAACAAAAGACACCGACCGTTTTTACAAAGTACAAGATCGCGGAAGTCGCATCAGCGATAACGGCAGTATCTATGTTATTGAAGCTTATGCACCAGAACACGAACAAAACAATCTACGTGTTTCGGTCCAGAAAAATCGCGCTATTATTTCGGGACAGCGTAAACACGCTGATGAAGTCGATCAGGGAAACAAAAAAATTCGCACCAATAATTTTCAGACATTTCGTGAAGAATTCAAATTTGATCGCCCTGTCAGCCATGAAGGCATGACCCGCGAGCGTGTCGGAGATTTCGTGCGCTTCACCATTCCTAAGCTAGAGGCTATTGAAACGCCTGATGACGAAACCTAA
>JAYTMU010000229.1:0-8883 GCA_043728195.1 Bdellovibrionales bacterium
ATTTCTTTTACATGAGAATTTACTAAGACAACCTTGCCGTGACCGTTTTCAATTAGGTCTACGTTAAGGTTGCACAAAATAAGTTTTCCATGATGCCCGCTGATCTTCCTAACTAAAGACTGGCTGGATATCGAACGAGCTAAAATTTTTCCATGTGTATTAGATATTTCGTCAATCTGGTCGGACACAATTTCAAATTTACCGTGCAAATCTTTAAATACCGAGCCGGCTAAAGAATTACGAAATTTTTTCTGTACGCAAGCAGCTACTGCTTTCGAATCATCATCGTCACTGTCGTCGTCGCTGTTGTCGTCACTGTTGTCGTCACTGTCATTGTCAGCTACTTTTGGCTCTTTGCTAACGTCGTTAGCGTCTGCAATATCAACTTCTGTATCGGTTGCAATATCAGTAATTTCACTTGGTGGACGCTCTGGGTTTTTCTCACCTTCTTTAACAACCTCAGCAGCTGGTTGCACATCCATAGGTGCTAGACCTTGGTCCAAATCGGTGACTTCGACAATCACATCATTATTAACTATATTTTCGCCCGCACCATTTGCAGTGACTTTAGCTTCACCCGAAATCTTAGCTAGATCCTGCGGAGTAATCTTCGAACAGTTTTGGAAAAGACTTAAGGTTACAAACGATCCAATTAGCAACAATACAGCAACAATATTTTTTTTCATTTAGCGCCCCCACTGAATAATAAAGCAAAACGCGGACCGCTGACTTTTAGCTTTATAAGCACTGTGCTTCGTCCCAGATGTGAGTTTTATAACTGCGCACAATAGTTTTACGATGGTCTGAATTCTGTTTTGCAACTACACGAATTTGTTACGATTTAACGACCTAAGTCTTGCAATGAAACATTTTTTTAAATTAAAATTCAGTATTTCGTAGAAATGTTGGTCGTTTTCTCATTTTGCTGCAGTCAATGTGATGCTTGGCATTACAACGAGCTTTGCTGTAACAACTGCGTAGCAGAAATGCGGGGAATCTCATGAACTAACTTTTTCAGTAACGTTTCAAACTGCGCTACTGCGGTTGCTCGCCGTTTGCTATCTGCACTTTCTAAACCGTCAGCTAGGCCCCGCCATTCAGATGATTGCAGTAAGTGCTCTTGCATAGACTTCGTAAAAATATCGGCCCACGTCGGTTGACTAAAAGTAAAATTCAGCGACATCGAATCTTCGTCTGTTGTTGTTTGATGCCAATAACCGCGCGGCACAAACAACACACAACCGGGAAGCATTAAAAAATCTTGGCAATCAGTTGGCAATTCATCAAGTAGCGGAGCATGACATTGCTTATCTAAAGCTGCAGACATTTCCAAAGATCCGGCAGTGAATCGCTCGGTGGGGTTGATGACTGATTTATTTTCGGCCAGCTGCCACCGTTTAGATCCATGCAATTGAATAATAAAATTAACATTTGCATCAAAATGAAGTCGCGTGCCGCCGCCCGCCGGAGTTGCATAAACAATCGAGCGTGCTTTACAAAGATCATTATCAGCCCCACCAGTTACTAAGCCAAGTTCGGCCCTGATATTTGCTAAAGTCTGCGCGATCACATCATCTTGCAAATGCATGGAATCAAATACCAATGTCATGTTGTTGTTGTACGCCTTCAGCGAATCTTCGGGGCTTAAGTGGATAGAACTGTATTCGTCATCAAAATCTGGTAAGCAAGCCCTAACTTTTAACGTTCGTGCCGCCACGACTGCTTCTAAACTTTGTAACTGTGAAATTTGTAAGATCATGTTTAATTTTTTTTGATCGTTTGCTGGAATGAAAAGTGGTTTATTAGGCCAACTTGACTGTAAGAAACTGTCTAGCGTTAAAGGCGTAAGAATTTCGTTTAAACCAAATGCCTTCATTGTTTCACCGCATAGCCCATATACGATAAGGCTAAGCTTTTGGTTAGTTCAAAACGTAATGTCTTTGGCACAACACCGCTGAAAATATTTTTTAATGGCACCGATGAGAACACAGGTTTTATACCAACAATTTGTTGCGTTTGTAGACCACAACGCCTGCAGTATTTTTTAAGTTCTTCAGGCTTGATAAAAAGATGAAGGACGTGCATGTTCTTTGGCGTGTTCTTAACCAGCCATTCCACCAGTTTGATTATAACCAGGTAAGCTAAAATATTTCGATTAAATGTATGGAAAATAAAAAGCCCGTTTGGCTTTAACACCCTTGAAAATTCTTTTATGACATCTGCAGGGCGCTCGACATGTTCTAAAAAATCAAGCGCAGTCACCACATCAAAACTTTGATCAGCAAATGGCAAGCTATAGGCATCTGCTGTTTGATACGTTACTGACTTTGTGGAATCATACTTCGCAGCGACTGCCAAACTTTCGCTAGATAGATCGACTCCAGTAACTTGCAGTTTTTCTTTTGCTAATTCATTACTTAAAAACCCTGCGCCGCAACCCACATCTAAAACTTTGGTTTCTGACTTTAAAAGATTATGTAACGCTATTTTTTTTATAATCCACGGCGTTTTTACTTTCGATTCGGCACGCAGCAATGCGACTGGGTCGTCATCGGCCTCATACCACCGATCGCCATATAAATCGTAAATTGCGTTGTTAACTTTTTCTTTGTGCAGATCCATTTAAGCTCCAGTAAATAATTTGATACATCATAAATAAAAAAATCAGCGCAGGCTGAAGCGCCAAAAATCCAGAATTTAAATTTTCTTTCCATATTAGACCAGCACTTAAAAAAGTCAGTGGATGCAGAATAAATAAAATTGAATGCAGCCAATTTTCTTCGGCACTGCATTTTTCTGTATGAATAAATTCGTCTTTAGTAATGAATACGCATGAAAAAGCACACAGCCCGATATAGATATTCATGTTCAGTGCAGTCGGTACTTGCAGAGCAATAAATAAATAACAAACTAAAACAGTCAGGCTATCAAGCGGGTGACCAACACGCTCCCAAAGCGGTAGGCCGCGCTGACGATGAAAATAAAATTCATCCGCAAACATTGCTAGACCCTGCAGAAAAAAAGGAATTAATAAAAGCATCATCAGCAGATCTCAAATACCGAGCCAAATAAAGTTAGCCCCGGACCAAATGCAAAACTTATGACCTTGGTACCTACCGGATAATTCTGCTCAAGGATTTTATCCCAGACGTGGGGAAGAGTAGCCGACGACATATTGCCGCGCTGAAAAAGAATGTCACGGCTTTCGGTAATTTGATGATCTGCAAGTTCTAAACACTGCTGCACACTATCAATAATTTTCGGGCCACCCGGATGAATAGCAAAAACAGATTTTAGTGCTGAAGCCACATCAAGACCCGCCTTAGCGAACAGTTCGTTCGAAAATATTTTCAACTGGCTTTTAATTTTCTCTGGCACATCACGGGATAAATTCATTTGCAGCCCCCACAACGTTGGGATCCAGCTCATGTCGTGCTGTGAATCAGGTACAACTTTTTCTAGTAAGGTAATGACTTTTAAGTTTTTACCATCCTGATTTTTTACAGCGCTTGCCGAATATTTAATATGCCCATCTGCAAAAAGGGTTTGCACCACCATCTGTTCCGGAGTTTGTGCGCTGGGGTTCATGTGCAAGCTGCACATTTCTGTATGCACAATATCTGTCGTGAAATTTTTATTGGTTTCACATTCGTCACGAACTAAACTTTTTGCCAAGCGCACAGCTGGCAAAGCTGCATAACAACCCATGTGATACGCGTGCGTAATAGCTGTGGCCTGATTCCAAAATTTTTCTGTCACAATTCGTTGCGCAGCGCTGGGTGAAATGTAACCTGTGCAGGTCACATGAATTAAATGATCAGGCTTTTGTTGCACTTGATTTACATCATATATTTTTTTAAATACGCTAAACGCACGCTCCGAAAAAAAATTGGCGCGCGTGTGGATGTCGGCACCATGCGGCCGTTCAGCGGTAACTTGATAAATTGGATTCGTGTTAAATTCAGTTGAAAAGATGTCATCGCATTCAGTAAAACGTTGACCTATCAGCGCTGCCTTAACACCAAATCTTTTAAATAAAGTCTGGATGGATTCTGGCCCCAGCTTAGCAGCTGCTATATCAGACTGGTAAGTCTCTGCGACTTGATGGGCGGCTACCGTCCACTGCAACAATGCATCCTGCGCCATTTTATATCTAGGCTCGATAACTTTGAATTTGTTTAGATAAACTGTTTTCATGTGCGCCTAGTCTGCGAATCAAATCACAGCAGGAACCTACAACTTGCAGACATATAAAACCACTTAATTTATCTTAATAGAAAACTCTTCTTAAAGTAGCCCCGCAGCTAACCGCAAGTCGTCACCTAATTGTTGTTTTCTCTCTGCGGCCTCGGTAGGGTCCACGGCCCGTAGAATCGCTGCCGGATGCCACGAAATTATAACAGCTTCCGCATAGGGTGATCCACGAATAATTTGGCCGCGCTCCCCAGTTATTTTTGGTAAGCGGCCCAAAATACTGGTGGCTGCGGTTAGCCCTAGCGCAATAATTACTTTTGGTTTAACAAAGCTAATTTCAGCTTCAAGCCAAGGTCTGCAGGCGTGCATTTCGGTGCCTGATGCTTTCGAGTGCTTGCGCAATTTGCCAACGCGCTGAAATTTAAAATGCTTAACGGCATTGGTTAAATAAATTTTTTCACGCTGTAAATTAGCTCTTTGTAATTGTAAGTTTAGCACTTGCCCAGCGGGCCCAATGAAGGGTTTTCCTTGAAGATCTTCCTGATCGCCGGGTTGTTCTCCAACGATCATAAGTTTTGCATCGGCAGGGCCAACACCTGCAACGACATGAGTAGCTTCTTTATACAAAGGGCAGGCTTTGCAGTTTCTATTTAACGCTTAAAGCTCGGGTAAGCTGGCTACTTTCGGAACTTCGGCCTGCGTATTTTGATTTTTGGCCATCTTTTGTAAACGTGCCGGAGCTTCCCGAATAAGCGTCGATATAAGTTTAGCTTCGCTGTTTAAAATCGAACGCAGCGCAAACTTTTTTGCGGTAAGCAAAAATTTGCTTTACGTCTTTGGCAACGAAAGCGCCGCCGACCGCCCACCCGGCAATGCCTAGTGGTAACTTGTAGCGCACTAAATCCGTCATCAATGTGCCAGATCCCATATCAAAAAATTCGTGGGTGTGATGCCACTTTGAATACGGCCCTTTTTGCTGGGTGTCGGTAAACTTTGAAACAGGCTGCCAATCTAAAATTTCCGTACGCCAGCTAACGGGTACCCCGTGGATCTTTAGGCGATAATCAATCAGCGTCCCTGACTGAATTTCAGACGTCGACATTTTCAAAACTTTAAATTGCAGCAGCGGTGGAGTTAACTCTTCCAAATTTTTAGCTTGGCTAAAAAATGGAAAAACATTTTTTCGAGAGGCCGGTAAGTACTGCTCAGCGCGGTAGATTTCATCGCCGTTCTGATAGTACGAACCAACATGTGCTAAGGCTTCACTAACTGAGGGATACAGATACTTAAAATTAACTTCTTTTAATTTTTTATTCCGTAAATTTTGCGAACTTAAAAGCACATGCGACATTTCGCCAAACATAGCTTTTATAGCAAATGTTGGAATGGCAACTGCAAGCGATGATCCTAGCGACTTTGCCAAAATTTTAGAAAATTCCAGGTTAGTAACAGGTTGGGGTGCTACTGCATTGAATATTCCCGAGTACTCTGCATTTTCTACAGCTTGCACGTACGCATTTGCCAAATCAGAAATATGAATCCAACTGATGATTTGTTTACCGGATCCTACGGCGCCGCCGACGCCGCGGCGAAATGGAGAAATCATTTTTAACATAGCGCCGCCAAAGGGACTTATGACCATGCCCACACGAAAAATAACAAAGCGGCATTTTGAAAACTGTGATTTAGCTTCTAGAACCGGGGCTTCCCAATCAACGCAAACTTTGGCTAGAAAATCGTCCCCAGGCTGAGCCGTTTCATCTAAAACTTCCGTGCCGCGGTCGCCGTAGTAACCACTGGCGCTGGTGCTTACAAAAACCTTTAGCGCCGCATTTTTCAATGACAAGATTAAGTTTTTTGTACCTAGCGCCCTAGAATCATGAATTTTCTTTTTCTTTGCTGCTGACCACCTGGCTTCAGCTACACTTTCACCCGCTAAGTGAATCACGCCTTCAATTTCTTTTAATCGCGGGTCAGTGACAAGGTCCTTATCTAAGCTGCCAACAATAATTTGACATGGAAAGGGACAGTCTAATTTTGCTTTGTTAGCATCACGGGAAATCACAAAAATTTCATGACCGTTAAAAGCTAAAAATTTACCAATTTCACGACCTACTAATCCTGTGGCACCGGTTAATAAAACTTTCATAAAAAAATTCCTTTCGCGCTAACCTATCGATTCGATGTCTGCAATGTAGTGAACGCATAGCATGCAGGCAAGAAGCATTTCAACTTTGCTTTTTAACTTGCCTACCCGATTTATCACCAGCAAAGTTAGCACATGGAATTTCGTGTCATTTTGCATAGTCTTTTACTATTAGTTGTATTGGTGTTCGCTAAACCGGTACCCGCTGTCGAAATTAGCGGCGGAAAGCCTGTTTCATCAGCGCCAGCCGAGACTTCGCAAAGTACCGCAAATTTTAGTTCGTTTAGTGGAAGTCGACATTTATTTTATGCGGGCCTAAGTGCTTTTTCCAGATCAATTTTAAAAACGACAAGTGTCAGCAGCGCCAAGAAAGATTTTATTGCGCCATTACAGTATCCGCTGTTGCTAGGCTATTCGTATGGCTTAAATGCAAATGCTCGGCTGCTGTTTTTTACAGATTACACGTTACTTCCAAAAAAAGGGCCAGATGGAAACATTTTTGAAACTCATTTATTACTTCGTTTCCAATTTGCAAAGCAGCTAAAAAAATCTGGTTACGAATGGAAAACTGGCATTTTACTGCATCACACGCGTATCGAAGGAAAAGGTGGAACTGTTACCCTAAATAACGGCGGCAGTGTGGCCGATTTCGAAATTCCAAATAGCAAGGCGTCCATGAACAATTTGGCGCTAGAGTTTGGTATCAATTATTCGCTTACGCCCAAACTATCTTGGCAAAGCAGCCTAATTTCTGAAGCCCCGTTTCATTACCAAAAAAGAAATTTTGCGTTATTAACAGGGCTTGCGTATCAGATCGGAAGTAACTAATGAAAATCATCCTATTTATTTTATTTATTCATACAACAGCTTCAGCTTTTACGCTCATTTACAGTAATGGCTGGGAAGACCCGACACTGACATTCCATCTAAATCCGGCTGGATGCAGACCTGAAACAGCAACGTTAATTCAGGAATCAATGGATCTTTGGAATTCAATTCCCAATAGCGAACTGAAATTATTGCTACGAACATTATCAACAGCAACGCCAGCGCAGGCGGTTTCTGGCACGGCATCAGAAAGCGCCGTGATTGTCTGTGATCCGGCCTTTGGAACAACGTTTCCCGGAGTTGATCCCGACGGAGCCATCGGTGTTGGTGGCGCCTATCCCAATTCGGCAGGTCGTTTGACATTAGGTTTTGTAGTACTCAATGTTGAAAGCGGAACAATTGCAAATTTTAATAACTTAAATACGACTTTGGCAAAAGTTGCGCTAGCTCATGAAATTGGTCATGCGCTTGGCATTGGGCATTCGACAGATACAGCAGCCTTAATGAATTACTCGACTGGCTCGAAACAGAATTTCAGTCTTGCTGAAGACGATGTTAACGCCATCAACTATCTGTATGGCCGTGATGAACTTTCGAGCGATGAGGCCTTCGGTGGCTGTGCACGTGTACACACCCTGCCACCAAGCTTTCCAACACACCGGCTATTAATTGTATCGTTTCTGTTACTGCTGGTGTTAACCTTGTGGTCACGTCTTAGAAATTTGAATCGTACTTAGTCTATTTGAGTCTTGAATGTTTTTAAAAACTCACTTAAAAAAAGATATGAAAAAACTTATCATTATTTTATCATTTTTTGGTTTCTGCGCTTACGCAGAAGAAATTCCGCTTCGCATTGCAGTTATCCAAGAATTCGGTCAGTTTAACCCGATCACTTTAAACTTAGCTTCAACCGAAGCATTCATGCATTTTGTGATGCGTGAAATGACAACCCGAAGTGCCAACGGTAAGTTAATTCCAGACTTGGCCGAAAAAATTCCTTCCTTAGAAAATAAGTTGGCAAAAATTTCGACCACCAACGGCGTTAAAAAAATTAAGGCGACTTGGACCATTCAAAAGAATGCTAAATGGAGCGACGGTACACCCGTCACCTGTCACGACTGGTGGTTGGGATGGCAAGTAGGCTTAAGTAATAATACGATGGTTACTGATAAAGGAATGTACTC
This sequence comes from Bdellovibrionales bacterium, assembly GCA_043728195.1. GTDB lineage: Bacteria > Bdellovibrionota > Bdellovibrionia > Bdellovibrionales > Bdellovibrionaceae > Pseudobdellovibrio. Next base: position 8,353 of record JAYTMU010000229.1, read on the forward strand.
TAAAATTGAAAACATCGAATGGATATTAAAAGAGCCAAAAAAATGTAACGTTAGTTACAGCACCGCCAGTTGGACTTTTGACCGAGACCTTCCTTACCCAATCCCATTTCATTTAGAAAATGAGCCCTTTACGAAATGGAAAAATCAAAAAGAAGCTTACGATCAGAATACAAACTATGTGGTAAACCCAATTCGCACGGGATTATATAACGGCCCGTTTCAAGTGCAAGAGTTCAAGCTGGGAAGTCATTTTATTTTGGTACCTAACCCGCATTTCTATGGAAGCAAAGCAAAAGTTACTAAAATACTAGTGAAACATATCGGCGAATCTAATGCCATTTTGGCCAGCCTAAAAACTAAAGCGATAAACATGGTATCAGCCGTAGGATTTCCGCCAGATTTAGCCCTTTCCTATGCGGAAACCGAAGCACAAGAACCTTACCGCATATTTTTTCAAGATTCTCCGGTGTTTCAAGGTTTATTTATTAATCACGAAGACGCGTTCTTAGCCGATGCAAATGTTCGTAAAGC